>VFZW01000384.1 GCA_016871055.1 Acidobacteriota bacterium
CAGACGCTTGACCGCCGCGAGCTTGAACTCGCGGTTGAACTTTCTTCGTGACACGGACATGACTCAAATTCTCCTTTGGGAATTTTTGTGTGTCTAGACTCGTGTCTCAGATTTGGGGACAACTCCACCCTGTATGCGTTGTCTCGTGTTGTTGTTACTTGCCGGCGCCGCTTGCTGGCCGCAGGCGGTTACCGCCACGCTGCTCGGAGCCGTATCCGACTCATCCGGCGGCGTGGTTCCCGACGCCCGGGTAGTGATCGCCGAGAAGGACACCGGCGTGAAGCGAACGCTGACCACGAACGGCGAGGGTATCTACACCCAGTCGTTTTTGCCACCTGGAAGTTACAGCGTAGAAGTGGAAAAACAGGGCTTCAAGAAGATCACACGGGCGAACATACAGGTAAGCGTCGCCTCGACCGTGCGCGTAGACCTCGTGCTCGAGCCGGGAGCGCTGACCGAGACGGTGCAGGTGACGGCAGAGTCGCCACTGCTGCAAACCGACCGGTCCGACGTCAACCGCACCATCACGTCGCAGACGGTCCGCGAGCTTCCCGTGGCGAACCGGAGTTTTCAGGCTCTCGTCGGCCTGCTGCCGGGGGTAACGCCGCCGGTGGCCACCTTCACGGCGCTCGAGGATCCACAGCGGACGACGTTCTATCAAGCCAACGGCCAGGGCAACAGCGCCAACAACGTGCAGGTCGACGGAGTCGACAATAACAACCCGACGCTGGGGCTGACAATCTACATTCCCCCGGCCGAATCGGTGCAGGAAGTGAATATCTCCACGTCCAACTTCAACGCCGAGTTCGGCCGCGCGGGCGGCGCGGTGCTGAACGTCGTGACACGCGGAGGAACGAATGAATTCCACGGCAGCGTGTTCGAGTTTAACCGAGTGGCGGCGCTGCGGGCGCGGAACTTCTTCAACTTCGTACCCCAGGCGAAGCCGGCCCTAACGCGCAACCAGTTTGGCGGCACGTTCGGCGGGCCGGTCGTCAAGAACCGGACGTTCTTCTTCGGCTCCTACCAGGGCACGAAGCAGCGCCAGGCCACCACGGAACTCAACACCATCCCCGTGCAGGCGTGGCGTGGCGGTAACTTCACCGGCGTCACCGGCCTGAACCTCTATGACCCGCGCACCGGACCGGAAGGCCCGGGCCGGACGCCCTTCCCGAATAACGTCATACCGGCGAGCCGCATTCACCCGATCGCCAGCCGGTTACTGAGTAACCTGCCGGCGACGAACCAAACCGGGCTGGTCAATAACATCGTGGGCAACGTACCGTTCCGGTTGGATAGTTATAACTACGACGGCCGTCTGGACCATAACTTCAACGAACGCAACTCCTTCTTCATGAAATACAACTTTACGCCTTCCACCGTGGCGCAGGACGCACTATTGGGCCCGAAAGTCGGCGACGGCGTGGCGAGCAACGGCGGCAACCACACGGCGGCCATCAACTACAACCGGCAGTGGAGCCCGACGCTGCTGATGGAGACCCGGCTCGGCTACAACCGGTACTTCGTGAACGTGAACGGCAACAACGTCGACGACCCGCTGGCGAAGGAACTCAATCTCATCAACGTTTTCCCGGATCCGATTTCGACGCGCGGATTGCCGCGGTACGATATCGCCGGCATGCCGGGAATCGGTCCGCGAGTGGTGTACCCACTGATCAACGCCGACAACCTCTTCAACTTCGTCAACACCTGGAGCAAAAACGTCAACCGACACACCGTGAAGTGGGGCGCGGACCTGCGCCGCATTCGGGCCGACCGCTTTCAACCACAAGGCTTGAACTTCGGTCCGCGCGGACGTTTCCAATTCAATCCCGGCACCACCGCGTTGCCCGGGACCGCAATTGGTCCGTTCGGAACCGCCGGCAACTCGCTGGCGGCCTTTCTCATCAATGCACCGGATGTGTCGTCGCGAACCTTCCAGACGGTGACGCCGACCAACCGCGTCACGCAGGCGTTCTTCTTTGTCCACGACTCGTGGCAAGCGAGTTCCAAGCTGACGCTGGACCTCGGCGTGCGCTACGAAGGACATTCCACCGTGAAGCCGCGCTATCGCGGCGGAGCCTCGAACTACGATCCCACCAACAATAGCCTGGTCGTCGCCGGCTTCGGCAACGTCGGCCTCAGCACGAATGTCGATTACGACGCCAACAACTGGGCGCCGCGCCTCGGCTTCGCCTATAAGATGTCACCGAAGTCCGTTCTGCGGGGCGGATACGGCACGTCGTACTACACGGGCCGATTCGGCTTCACGGGCGGCACCCTGTCGACGCAGTTCCCGGTCATCTACAACGTCCAACTCGGCGTACCGAACGACTTCCGCATCGACGGTTCGATGGACACGATTGTTCCGGTGCCAGTGCTGCCGATTCCGGACAACGGCGTGATCTCACCGGCGCCGAACCAGGCGTTCTTCACCATCCCCCGGTCGAATCCGGTGCCGTTCGTGCACAGCTACAGCCTGACGTACCAGCGCGAACTCGGCTTCGCCACGGTGATGGACGTCAGCTACGTCGGCACGCTCGGCCGGCGGCTGCCGAGCCAGCGTGAATTGAACCACGCGTTGCCGGGCGGCGGCACGGCTGGGCTCATCTTCAACCGGCGTTTCGGCCGCACGGCCAGCGTGGCCGAGCGCGCGAACGCGTACAACAACAACTACAACGCGCTGCAGGTCAACATACAGCGCCGTTTCCAGAACGGCCTTTCGTTCGGCACCGCCTACACGTGGAGCAAATCGCTCAGCGTGCAGGACGATCAAGGTGGATTCGTCGTGGTGGCCGACATCCGGCGCAACTACGGCCCCACATCGTTCGATCGCCGCCAGATGCTGGTGATCAATCACATCTACGAGCTTCCGTTTGGCCCGGGCAAGCAGTACCTGACCTCCGGCCCCGGCCGCTGGATAGCGGGCGGTTGGCAACTCAACGGCATTCTCCGAGCCGTGAGCGGATCCCCATTCAACATCACAGCGGACGCCGGCCCGTGCAATTGCCCGGGCAACGGCCAGTTTGCCGACGTTGCCGGCAAGTACACCAAACTGGGCAACGTAGGCCCCGGCCAGCGCTTCTTCGACACCACGCAGTTCGTCGCGCCCGGCCCGAACCGCTTCGGCAATGCGGGCCGTAACATCGGCCGCGGTCCGGTGCTGGCGAACTATGACTTCTCCGTGTTCCGGACCTTCGACGTTCGCGAGGGTTGGAAGCTCGAGCTGCGCGGCGAGATCTACAACCTGACGAACACACCGCAGTTCGGAAACCCGGTGGGAAACGTCAACGCGGGCAACTTCGGCCAGATCACGGGAACCTTCGCGGGCGCCGGCGAGCGCGAGGTTCAACTCGCTCTGCGGCTGCGATTCTAAGCGGGAGCGCCCGCTTGCAGTGCGTTGGACAATGGATCGCCGCGGGGTACGGTGACTGTGCGGCTCGCGGCGACATTGAAAGATGCGGGGCGAGGCCCTAAGCTGGAAGGTTGGTCTCGGTCCAACACGTTTCGAAAGTCTACCCGCTCTACGCTCGCCCGTCCGATCGTCTCGCGGAGTTGATCCCGCTGATCGGCGAGGCGCGCGTGAAGGAGTTCTGGGCGCTGCGCGACATCAATCTGCGTGTCGAGCCGGGCGAGGTCTTCGCGCTTGTCGGACCGAACGGGAGCGGCAAGTCGACGCTGCTGCAAATTGTAGCGGGCATCATGCAGCCGACGCGCGGCCGTGTTGTGACGACGGGCCGCGTCGCCGCGCTGCTTGAACTCGGCGCGGGCTTTAACCCGGAATTCACGGGCCGTGAAAACGTCTTCCTGAACGGCGAGATCATGGGGCTGTCGCGCGAAGCGGTGGAAGCGAGCTTTGCGAGCGTCGAGGAGTTCGCGGGCATTGGTGAGTACATCGACCGCCCGGTGAAAGAGTACTCGAGCGGCATGTATGTGCGTTTGGCGTTCGCCGCCGCGATTCACGTGGATCCGGAAGTGCTGATCGTCGACGAGGCGCTGGCGGTCGGCGATGCGATGTTCGCCAACCGCTGTGTGCGCAAGCTGGAAGAACTGAAAGAACGCAAGGTTACGATTCTGTTCGTTTCGCACGATCTCGGCATCGTGAAACGCCTGGCTGACCGCGCCGCGCTGATGATGCATGGCCAGGTGGCCGCCATCGGAACGCCGAACGAAATCGTCAACAAATACGTCGGCCTAGTGCATGAACTGCAACTGCGGGACACGCCGAGCGAAGTCGGCTCGTACCGTCATGGCGATGGGACGAGCCGCATCGTCGACTTCGCCATCGTCAACAGCCACGGCGAGAAAACGCTGAGTTTGCTGAGCGGCGAGCGTGCGACGATCCGGCTGCGCGCCGAATTCGCGCGCGAATCGAAAGACCCGATGGTTGGCATGTTGATCCGCAACCGGCTCGGCATTGATGTCTACGGTACCAACACGCGGGTTGAAAAGCAGGCTCTTGGCGAGTTTGCGGCGGGCGATGTTTTCGAGATCGACTTCGCGATCGATTGCCTGTTGAGCCGCGGCGAATATACACTGACGGTTGCCACGCAGCACGCCGATGGCGGCAGTCAGGATTGGGTCGATGACGCTTTATCGTTCGTCGTCATCGATCCACGCGACACGGCTGGGCTCATTCAACTGAACACGGAGATTACATGGCGACGCAATCCGTAATGGATACCTCTTTCTTCGGGCACCCCAAGGGGCTGCGCACGCTCTTCTTCACGGAGATGTGGGAGCGGTTCAGTTATTACGGCAACCGCGCGGTGTTGTTTCTCTACATGACCGCGGCGGTGCCGGCGGGCGGCCTCGGCATGGAGACCGCGACGGCGGGCGCGATCTACGGCATTTTCACCGCGTGTGTGTATCTGCTGAGTCTGCCGGGCGGGTGGCTGGCCGATCGCATCATCGGGCAGCGCAAGGCGGTGTTCTATGGCGGCGGAATTATCGCCCTTGGCAATCTGCTGCTTGCGGCGTCGACCACGCTGACGTTTTACGCGGGCCTCGGCTTGATTTGCGTGGGCACGGGACTGCTGAAGACGAACGCCAGCACGCTGGTCGGTTCCCTGTATGGGCAGGGCGACAATCGCCGCGATGGCGGGTTTTCGATCTATTACATGGGCATCAACGTCGGCGCGTTTTTGTCGCCGTTGTTTGTCGGCTATCTCGCGCAGCGCGTTGGCTGGCGGTACGGTTTCGTGCTGGTGACGATCGGCATGATCGCCGGACTGATTCAGTACAAACTCACCGAATCCGCACTTGGCGAAAATGGGCTGCGACCGGTCACCGAGCCAGGGGCGTCCGAACGCAAGAGCCTGTTGGCCGGCGCCGGGGTCATCCTCGGCATTCCGCTTCTCATCGGGGTACTGCAAACGATGGGCGTGACCGCGTTCAGCGCCGTCGACCTTGCCGATGCGTTCTTCGTGGTGCTCGCGCTCTGTTTCGCTGGCGTCTTCGCGATCCTGTGGCGCGGCTGCGAAAACGATCGGGAACGCAAGAACATCATCCTTATCTTTTGCTTGTTGATTGCGTCGGTCGTTTTCTGGTCGTCGTTCGAGCAGGCCGGCTCGACGCTGAATCTCTTCGCCGATGCGAAGACCAACAACGTCCTATTCGGCTATGCGTATCCGTCGACCTGGTTTCAATCGCTGAATTCGATTTTCCTGATTTGTCTCGCGCCGCTGTTTTCGCTGCTTTGGATACGGCTCGGCAAGAACGACCTGAGCGTCGCGATGAAGTTCTCGCTGGCGCTGCTGTTTGTCGGTCTCGGCTACCTTGTGCTCGTCGCCCCGGCCAAGGACGCCGATCAAAACATCAAGGTCGCGCCGTACTGGCTGATCGCGACCTACTTTTTCCACACGATCGGCGAACTTTGCCTCAGCCCGGTTGGGCTTTCCGCGATGACGAAACTCGCGCCCGCGCGGCTCGGCGGCGTGATCATGGGCGTGTTCTTCCTGTCGATCGCGACGGGCAACTACATCGGCGGCCGCATGGCGGGCTTCTACGCTTCGATGAAAATCGAAGACCTGTTTTTCTACATCGCGCTGTTCGGGATTATCGCGGGCCTGCTGTTCGCGGCGTTCTCGCGGCCGCTGGCTCGTTATACGGGAGAGAATCAATAAATGAACATCGCAGCCATTCAGCAAGCGTTACGCGACGAGAAACTCGACGGCTGGCTTTTCTTCGATCACCACTGCCGGGATCCGCTCGCTTACCGCATCCTCGGCTTCGACGCGCCGCGCACGCCGACGCGCCGCTGGTATTATCTGATTCCCGCCAATGGCGAACCGCGCAAGCTGGTGCATCAGATCGAAGCGGGCATGCTGGACGCGCTGCCGGGCTCGATGAACACGTACTCCAGCTGGTCGAGGCAGGTCTATGGGCTGACAACGCTTCTGGA
>VFZW01000385.1 GCA_016871055.1 Acidobacteriota bacterium
AGAGCACAAACACCCAGAAGTTTGACGTGACCGCGCTAAAGCCCGTGCCGATCCAATCGATCGCGCCCCCGATCTTGACCACCGGCTGCGCGGCGCCGCAGCTCGGACAGACGGTAGTCTCGGCGGCCACTGGCGCGCCACATTTGTCGCAGAACATGATTAAGCCTTCGCCTATCGTATATGATGACGAATCGTATGCAAACAGATTGGAAAGCAGTCGCCGCCGCGCGAGGAATGAATGTATCGGAAAAAGTAACCGCGCCCCTCGAAGCGCTTGAGTCCCAATTCGCGGCGCTCAAACCGTCGATCGATCGGTTTGCCGAGCCCGTCAGCATGTATGTGCTACCGTTCGAGGGAGATTCAAAATGACGATCCTCGAAGCCGCCGCGGCGCTGCGGGCAAAGAAGGTTTCCTCGCGCGAGTTGACGGCCGAATGCCTTCGCGTCATCGACGGCGGCAACGGCGCTTATAATGCGTTCCTTAACGTGACCGGCGTGAGCGCGCTCCGCGAAGCCGCCGCGTTTGACGGCGAACTGGCGCGCGGAATCGATCGCGGCCCGCTTCACGGCATTCCCATCGCGCTGAAGGATCTGTTCTGCACGCGCGGCGTCGCCACGACGTGCGCTTCCCTGCTCTACAAAGACTTCGTTCCGGACTACGACTGCACGGTGTGGGAAAAACTCTCCGGCGCCGGATGCGTGATGCTCGGCAAAGCGCATCAGCACGAACTCGCCTACGGGGTCACCTCGAACAACCCGCACTACGGCCCGGTTCGCAATCCGTGGAATGTCGAGCGAGTTCCCGGCGGCTCCAGCGGCGGCTCGGGCGCGGCGGTCACCGCCGGCATGACGTTCATGGCGATGGGCAGTGATACCGGCGGATCGATCCGCGTACCGGCGGCGTTCTGCAATACGTTCGGCCTGAAGCCCACTTTCGGCCGCGTCAGCAAATTCGGCGTGCTTCCGCTCGGCTATACGCTCGATCACATGGGCCCGCTCACGCGATCGGCCCGCGACGCCGCCGTCTGCCTCCAAGTCATGGCCGGCCGCGACAACCGCGATGAGACAACTTCGTTCGCGCCGGTCGACAACTATCTCCCCAGCGAAGCGATTTCCCTCAAAGGCGTTCGCATCGGCGTGCCGTCGAACTACTACTTCGATCGTGTCGACCCCGACGCCGCCAACGCGGCGCGAAAAATGATCGCGCTCGCCGCTTCTCTCGGCGCGACCATCGTCGACGTCACCGTTCCCGACATCGCCGCGCTCAACACCGTGGCTCGCATCATTCTTCTCTGCGAAGCGGCGACCGTACTGAACCAATTCGCCGGCCGTGAACACGAAGTCGGCGCCGACATTCGCGTTCTGTGGGAGCAGGGTCTGCTGATGCCCGCCACCGAATACATCAACGCGCAACGGTTGCGCCGTCACTTCCGCGATGCGTTCCTCCGCGTCTTCGATTCCGTCGACGTTCTCGCGACGCCCACAACGCCGACTGGCGCGAAGAAAATTGGCGATCCGACGGTGACGATCGAAGGCGTGGAAGAAGACTTCCGCCTCGCTACAACCCGCTTTATGCGCGGTATCAACGTTCTCGGCTTCCCCGCCACATCGCAGCCATCCGGCTTCGACGGCGAAGGCATGCCGCTCGGGCTGCAACTCATCGCGCGCCCGTTCGCCGAAAAGCGTCTTCTTGAGGTCGCCGCCGCGTTGGAGGACGCGACGGACTTTCACCTCCACACACCGCCAAGTCTCTGACCCAACTAAACAGGGATCGCATTGTGATAAGTTACACGCATGGTCCGATCCCTCATCGCTTCCCTTGCCTGGAGTCTGTCCGCCGCGCCCGCGCCGTCGTTGCCTGGCGGCGGTCCCATACAAGTCGAGATATTCGAGGACCTCGCCGCGGGCAAAGAGTTCGATCTCGCCGCGATGAAATCGATCGACCGCTACACCGAACCTGCGTTCGCTTTCATCCATACGCCGACCAAGTTCGCGGCCAACGCTATCCCGCTCGATCGTTCTACGCCGTTCATCTTGAAAGCCGCCTATCAACGGAATTACACGGCCGGCTCCTACACGCTCCGCCTTCGCGCCCGCGGCGCCGCGCGTCTCTTCGTCGATGGCAAGTTAGTCGCGCAAACACAGGCGCAAAAGCCCAACACTTCGGGCGACGATCCCGTTCCTCCCGCCGTCGAGCGCGGCAACACGCCGCTGCGTCCCGCCGCCTATCCACATCAGGATTCGCTCGCGCCGGTGCAACTCAGCGATGGCCCGCATGAAGTCGTGTTGATCGCCGTTATCGGCGGCAAGGGCCTCTATCCGTCTCCGGGCGAACTCGCCGTCGGGATTCGGACCAAGGACCAACTGGTGGATCAACTGCTCGGACCCCATGATGCGCCACCACTCACCGACGCCGGTTGGGAAGCGTATTCGCTCGCCTCCGCGCGGCGTCACGCCGAGTCGGACAAGGTCCGCCGCCGCACCGTCAGCCAGGAGGTCTCCGCGTTGTGGAACGCAAGGCACAAGTCGCAGCCGGCGAAGTCCGCTCCCGCGATTCCGTCTGCACCGGACGGCTACCCGGTGCGGAATGCGATCGATAATTTCATCAACGTCAAACTCGCCGCCACGAGCGCCAAACACACCGCCGCGCTAAACGATCTTGAGTTCCTGCGCCGGGTGACACTCGACACAACCGGCCTCATCCCGACACCGGCCGAGATCGCCGCGTATCTGAAGGACGCGCCGAAATCGCGCCGCGCCAATGCCGTCAATCGACTCGTCGACAACCCCAGTTGGGCCGACCACTGGGTCAGCTACTGGCAAGATGTACTCGCCGAGAATCCCGGCATTTTGAAGCCCGACCTCAACAACACCGGCCCCTTCCGCTGGTGGATGCATCAGTCGTTCTCCGACAACATTCCGTTCGATCGCTTCGTCGCCGAACTCGTTCAGCAGGAAGGATCGGCCACGCTCGGCGGCCCCGCGTCCTTCAGTCAAGCCACTCTTAACGACTCCCCGCCCGCGGCCAAAGCCGACATCGTGGCGCAGGCCTTTCTTGGCCAGAAGCTCAGTTGCTCCCGCTGCCACGACGCCCCGTTCCACCCGTTCAAGCAGAAAGATCTCTTCGCGCTTGCCGCAATGCTGGAAGGCAAGGATCTGAAACTGCCCGCGACATCGACCGTGCCTCAGGGCGAAGGCGGCCGCAAGCCCAACGTCGTCTCCGCTTTGAAGCCTGGCGAGTCGATCGCTCCGGCTTGGCCCTTTGCAAAACTTCTCGAACATGCCGACAGCGGCACGCTCCCGGTCGCCGCCAAATCGGCCACCCGTAATCAACTCGCGTCCTTCCTGATTTCCCCCGACAACGACCGCTTCTCGCAAGTCGTCGTCAATCGCGTGTGGAAGCGCTACATGGGCGTCGGCATCGTCGAACCCGCCGACGATTGGTCGCGCGGGCGCGCCTCGCATCCCGAACTGTTGGTGTATCTCGCTCACCAGTTCCGCGCATCGGGGTACGACTTGAAACACGTCGCGAAGCTGATCTTCGCTTCGCACGCCTATCAGCGCAAAGCGGCCGGCACAGCGGCCGATCAAATGAGTTCCGCCAAGCGGCTCTTCGCCGGTCCCGCGCACCGTAACATGACCGCCGAGCAACTGGTCGATTCGCTCCATCTCGCCGCCGGTAAACCGTTCGACTGCGAGGAGATGAATCTGAACCCCGCCGGCGACCGCTCGCCGAAGCAGTTCATCAATCTCGGCAAACCCGAGCGCGGCTGGCATCTCACGGCGCTATCGAACGAGCGCGACCGCCCCGCGCTGGCGCTGCCGATCGCCCAGTCGATCGTCGATGTCATGACGAACTACGGTTGGCGGCAGTCGCGCCAAAGTCCCGCCACCAAACGCGACGACGCGCCTTCGCCGATGCAGACGCTCATTCTCGCCAACGGCGTCCTCGGCACACGTATCGCGCGCCTCTCCGACGACAGCGCCTTCACCGGGATCGCGCTCGGCAATGCCACCGTCGACGCGCTGATCGAACAGACCTTCACGCGCATTCTCTCTCGCAAGCCGAACGCGCCCGAACTCGCGATGTATCGAAACTTGCTGGCGCCGGTCTTCGCCGCGCGCGTCGTCAAAGGCGCCGAAGCGCGCTCGACCAGGCGCGAGTCCGACGGCCGCGTCTCGTGGTCGAATCACTTAAGCGCCGAAGCAACCGTCATCCGCCTCGAAGAGGAGCGCAAACTCCGCTTCGGCGACAAGCCCACCGAACGCCTGACGAAGGACTTCCGCGAGCGCTACGAAGACACGCTCTGGGCGCTGATCAACTCTCCCGAATTCGCGATGGTGCCCTAATGATCAATCGACGCGAATTCCTCGCCACTCCTCTCGCCGCCGCTGCCGCTCCCGCTAAAGGCAAGGCCGACGCGTGCATTTTCCTTTGGCTCGGAGGCGGGGCCGCACAGATTGATACCTTTGACCCCAAGCGCCGTGGCGATGGCAAAAAGGTCGCCGGCGCTGCGTATGGCGCCATCGATACGGCCATCAAGAACGTGCAAGTCTGCGAGCACTTGAAGCAGACCGCGCCGTTGCTTGACCGCTGCGCCGTCCTCCGTTCGATCACGCATCCGATCGTCAGCGAACACGCCGCCGCGGCCAATCTCGTTCACACCGGACGTACGCCGAGCGGCACATTGCAGTATCCGTCGATTGGCTCGGTGGTCTCCCATCAGCTCGGGTCCAAAACCGAAGAGGTGCCCAACTACGTTGTGATGGGATACCCCAACATCACGCGCGATCCCGGCTTCCTCGGTGCCAAATTCGGCTACGTCTATTTGACGCAGACCGAGATCGGCCCGAACGGACTTGTCCGGCCACCCGATGTCGATTCGACGCGCCAGGACCGCCGCGAAACATTACTCGCCTCGATGCGCGAAGGACATCAGAACCGGAACGCGGGTGATGCCGCCATTCAAGCGCAGGGCGATGTCTCTCGCCAGGCCTTTCGATTGGCCGGGCCGCGCTTCATGAACGTATTCGCACTTAACCGCGAATCGAAGACGATGCGCGAAAGCTACGGCGGCGAATTCGGCCAGCGCTGCCTTCTCGCCCGCCGTCTGGTGCAGGCGGGCGCGCGGTTTGTCGAAGTGTCGTTCAACTTGAATTTCTTGAACGGCAGCGGATGGGACACGCACAACGATGGACAAACCAACCAGCATCTGCTGATTCGGGACCTTGATAAAGCGTTCGCGACGCTCCTGCTCGACCTCGAAAAGCAGAAACTGCTCGAAACCACGCTCGTTGTGATCGCCACGGAATTCGGCCGGCCGCCCGAGTTCGACGCCGGCGGCGGGCGGGGCCATCAATCCGAGGCGTTCACGATGGTGCTCGCCGGTGGCGGCATCAAGTCGGGCCTGGCTGTCGGAGCTACCGACGATCTGAGCAAGAAGGTGATCGAGCGGCCGGTGTCCATTCCCGATTTCCACGCAACGATTCACAACGCGCTCGGCATCGATCCACACAAGAATCTTTACGCCGGGGACCGGCCGGTACCCATCACCGATCACGGAAAAATCGTTCAAGAACTCTTCGCATGAAATTCGCTGTCCTCGTACTCACGGCGCTTGCCGCGCACGCCGAATTGGTCCGCCTCGAAATCGCGCCCAAGTCCACCGCCCGGGAAATTTCTGGCCGCGCACACTTCGCCGTCGACCCCGCCGCCGCACCGAATCGTGCCATCGACGGCATCAACAAAGCCGCCCGCAACGCCCAGGGCAAAGTCGAGTTCAGCGCTGACTTCCACATCGTCGTCCCGGAAAAGCCAAGCGGAGTGCTGCTGTTTGAAGCATCCAACCGAGGTGGCCGCGGAATTACAAACACCTTCGACCGCGCCGGCGATCCGCTCACCGAACGCGAAGGCCTCACGCTGGTGTGGGTCGCATGGCAGCACGATGTCTCGAAGGGACTTCGCCTTTATGCCCCAATCGCTCGAGGTGTCGAAGGCTGGGTGCGGTCGGAGAAAACCGCGGACACCGCTGTCGAGCGCTTCTCGCTCGGCGACGGCACACACATTCCCTACACCGTATCCGACGCTTCGAAGGCCCGCGCGTACTTCAGGGACGGCGAGGACGGCGTGCGCCACCCAATGCCGCAAGGCTCATGGAAAATCGAAGGGACCGAGATGGTGTTGACCCCGCCGGGTAAACCGGGCCGGACATACGAAGTGGTCTATCCTTCGAAAGACCCTGTGGTCGCCGGACTCGGATTCGCCGCGGTCCGCGACTTCATTTCCGCGGTCCGCTACAACAACGACCGTGGCGCGAAACTCCCGAAGATTACGCACACGCTGGCCTACGGAAGTTCGCAATCCGGCACGGCATTGCGCGGTCTGCTCTATG
>VFZW01000386.1 GCA_016871055.1 Acidobacteriota bacterium
CTCCTTGCCGATCTCGCCACGCTGACTCAAAATCAGGTTCGCATGCGCGACCAGTCCTTCCAAATGCTTGCCTCGCCTACCCCCGTTCAACTCCGCGCTTTTCACCTCCTCGGCGTCACACCCTAACACTTTGTTCCCAGCGCCGCACACCCTCCTCTTCGTCTAACTCGTTTGGAGTGTGTCGATTGCCCCGTTTTGCCAAGGGGAACTTCGGTATAGTTGGTTGATAGTCATGGGTCTGCGACTACTCGCAACAGCCGGCGTGATCTCCTGTTGGACGCTCGCCGCACAAACTCCCGCCGCAAGCGACTCCCCGTTCGCCGGCAGCAACGGCTGCCGCCCTTGCCACCCGGCGCAGGCGTTGCAGTTTTTCCGAAATCCCCACTTCAAGACGACCGTCGCCAATGGCGCTACCCGCGAAAACATGGGCTGCGAAGCCTGTCACGGGGCAGGGAAGAAGCATATCGCCGCCGCCGGAGGACGTGTCACGATTCCGAACGCGTTCTCGCTCATGCAGCCCAATCAAGTGCTCGACGCCTGTCTGCGCTGCCATTCGAAAGACGTCAATCGAGCCAACATACGGCGCAGCTCTCACACGCAAGCCAATGTCGTATGCACCTCGTGCCACTCGATCCATCAGCCCGGCTCGGCCAGGAATCTGCTTGCCGCCAAACAGGCCGATGTCTGTTACGGCTGCCACTCCGATGTCCGCGCCCAGTTTTCTCAGCCCTTCAAGCACCGAGTCAATGAAGGCTTCATGACGTGCTCGGATTGCCACAATCCGCACGGCGTCAACTCCGGCGTCTCCAAAACCGGTCACCGTCCGCGGATGGTCGAAACCGGACTCCAAAACGAACAGCCCTGCATGAAATGCCACACCGACAAGCGCGGGCCGTTCCTGTTCGAACATGCGGCCGTCCGCGTCGATGGCTGCGAATCCTGCCACTCCCCGCACGGTTCGACAAACGCTCGACTGCTCAAGCGCCCGGTCGTCTTTACCGTCTGCTTGGAATGCCACAACGGTTCCGGTTCGTTCGGCCGCCAGGCCGACGGAATCCCTACGCAATCGGCCTCTCATAACATGGCCGATCCCCGCTATCGAAACTGCACCACCTGCCATGTTCGCGTGCACGGCTCCAACGCAGACCGGAGATTCCTCCGATGAGAGCCCTTCTGATTGTTCTAGCCACCGTCGTCGCCCACGCTCAGCCAGTCGTTGCGCCCACTCCCCAGACCGCCGGATCCCCGCGCGGCGACAACGCCGGCCCCTACAACATTACCAATTCCTGGGAAGTCGGCTATCGTTTCCGCGACGTCGACGGCAACACCGGCAAATATCGCAGCGACGTAAACTTCGGCAACGGTGTCCGGCTCCTCGGCGGCACGCTTGGCGTAACCTCTCGCGACGGTAAAGGCAAGTGGCTGGATGAGCTACTCCTCGACGTTCGTGGCCTCGGCAATGACCCCTACCAGTTCAGTTCGTTCCGCGTGCAAAAAAACGCGCTCTACCGCTACGATCTCCTTTGGCGTTCCAACGAGTACTTCAACCCCGCCCTCCCCATCGCCGGCGGAGATCACTTTCTTTCCACCAATCGCCAGATGCAGGACCACGACCTCACGCTGCTCCCGCAGTCCAAGCTCAAGTTCCGCGTCGGGTACTCGCGCAACACGCAGGGCGGCCCCGGACTCTGGACCGGCCAGTGGTTCGACGGCCGCGGCGACGAATACTCCTACTTCGCCAACATCCGGCGCAATCAGGACGAATACCGCCTCGGTGGCGATCTGCAAATCGGCCGAGTGAAACTGTCGATCACCCGCGGTTGGGAACTCTTCAAGGACGACACCAACTTCAATCGCGACATGCTCACCCCCGGCGCCAAT
The DNA here is from genome assembly GCA_016871055.1 of Acidobacteriota bacterium. Classification (GTDB taxonomy): domain Bacteria; phylum Acidobacteriota; class Terriglobia; order Bryobacterales; family Bryobacteraceae. Next base: position 1,882 of record VFZW01000386.1, read on the forward strand.
ACAACCGATCGCAACACGCTCTCTTTACTCCGCCGCGATGAGCCCCTTCACGGTAAAACCCCATACTGGCGCGCCCATCTCCTAGCCGAGCTTTCCAAACAATTCACCATTCACGGCCGTTTCACCCACTCCGATGGCCGGCGCGACTTCATCTACGACGAATTCGCCCGCGGCACAGACCGCCTCGGCGCCGGCCGCAACCGTCAAACTCTGCTTACCGGCGCCGGCCGCCGTCCCGTCACCACCGGCCACGCAACGCTTACCTGGATACCGAACAATAAGGTTACCGTCGCCAACCAGACCGGCTTCCACCAAACCCGTATGGAAGGCGACGGTAAATACTCCGAGATCAACAACGGCTCGGCCGGCATCGCCTTCGCGCAGTTTCAATTCCTCGGCATCCGCAATATCTCAAATACATCGGAGGCGTCCTGGCAACCCGTCAAGCAGGCCGGCGTCTTCGGCAGCTATCACTACGCCGAACGCCGCATCCGTTCCAACGAACAGGAAGACTTCGAGATCCCGCGCGGTACAGTTCCCATCGAGCAGATCAACCGCAACAAGGCGGGTATCTTCGGCGCGCGCCTCACTCCCGTCGCGCCGCTACGCATTCTGTTCAGCGCCGAGGTCGGCCGCAACGATCGCCCGTTCTACCCCACCGGCGACAAAAACTACGAAGCCTATACCGCCCGCGCAAGTTGGCGGCAAAAAAAGTTCGACCTCTCCACCGATTTCAAGTCCTTCAACAACGCCAACTCCACATCACTCTATGTGCACTCCTCTACCGGTCGCACCTGGGGCGCCACCACTGGCTTCACGCCGCGCGCAAACGTCCGCATCGACGCCGGCTATAACTATCTCCACCTGGATACGTTGACCGGACTGGCCTACTTCGCCGATTTCGAACTGGTCGAATCGAATCGCTCCTACTACGTCTCTAACCTGCATGCCCTGCATGCCGGAGTCCAGGCGCAAGTCCGGAAGAAGGTCGATCTCTACGCTGGTTTCGTCCGTACGCAGGACCGCGGCGATGGCCGTTCCGCCGCGCCGGACATGCAGCCTCTTTTCACCGCCGCGCAGGTTTTCCCCATTAGCTACGCCTCGCCGCTCGCTCGCGTCTCCCTCCAGGTCCGCGCCAATTTGCGAGCCAACTTCGGCTGGCAATATTACGACTACGCGGAAAAGTTCGCCAGCGCGCAAAACTACGCCGCGCACACAGGCTACGTGAGCGTGAGTTATTCTTTCTAGTAAGCAATGAAGCTCGACGATCTGGAGGTGTTAGCTCTTGCCGTCGCCGCCATCACGGTGTGGCTCTTCAGTGTCCGTTCGCGTCTGGCCACCGAGAACAACTGGCCGCTGTTCTACTACTTCGGCATGGTCTTCTATCAAAAGACCGGCGGCCGCTTCCTCGACGCGAGTTTTATCTACGGCGGCGTCGTCTGCGCGATGATGATCCGGTTCGAGTTTATGTCGATGAAGTTCGTGAAGATATTCCGGTTCCTCGAGTCGATCTGCTTCGTCTACATCATCTGGCGCTGTCTCGACTACGTTTTCTTTCACTAGCCTTTTTCAACCGGCATTCCCGCTTCGTTCCACGCGCGCCACCCGCCGGCCAGCGACAGTACGTTAGTGTATCCCATTTTCTGCAGCGCATCCGCCGCCAGCGCTGACCGGAATCCTCCGCCGCAGTAAAGCACAATGCGAGTGTGGTGATCCGGAATCGCCGCTTCGATGTCGCGCTCGATGATGCCCTTGCCCAGATGCATCGCGCTGGCCGCACGCCCTGCCGCCCATTCGTTATCCTCGCGGACATCCACCAGCACGTGCCCTTCGCCCAACTCGCCAACCGTAATCTCCCGCACGCGTGTCTTGGCGTCTTCGACGATCGCCAAAAAACCGGGTGAGTGTTTCATTTTATTTAGCCCTCCGTATCCGTGCGCCCAGTCCCGCCAACTTCTCCTCGATTCGCTCGTACCCGCGGTCCATGTGATACACGCGGTCGACGATTGTCTCCCCAGACGCCACCAGCGCCGCCAGCACCAGCGACGCGCTTGCCCGTAAATCGGACGCCATCACATGCGCGCCGCTCAGACGCCGCGGCCCCGCCACGATCGCCTGCCGCCCCTCGATCCGAATGCTTGCGCCCATGCGGATCAATTCCGGCACATGCATGAACCGGTTCTCAAAGATTCTCTCGCTGACGATCGTAATCCCCTCGGCCTGCGTCATCAGGGCCATATACTGCGCCTGCAAGTCGGTCGCGAAGCCTGGGTGCTCCTCGGTCGTCGCGTCGATGCTGCGCAGATTCGCTCCGCCGCGCACTCGCAGCACGCCCCTCTCGGGTTCGGTAATCTCAACACCCGCCTGGCGCAGTTTCACCAGCAGCGCTTGTAAATGTTCCGGCTCGCAGCCCGCCACCAGAACGTCGCCCCGCGTGATCGCCGCCGCGATTACGAACGTGCCGGCCTCTATGCGGTCCGGAATAATCGCGTGCTCGGCGCCGCCAAGCCGTTCAACGCCCTGCACGCGGATCGTCGAAGTCCCCGCTCCCTCAATCCGCGCACCCATCTTGGTCAGCAACGCCGACAGGTCAACGACCTCCGGCTCGCGTGCCGCATTCTCGATCACCGTCTCGCCTTGCGCCAGCACCGCGGCCATAATAATGTCCTCGGTCCCGGTTACCGTGATCCGGTCGAAATGGACCTCCGCCCCGCGCAAACCGCCCACCGCGCTGGCTTCGATGTTCCCGTGCGACTGCGAAATGCGCGCGCCCAGTTGCTCCAGCCCCGCCGTATGCAGATTGATCGGTCGCGCGCCGATCGCGCAGCCTCCCGGCATCGATACCTGCGCCGCGCCAAATCTCCCCACCAGCGGACCCAGCACCAGACTCGACGCTCGCATCGTTTTCACGACTTCGTACGGAGCCTCCGGCCGGTCGATCCGCGCCGCTTGCACGCGCACGCGGTTGTCGCCTTCTTCGACCACCGTCGCGCCCATGTGCTTCAGCAACGCCTGCATCGTGCGAATGTCTTTCACACGCGGAATGCGGTCCAGCACCACCGGCTCGGCCGTCAATAAACACGCGGCCAGCACCGGCAGCGCGGAGTTCTTCGCCCCGCTCGTTTCCACCCGGCCCTTGAGAGCCAAACCGCCTTCGATGACAAATTGATCCATGCGATACTCCCGCTAGGATAGCGCTATCGCGGCAAAACCGCCGACAACACCCCATTTGCCTCGCCCAGCCGCCGCGCGGCCTCATCGTTGGAAACACCAAGCCTCGCCATTACGATCGCGCGCTTAACATCGCCGCCCGCCGCTTCGAAATAGCTGTCCGCCGCGCCGCGGTCGATCCCGGCCGCCTGGGCCACAATCCGCCGCGCCCGGTCCCGTAGCTTTTCATTCCGCGGCTGCACGTTGACCATTAGGTTGCCGTACGTGTATCCCAACCGGATCATCAAGCCCGTGCTCAGCATGTTCAAAACCAACTTTGTCGCGGTGCCCGCCTTCATCCGTGTCGATCCCGTGATCGCCTCCGGGCCAACCGGTATTTCAATCGCCAATTCCGCCGCACCAGCCAGCGCGCTCGACCGCGCGCAGACCAGCGCCGCCGTCAATGCGCCCATGCTTCGCGCGCGTTCAATCGCGCCGATCACATAAGGCGTCCGCCCGCTCGCCGCGATGCCGACCAGCGCGTCGTTGGCGGTGAAGCCCGCCGCCATCAGATCCGCCGCGCCCGCGTCCGCCCGGTCCTCCGACGCCTCGGTCGCCCTTGCCAGCGCCGCTTCGCCGCCGGCGATGATCCCCCGCACCACCGTCGAGGCCACTCCAAACGTCGGTGGACACTCCGCCGCGTCCAGCACTCCCAGCCTTCCGCTTGTTCCCGCGCCAATATAGAAGAGCGAACCGCCTGTCCGCACCCGTTCGACGACTCCGTCCAGTACCGTCGCAATCGCTGGGACCGCCGCTTCGACGGCGTTGAGCACGGCGGCGTCTTCCCGGTTCAGCAGAGCGAGCATCTCCAGCGTCGATAGCCGGTCGATCTCGCTCGTCGCCGAATTCCGCTGTTCCGTTTCCAAGTGGGATAGTTCAGGAAGCATAAAGAGGAAGGATCGCACGATGCAATACGAAACGGAAACATATAGTACGTACCGAAGACGCGTGGTATTCCCACCGGTCGCCTTGGAGGAGGTCCCGAACGGCGTTGAGCCCCTCCGCCTATCCAAAAGTACCGGAATCGGGTTCCTTGACACTACCCCCGTTAGAGGGGGGCGCTAGATTCTAGAATCGAAGATTCTAAATCAGAGTACTGCAACAAACGAAGTTACGCAGCGAGTAACTTGACGATGTCCTCGATAGCGCGGTCGGCCTTGTAGTATGCGTTTTCGAGCGCGGAGTGGGGTTTGTGATCGGGCGACGGCCGATGGTGAAAGCGGCTGTTGGCAAGGGGGCCGCACAAGCGTTTGTGAAAGAACAGGAACAGTAGTGCCACAGTAATGCCTTTGGTGGT
>VFZW01000387.1 GCA_016871055.1 Acidobacteriota bacterium
AAAAGTCGGCCGGGACGGCTGCGCGTTGAGTTGGATCTCCTTGACGATCGTCATGCTGCGTCCATCGATAATCTGGATCAGATTCTGCGCCGTGACGTAGACCAGCCCGTCGGGGCCGACCGTGACCGTCGATGCGTTGCCGGAGACCGTGAACGGCGTTCCGGCAAGCTGGCCTGTGTTCAAGTCGATCGCCGTCAACCGGTTCGCGCCGGGCGACAGCACAAAAGCACGCGAGCCATCCAGAGCGATCGCAACATCGGTGGGCGTGCCGCCGAGATCGGATATCGTGCTCAGTACGTTATCGGTGGAGGTATCGATGAGGTGAACGCTGCCGGCGGCCACAACCAACCGGCGGCCGTCGGGCGAAAGCGCGGCGGCTTCGGCCTGGCCAAGCGTGACCCGTTTGAGAACATTCGCCGGATTTGTTGCGTCCACGACGAGGAGTGTATCGGCGCCCGAGCGGGCGACGATGTAGACTTTTTGGCCGTTCGGGTGAACGTGCACAAAGGACGCGCCGGGCTGCGCGGTGAAGGAAGAAAGAATGGTGAAAGGATCCGTCCGGAACGCGCTCACGATAGGCGATGTTGCCGACGAATTGGGAAGAAGGAATAGATTGGTGGCGGTTACGGATTGGGCCAACGTAGGGATGGCCGCGAGAGAAACACACGCAGCAAGCTGCATGGTTCGTCGGAGGAAGAGCATTGAAACCTCTGATCGATTGGAATTAAGGACGCGCAATGCGGGTGGCGCCGGGCATGGGAACGCACGGGCTCGTACTAGGATACCATCTTAACCGATTACGGAATAGACGGTAAATGTAAGATTTCGTAAGGGTTGGTAGCAATAAAACGGGGGAAGCGAAAGCTTCCCCCGTTTTGGTTGGATCGCCAGAGGCGATTGCTTTAGTGGCCCAGAACTTCTGAGAAGAAGATCGTGCGGCTGCCGATCGAGCTATCAAGCACGAGGGCCTGGTAGGACTCGGAGACACGATTCGCACCGACGTCGCTGATGAAGGCGAAGCCGTGAGCGTACTGGAACGAGCACTGAGCAATCATGTAACCCTGGAAGCCCGGCGTTGCCGCGATTCCGTAGTTACCGCCCGAGCTCAGAACGGCCACAAGTTGAGCGCCGCTCGGCACAACCGCGGAGGTCTGGGCTGCCGGAGCAGCGCCGCCACCGGTGGTTCCACCGTAGTAGTTCAACTTGCAAGGACCGGACTGAGGCGCAGTACCAAACGGATCCGTCGACGTATTGCTGATCGCGAAGCCGCTGTCGAAGCCTGCCTGGTTCGTCAAGAACTGGAAGAGCAGGTTCGTGGTACAAGCGCTGACCGTCATGATATTCCGGGCGACGCTGGTGTCAGCGAAACGCGGAATCGGAGCCGAACCCGAAGCGGTGGTCACCGTGCTGAGCGGCGCGAAGCTGCCAGCAACAGTGGCCGTGCCGAGACCCGGCAGGTTGTTGGACGTGTTGGCCACGTAAGCCGCGGCGACTGCGAATTCATAGGTCTGAGCCGTGAGAGGATCAGCGTTCATGACTTCCCAAACCGCTGTGCCGGCGCCGTTGCTCAGAGTAATCGGAGCAGTCGGGATCGCCGTGGCCGAACCACCACCACCGTTGTTCGCGTTGGTGTTGTTCGTGGCAGTGTTCGTGGTGATGACCCGCGAGAACGCGCCGCCGCCATTGGAGTCGGTCGTGATCAAGCGGGCGGCCGTCGCGCTGGCGGTGGTCGCAACGCGGACGGTCGTGATACAGGGCAAGCCGGCGCAAGCGTCGCCAGACGACCCGACCGTGTACGCCGAAACGTACAGGGCCATGCCGGCCGGGATGTTGTTGAAGCGCGCCATCAGGCGGGTGCCGTGATCGGCCAAGCCGGCGGTGCTCAGGTTACGAGCGTCCGTGCTGCCGCCACCCAACACAGGGCTCGGATTGTAGAATCCGGATTCCGTGTTGTAGATAGCGCCAGGGGTGTTCTGGGCCGTCGGAACCGCCGATTCATCCGCATTGGGATGACTTGACGGCAACGCAACATTGCGACGCTTGAACGAGCTGGCAAAGCCTTCGCTGTAGCGGACGACTGTGCCCGCGCCAGGGCCGCTCGTCGCGGAACCGGGCATCGCCTTGCTGTTGTCTGTCGCTGCGTCGCGGTTCCAAGACACGCACTGCAGATAGCTGCTCTTCACCTGACGGACCGAGAAGCTCAGGCCGGGCTGAATGAATGCAACCGTCTGTTGCGGGTTGTTGATCGGGATCGAGGTCGTGCCGGTGGCCGAGATGAACATCACGATTTGGGTCGGGATGAGCGTGCTCGACACGCCGAGCTGGTTGGCGTTGGCGCGAACGTTGGTGATGCGGATGATGCGGGTCGCGGTCGTTCCCGGAGGATCGATCGGCACGCCTTGCCACAGCAACGAGTTGGCGCCGGATTGGCGGCCCATGAAGACGTTGGGGGCCGCTCCACCGGAAGAGGTGGTCTGGTCGTAGTCAACGCCATCGGCGAGACCGTCGGAACCGACATCGATGCCCACGCCATTGACCGCGCAACCGCCATTGACCGTGCAATAACGCTGCGCGGCCGGACCGGGTTCGTCGATCATGAGTAGAGCTTCGCTCCAGGGATCAGCTTGCAGGCGGCTGGTTACGTTGGTGTTCAAAAAGATCTGAACGTTGGTCTGGGGCACAGCGGCGCCAGACGCGGTGGGGGTACCACCGTTACAGTTCAGAACGAGATCACCGACGAGTTCCGTTAAGCCTTCCGCGCGAACAATCGGCGGAACGCCGGCGTTTCCAATACAGGAAAACGCGGCGACCTGTTGTTGGGCATTTGCGCTAGCCGCCGCACCGAACATCAGTGCGAAGCCAGCCATTGCCGGAAACAGTTTGCGGAAATCTGCCATTTCCTTCTCCTTAATAAAGAATCAGAACTTGAATTGAATGAAAGTTGTAAACCGAAGTGTTCGCCGTCCACCGTGGATTTGGCCTGCCGGTCCGGCGATGATCGCCGGGTTAGTTGGGGCCTGTCCTGACGGCTTGGGCTAGGATGTCGTTTTTGTTTTGTTTGATGTCGTTCGCGGGATTCTCGCGAAGGGAATGCCGCCTAACCACAAGGGCAGTCCTTTTACAAGTACCACCTCCGTTGTGTCAAGTCAAGTCTTACTGCGTGAATAACCTGCGACTCCGACGGTGGTCTGCCGCTCGTTTCTAGTGCAGGTTTGAAGCCAAACTCCAGAGGCCGCTCGGTTCTCCGCTCCAGGAATTATGGTAACCCGTTCAAAATCAACGAATTGCCACCGGAATCGGGTTCGCCGTTACCCCGCCCTGCGTGAGTTCCAGGCTCTGAAACAGCCCCGGAGGCAGGTCGGAAGGCAGTTGGATGTTGATCTGGTAGAGGCCAATTGACCCAGGAGTGAGTCCGGCGTACACAACATTGAGATCCACGCCCGCCACACGCGCGGTTACCGGGGTCGCCGTCCGCCGCAACGCGCCCTGCGCATCCTGAACCGCGCCAAAGCCTGTTCCGTAAACGACAATCACCTGCCCGCGCGGCGCCGGGTTGTTCGGCGCGTTAATCGACGCATTCTGATTCGTCACCGCCGCTTGAGTGGCCGATAACCGAAATACGGCCGGTGACGCGTCGCGCACCTCGATCTGCGCCTCGGCCGTACCATACGCGGAAGTGATCCGCAGTGGCCAGGAACCGGGAGATAGGTCGAGCGGCAGCACGGCGTTCAACTGGAACGGCGTCGCGAACAGAACCTGTGCCTGGCGTCCACCGATTTCCACAGCTGTGGGAATCCCGGTCCGGGCCAGCCCGATACCAAAAACGGAAATCGCCGAACCCGGGGAGAAGTCGGGTTGGAAGCTGGCGGCATTCAGGACCGCCGTGGCCTGGAAAGAAATCTCCAGCTGCGCCAGTTCCCAAGCCGTACCCGGTTTGGAAACACGGAAGATGCCGTTGCGCAACCCGTTCAAATCGTAACGCGGCCCGCCCGAGGCGAGATCGGTCAAAGTTCCTCGATAGACCGCGGCGGCCGCAATTTCGGCCTGATAAACCGGCTGCGCGCCATCGCAGTACGCAAACAACGTCGCGCCGCCGGTGAACGGAATCGAAAACGCCGGTCCGCACGATCCGGCTGGTGACGACACGGCGGCGGAATCGGCCCGCGCCGTCAGCAGGAAACCGCTCGACGCCGCCGCGCGTGGCTGGAAGCGAACCGCTCCCGCCAGCGTGGCGCCGGACGCGGTGTAATCCGCCAGCGTGGCTTTCGGCTGCCGGGGACTCGGGTCCATAATTAACAGGTCGCCGCCCGCCGAAACTCCAGTTGCCACAACGCCAATCCCGGTTCCATCGCTAAGCCGCAAACTGACAAGCACCGGAGTCCCGCCAGCGAGCGCTTCGCGAATCGCGGTCTCGTTCGCGCCGACCGGAACGATCTCCAGTCCGCCGCCGGCGAAATTGACCAGCCGCCAAAGGTTAGGCGTATCGGGATCGGCCATATACCCGTCGCAGATCTGATTGGCCTGGTTATCCAGCGTGCAGAAGTTTCGCAGGAACGTGTCGATCGCCGCCGGCGTCACCACGCCGACCGACGCGCTGAGTTCGGCGCGATCCTGGAAATACTTCAAAATCGCAGCGGCCGAACCAACATAGGAGTTGCCGTCGAAGGTCACGCGCGGGAAGCTCGAAACCGTAGTCCCTGCGATACGGGCGGTAAAGGTCACGACCTGATTGGAAGCCCGGGCCGTAACCAGCACGATGCCTTCCGCCGCGGGCAACCGCAACGTAGTTTCGGCATCGCCATTGATATCGGTCGAAGCCGCGCTCGGCGCAATCGCCCCGCCGCTAGACGGCTCAAACGTCACCGCAACGCCGACCAGCGGGATGCCGGTCTCATCGCGCAAGTTGACGCGAAGAGGAATCGGCAACCGGGTGCCGGGCGCGCCGGACTGCGCATCGCCGCGCGTCTTGGTCAACCGCAGCCGCGCGTCGATGGCGGCGCGAACCGAGTAGGTTGTCTCGGCCACGACATTGGTTGCCGTAGCAATTGCCCGGACGGTGATCGTTCGCGTGGTGGCGTCGGGTGGAATCCAAGCGTCCCAACTGTAAGACCCGTTGCGTACACGAACGTTGAAATCGGGCTGGCCGGTGACACTTACGCGTATCGCCGCATTATCGGGGAATCCGCCGATCGACAGCCGAATGCGCGATCCCGCGATCGCCGACGACGGCGCCGCGGTCACCGATGGCTGGCGCGCGTTTTCGACCACATTCAGAGCGCCTCCTCCCACCGGATACTCCATGTATCCGCCTTCGAAGTCCTGTCGGCGCTGGCCGTTGATCGTGAACTCTTCGTTATTCGGCGCTCCCATGCGCCCGCCGGCGCCGCCGAGCTCGACATACCGGCGCGCGATCGCACCGCTGACGACGAAGGCCTTCGATGCGTTGGCTCCGGACTGGATATTCACGATCAAGCCTTCCCGGAAACTCTGCTGCAATCCGGCCGACGCGGCAAAGTTCGCGAATGCGATCGCTGGACCCGCCGGCGGTCCCGCCGCTCCGGTTTCGTAACCCAACAGCGCCCAGCGCGTCAGGATGGGCCCGCTGACGATCTGCACTGGCGTTCCCGCAAGCGCCGCATTTTCAAAGAGTTGTCTGCCTCCGGCCGTAGGATCCCCCGAGGGGTATCCGATCAGACCGGAAGCGCCCCCTGCCTCATCGAACCGGGTAAGGGTCGGCCCCGAAATCACCCACGCCTGCGCCGACCGGTCCGGCAGCGCCAGCATCACGCGGGCGCCGCCGGTGGTCACGAACTCTTGTGTATATCCGTTGCCGACCCGCCGTACCGGGTTCGCGCCCGGCAGTTGCAGGGTCAACCGGTTTCGCGTCACCGCGTCGGAAAACGCCTGCGCCTGCGTCGCATTCGGGGCGCCTTCACCGATCTGGCAACAGGGCGCTTGGACGCTGACCGCGATGGCCGCCGAAATCTTACCTTCGCTGACCGCAGTGACCGTCGCCACGCCGCCGCCCACGGCTTTCAACGTCGCCGTCCTGCCATTGGCCTGAATCGACACGACGCGGCCGTTGGTGGAGACGAAGGAAACAGTCCGATCCAGCAACGGGTCGCCATTGGCGGCGCGGGGAATCGCCTCGATCGTCGCGGTTTCATTCAGTCTTAGCCGCAGTGTCGTCACATTCGTCGTGATGTTAACGGTCGCCACCGGCAGCCGCAGGGACGCCGATCCGCCCGGCGTGTACTCGATCGAGCCACCCTCAAAAACCTGCCGCCGATTGTTGCCGACGATGATCTCGGGTCCGGTCGGAAAGCCCAGAAATCCCGACGGACCGCCATTGCTGTTATAGACCTCCCAGACCGGAGT
>VFZW01000388.1 GCA_016871055.1 Acidobacteriota bacterium
TCCCGTTGGCTCGCTTCTACCGCCAAGGGAGCTGCTGGGGTGAACATGACCCAGTATGAGGCAACTCTGCCTATATGTACATAGTTATATGAGACAGGACACTAGCGCCTCCAGCGGTTGGTCCAAGTCAGCCAGCGCCGAGGCGCGCAGAATCCTGACCTCGGCCGAGTCAAAGGAGGCGACCAGCGCATTGGCCGCGCTCAGCCGCAATGCCGGCAACTTGGAGTCGGATGCCAAATAGTAGACGTCGAGCAGCGTCTGGCGCGATCGCGCGCCGAACCGTAGCGCCCGGTCCAGTTCGCCGTGCTTGATGAAAAGAGCGGCGACCTGCTCGCGCGCCGCTTCGGTTGACGCCGCTTGCGCGGCTCTTTCGAGCGCCGACTCCGCCGCCGCCCGGTCGCCGCGCGCCATCGCCCAGTCATAGGCCAACAGGAGACGGTTTTGCACCTGGCGCTCTCCAAACAAGCGGCGCAGCATCTCTGCGGCATCGAGCCGGTTGGCGCCAATGGAGGCTTCGAGCAGCCCCTCGGCCAGCCACGCCGGCGTTTTGTCGATCGGACATACCGGGTTTAGGACGGCGCCAATGGCCCGATCGCGCCTCTGTTTGCGCAGCGCCAGTTCCATCCATGCATCGGCCAGCGGGCAGGGCAACTTCTTCTTCGAGGCCAGCCGGTCCAGCCGCTCAAAGGCCGTCCCGGTCTCGCCGAGCGAGGTCTCTATCGAAGTCCACTGCGCCAGCAGTTCGGGCGACCGGAGCGCCCGCTCGCCCAGCCCGGCCACGGCTTCCCTGGCTGCGCGCCGTTGTCCGCGGGCCGCCAAAATGGCGACTAGCCGCGCGGCGCTTTCGTCGGTTTCGACCGTCGCGGCGCGGGCTGCCACGGCAATCGCTTCCTCGGGTTGTCCGGCGTCCAGCCGAAGCCGGACCAGCATCTCGGCCATGCCGTTGTCGAACTGCTTCCGGCTCGCCAACAGTTCGGCCGCTTCCCGCATTTTCCCCTGCGAAGCCAGCAGATTGGCCAGATCCACTGCGTCCTGCGGCTTGGCATAGCCGTGCTCGACCAGGCGGCGGAGAGTCCGGACCTGCTCAGTCGGGCGGTGGAAGAAACTGTACGCCCGCGATAGCTCGCGTAAATCCTCTTCGGATGGCTTGCCGGTCAGCAGCAGCTCCAAATTCTCGACATAGCGCAGCGGTTGTTGGGCGAATTGATAGTAGGCGCCAAGCCGGCGCCGTGCCGCGACATCGCTGGGGTTGCGCTTTAGATGCTCTTCCATGAGTTCGATTGCCTTCGGAACATTGCCGTGCTGCAAGTAGATATCGGTCAGTGCGCCAACGGTTGGCGCCGACCGGTCGCCGGACTTGTAGCGGGCCTCGTAGTCGAACAAGGCGCGGTCGAACTGTTTGTCGCACAGCCGCATAAGAGCCAATTCACGCGGCCGCGGAATAACCGCCCATCCCGCGCCTAGCGCCGCCAGCCCCATACACACCGCAATGGTGCGGTGTCTGGCTGTGATCATGACGCACCTCCCGCAATTTCGGTGATTCGCAACGGCCGTGCCGAGACTGCCGACTCGTCCAAGCGAAATTGGGCGATGCCGTCGGGCCCCGTGGCGATATCGACAGCTTTGCCCCCGCCTATGGCGAATCGGTAGCGCCCCGCGCGCGGCATTCGCCAAACCATTTCGGCCACGCCAAACCCTTGCAGCACGGCGTCCCATCCGCCCGTGGCGTGGCGCAACCGCCAAATGCGCCATCTGGATTCAATAACATACGGTATTGATGCGGCCGGAAAACCGGAGCCGGCCATCATGGACACAATCGGGTAGGGCTCGGCCGGATCGAGTGCGACATAAACATCGGAGCCGTGGCGCTGCATGCCGATGACTCCGCTGGACTTCGCAAAATCGACGGCTAACTCTCCCGCCAAGTCAAAACGCAGAGTGCCCAGACCATCCCGGTTTTCCACACGCCACCGCCGCGGACCCAGTTCAATCAGCCGCGTCGAGTAGAAGCCGTCGCCAACTGCCGCATACTGGCTCGTAGTGATCGGGACGATCGCCGACCTCCGTGCAAGATCGAGGTTTTGTTTGACAGCGCGCAGGCCGGGCGATTTCTCACACGAGTAGAGGTGATAATAGACGTTGAACGGCTTCAGTCGCCGTGCTCCGTCGGTGGCCGTTACGGTTCGCTGCAGGTACTGAAACGCGAAGTGCCGGCGCGTCCATAGATCGGTATACGTGTTTTCGTTAGAGTTTGAGGAGTAGATCTGACGCTCATCGCCTCGGAGAATTCCGATAGGCGAAACCCACGCAACCGAAGGGAATTCGCCGTCGAAACGCGAGTCGCCGCCGTTGATGTTGCGGACGCCGGCGCGGCGGGCTTCGCTGATCGCGTTTGGAAATGGTTCGGTGTTGCCGGACCATTGCAGCACCTCTACGCGCTTGCCTTTCGGCAGAAGGGCTTGGATGTAGGCAATCGAACCGTGAACTTCGTGTTTGATATCAAAAGGGCGGTCGGTATAACTTCTTGGAACGGCATAAGGCGATTCACTTCCGGCCGCTGCCTCTATATTGGAGTACTTTTTCTCGGCGTTCCGGTCGTAACGAGCGAAAAATCCCCAGTCAAGGGGATGGGTGTAGGTGTGAGTGCCCACTTCGACCCAAGGTCTCTCTAGGATTTTTCTGGCCTGTTCTCGGGAGGCAGGAGTGCCAACCCATCCGGGATCGATTTCCGCAACAACAGGCCCCAGCGTCACCGGTAAATCCGGATAGCCGTCGACGATTTCCCGCAAAAACACTTCCGCCGCGTTGGCCCGTTGCTTCCGGTACTCCGGGATCTCCGCCAGGTTCAACCAGCCGTCGCCGTCGACATGGCTATAGTAGATCCGTCGCCCGTAAAGTGTTGTTGTATCTGGCGTTGGCAGATCGCCGGCGGCCAGGGCGAGTCGGAAAAACACGAACGGGTCCACCAACCACTGCACGTTGTGGGCGCTGTCGCTGTAGTGGGAATAGCCCGAAGCGATCCAACCACCCCGGGGTGTGGTAGCTACCAGCTGCGAGTCTCCGTTTCGCCGCACCGTTAAATGGACTTTCGCCCCAGGGACAACAGCGCGCATCATCTCAAACGGGGGCAACACCGGTCCAAGAGGCCGCTCGAATCCGATAATCTCGGATTTTTCCGTGATCTTTGTGTCGTAAGTGATCTGACTCCAATCCCCAGACTGCGCCACGCCGAGCACGCGGCGCAGTCGATGGAGCAGGCTGTCCGGCATCTTGTTTCCCTTCCGGTCGAAGGAAATCCCTGCATCGCCGATCAGGACGAATCGTTTCCCGAGCGCCGCCGAGCGTTCGATCCAAGCCACGTAGCCGGTTGGGTCGCGCATTCGATCTTCCGGCAGCCAGGAAACGATCCCTCGCACTTCGCCTCGTTGAGACAGATCGGGGAGCGGTCCATTCACGTCGACGTAGTCAACGACGAAACCCAAGTGATTCAGCGGTAACTCCGCCATCCGATGGATAACGGTGCGCTCTGTCGATTCACTCACCGTCGAATCCCACAGCCCGATCACCACCCGCGGCACCGCCCTTTCTCCGTAGGCCAGCGTGGAACCGATCAACGCCAGGAGTAACCGGATCACGGCTTCCTCCCCGGTTCATCGACGACCCGGTCCAACCGGATCGTGGCCACGCACGGCAAGAAGCCGTTCTGGCGCTCTAAATCATAGATAGTCTGCACTTTACGCGTTTCGTGCGGCCACCAGTAGTCGAGTGTCAAGACGCCCAGTGACGGATGCTTTTGACGAACCGAATGCAGTAGCGCCACCGCCGCGTGGTATTCGGCCTTGGTGGCGTGGGTATAGGTCCGGTTCGCGAAGTCGTACCGGCTTAAGACCGACTCCGCTAGGGCATACTGGATACCCGGCGCGGCTTCGTCGAGCAGGAAGAAGCCGCGATTCAGAATGATCCGCACAGCCGGATAATTCCTACGGATTTCCCGGATCAAGCGCAGCGCGGCGTCTTTCATGCCTCTGTTACGGACCGGATCTATCGTCTCCAGGTACTCGGCATTGTCGACGGTGTCGAGCATCAACCCGCCGAAGCCTTGCTGCAAGATCGCGGGAATCAACTGATTCAGTACGCGCCGCTCCCAACGTGGGTCGCGCCAGTCGACGAAAAAGCTACCTTTCCAATTCGGATTCTCCCCCCGCAGAAGTCCCTCGTGCTGCACGGCCGCGAAGTAGGGTTGGCGCTCCTCGACCTCCCCCAGACTCAGGTATCCGTAAACGTCTTTTCCGGCGGCAAGCAGCGGGGCAAGCGGGGGATGGTACCGGTCGTCGAGGACGACGAGGTCATAGGCGGCAAACGCTTCGACGCGTACCTTATCGGAGTAACAGACCACCCAGCGCGCCGGCTGCGCATGCACCGCCAAAGATAGAAGGAGTAGGAACAGCCTCACAAGGAGGCATATCGGTAACGCGGGTGGTTATAAGAGGCCATGCGAGAGAATCCCCCTTAAGGGAGCGCAGATCCTCCCGCATGGCTGCGCCTAACCGCGGCGCATCCGCAGGCCGGCAAACAGCAATCCGCCTGCCAGCAGCAAAGCCGCCGATGGTTCCGGAACTTCGGAAGTGGAGGCGTTGTCGACCAATACCGATGCATCGAGCGAGATCGTTGTTCCCGCGCCCAAGTAATGCACGCCGGGGTCAAACGAAGGATTGTTCGGACTCACGCTGAAGAGGTCGTAGTCGATGAGGATATTGCCGGCGATCACTGTGCCAAGCGCAACGCCGCCGTTGACGGTGAAGGATGCCAGCCCGGTGCCGAGACCGATGCCGAATGCTTCGGTAACATTTGGGTTCTCGTCGGGCGCGGGTCCGGCGACGAATACGGTCAGGCGCGGGCCGAGTATGTCGGCGAACACGCCGTCGCCCGAGGCGGGGGCGAAGTTTACAGCCGTTGGAACGAAATAGTTGGTGGGGCTATCCACCGTGAAGCCCCAGCCTACCGTTTGCCCGGGCAGCGCCGTCAGGTTGCCGGAAGCGGGGTTGAGGGTGATTGTGACCGCCGATGCAGTGGCCGTCGCCAATAGAATGAGTAGTGGGCTTTTCATGAGAGCCTCCGTTTATTGAAAAGACGTGAACGTTGGTAGCGTGAAGGAGGTGACGCCGTTGTTGACGGTCGAACTCACCGTGAATCGGGATGTTGCCCCGCAGCCGGCGAAGTTGATCGCGATTGGCGTTGTGGCAAATTGGCCGGGCTGAATGGTGCCGAGCGGAATTGGCAACGCGGTCTGAACGGTCGGCGTGCACACCGGGCCCGACAAGTGGGTGAGTGCGAAATTGGTCAAATTCAGCGGCGTCGGGCCGGCGCCGTTATTGGTGTATTTCATGGACCACGTCTTGTTTGGCGCCGTGCCGGTTGACGATGCCCGCGACTGGATCACGTTCAGAGCGGTTGGGTCCCCGATCGCGACCGTCGTGCAGGCTTGGGCCTTGTAGGCGTAGTACCATGCGATGCCGCTGCTGCCAAGCAGGTAGCCGGTTCCATTGCCCGCGGCCACAAGGTGCTTGAATATGCCAGCGCCATCGGTTCCGATACAGCCGCTGCAACTGCTCGGACAAGAAACGTATCCTCCGCCGGGCTGTCCATTGACTGTCAGCGTTCCCTTTATCACTCCAGCCAACGAACACAGTTCGACGTTGACGACAGTTGGCGGACCGGCGGTCACTGTAATGGGGATTGTCTGGAGCACCGCACTGCTTGGCGTCACCCGCACCGTCATTGAATAGCTGCCCGGTGTGACGTCACCGATCGTAATCGAGTCGTAGAACATCCCAGCGCCGTAGCTGCCAAAGCTAACCGTGACGTAAAATCCCGGCGCCAACTGCGAAACCGGCTGCCCGTTGTATTTCAAATTGATTTGTACCGAACCAATGGAATGATTGAACGTGCCGATGTCGACTGTTTGCCCGGCGGTGACCGTATAGTTATAGTTCAAGAACGGACCGCTGCTTCCCGTTAGATATCCTGTTCCTGGACCCGCGGCGACAAGGTGCTTGAATATGCCAGCGCCATCGGTTGCGATACAGCCGGAGCCCGTACTGGGGCAGGACAGCGCGCCACCCGGTTGCCCGTTGACAAGCAACTTTCCGAAGTAGATCCCCGCCACGGTGTTCAATTCGATGTCCACAACCGTAGCGGGTCCAGTCGCAACGACGAGAGGAATTGAGGTTGTCCCCTACGGTGAGACAAAAGTTTAGAGACAGTTGGCGGCCCCTGCAAAAAAGCAGTGGACAGCTAGTTTTAGTTTTAGCAGAATCGCAGTAGTCGAAGAGACGGAAGCGAG
>VFZW01000389.1 GCA_016871055.1 Acidobacteriota bacterium
TCATGTATGTAAAGACACTCGATCACTATTACATGACTACATATAGTAGCAATAAATGTGAGTTAAGCGTTGTCACATCAACCACTTGACGGCGAAAGCGGTGATTCAAAGAGGGCTAAGATCCGTCTGAAGATAGTCACGCTGCAGTTCGCCGCGAACGATGGTGGCGCCGTTGTTGTTGGTTGGCAGGCCGGCGAGGAAGTCGGAGAGGGCGCGAAGGGGCAGGGACACCGAAGTATCTGTCGCCCAGGGGCCGCGAGTGCCGTCGAAGTTGAACGCGCCGCGGCTGTTGACATAGAAGAAGACGTCGTTTTGCTGACGGCGGTACTCGCCTCCTATTTTGAGAGTGTGGCGTCCGAGAATCCAACTGAGGCCGTTGGTGATGTGGCCCGTCCAGAGGGAGCGGCCCGTAGGCGAGGGCTGGGAAGCGCCGGCGAAGTTAGCGATACGAAGAGCGGGCAATCCGGCGAGTGCGCCGTCCTGCCGGACGCCAGTGTTCAAGCCGGCGGAATGGGGGTCGCGGCTCGCGTCCTGATCTTTGAAGAAAAGGTAGTTGTGGGACATGGCTACGACGAGTTGGTTCATCAAACGGTGGGAGAAGGTGGAGTTGAGGTTGACGCCGATGGTGTGCGCGCGGCTGTCGTTTGAATTCACGTACTCGCCATAGGGCGCGGCGGAATTGAACGCAATCTGGTTCCCAACGCCGCCGACGCAACGGGCCGAGAGGTTGTGTTTGGAGGACAAAGCGTAGTCGAGCTTGAGTACCGCGTTGAAGCTATCCGTCTTCGCGGGATCGACGGTGATGAAGTTGTTGGCGACGGCGGGGAGGTCGTTGTACTGCGACGGCCAGAATCGAAGGAGATTTGTAGAGACCGGATTGGCCGCGACGCCGTAGCGCTGCATGACGGCGCGAGCGCCGTTGACCCACGCCGTCGACGGGTGCGTGCCCCGGCCGAGGTTCGGGGCGCTGGCGACATATTCTTCGACCGTGGTGAAGTAAAAGAACCTGTTCTTGACGAGCGCGCCCCCAGTTGAACCGCCCCAGAGATGCTGGCGAATGGGGCGCTTCTTGGTGGTGGCGGGATCCTGAAACGGCGTGTGGGTGGCGAAGGCTTCGTTGCGGTTTGTGTAGAACAGCGAGCCATGCGGTTGGTTTGCTCCGGACTTGATGAAGACACTTATGGTGGCGCCACTATTGCGGCCGAAGTCGGCGGCGCCGGTTGAGACTACCGAGAGCTGATCAATCGCCTCAATTGGGAGTTGCGTCTGGCTCGAACTCGACGCGGCCGGAGTTGAAAAAGGCATCGTTATTGTCGGCGCCATCGATCTGGTGATTTTGATTGATGTTTCTCGATCCGTTGATACCGACCGAGGAGGTCGTCGAATACTGCATTCCCGGCATGAGGCGGACCAGGAATCGATAACCGCGATTGGCAACTGGCATGTCCTGGATCTGGCGGCGGTTGACGACGTTAACGAGACTGGTGGATGTGGTCTCCAAAGTCGCGGCGGCGGCATTGACTTCGATGGTGGAGGCCTGTTGCGCGACGGCGAGGCGGGCGGCATAGTTGGTCGTTCGGGCTGTGGCGACGGTGAGCAAGTTGACTTTCAGGGTCTGGAAGCCGGGCCGTTCGATGGTCAGAGTATAGTCGCCGGGCGGAACATTGGCGAATAGAAAGTCGCCGGAAAGACCGGAGCGGGTGTCGTAGTTGAGACCGGTTTCTACGCTAACTAAACGGGCGGTCGCATCGGCGACTGCGGAAGCGCTCGCATCGACAACCGAGCCGGCGACAGAACCATGAAAGGTCTGGGAGACAACGCCCATGGAGAGAGACAAGATGAAGAGAAAGCATTTGGCCATGCCAGGAGCATGCACCGTATGTTACTGATAAAAAAGAGGCACTATGGGAACGCCACTAATGGCCAAAGGCGAATCGGGGCTGGACTATCGATATCCGGGGGTATAGAATCGTCGAAAGTGGCCAGTCCAAGTCCATCACCGGTGAAGAAGTCCGAGGAGGGCCGGCTTGACTCTTGGAAGCAGATCGCAGGCTATCTGAACAAGAGCGGTCGGACGGTGCGAAGGTGGGAGGAGTCTGAGGGCCTTCCAGTCCATAAGCATCCGCACCAGTTGCGGCACTCGGTATGGGCGTACCAGAACGAGCTCGATGAATGGCTGGACAAGCGGCGATTGAGACCGGAACCGGTGGAGGAAGAAGAAGCGGAGGAACCGCCGCAGCGGTTTCCGTGGATGATCGCCGCGGCAATCGCTGCGATTAGCGTAGCGGGCTGGATCTTCTGGAAACCGGGTTACCCGCCGCCAGACGCACCGGTACCCTTCACGGCGCTCCCCGGCGGAGAATACCATCCAAGCTTTTCTCCCGATGGAAAACGGGTCGTATTCTTCTGGGCGCATCCGAATGAGGCGAAGTCAGGTATTTACATCAAAGAGGTCGGGGCGAAGTCGGATGAGGTTACGCCATTGGTGACGGCGCCGGGCTACAGCCTTTGCCCGCAGTGGTCGCCGGACGGGAGGACGATCGCCTTCGTTAGACGATTGCGGGACCACGAGGTCTGGTTGCACACGATTTCATCGGATGGGAGTGGGGAGAAGCGCATCGCAATGCTGGGTTCTCACGCGCGGTTCAACGCGCACAACCTGAACATGAGTTGGGGACCGGACGGCAAATCGCTTCTGGTGCGAACGGAGGAGAATAGTGAGCGATCGATCGCGCGGGTGACGCTCGACGGCCAGATGCGGGCGATTGTGAAAGGGCCCGGCGCATTCTATTCGCCTGCCGTGGCGCCGGACGGTCATGCCGTGGTGTATCAGCGCCGGGTTGGCACGGCGCGGTCGGCGGACTCCGAGGTGATCTACCAGCGCGTTGACGCTGAAGGAATGCCGCAAGGCGAGCCCCGAGTCGTGTTTGAGACGCCCGGCGGTACGCGAGGCCTTGCGTGGGCAGCCGATAGCAAGAGCGTTCTGATGTGTGTTGCCAAGCCGGGAATCGGCTTCCGGCTGCACCGCGTCGCGATGGACGGAAGCGGCGGAAAAATAATGGACGCGGAGCGCGACTGTATGACCGTTTCCGTATCCCGTCCCAGCGCGGATGGGTCTTCAATGCTGATCTACGGTTCGGCGGGTTCGGGCGGTAATTCTCAATTGGTTCAATCCGAATTGGCTGCGACCGAGCGTGCGCAGCCTTTCGCGCCATCAAGCCGTTCGGACGTGTACCCCGCGTTTTCACCGGACGGAAGATCGGTGGCTTTCCAATCGGAACGAAGCGGGCAATTGGAGATCTGGGTGGCGAAAACGGAGGGCGAGTCGCCCGTGCGTATCACCAGCGGTGCGAAGCCGCTCGGGAAAATGTCCTGGTCTCCGGACGGGAAGTCGATCGCATTCGCGTCAGGGAAGTACTCACCGACAGCCGCGGAGTCGGTCGATGTCGTCAGCGGGGAATTGAAAAGGATCAACTCGGGTAATCAATTGGCGACACATCCGACGTGGTCGCGCCGGGGAGAGCATCTTTACTACTGGTCGGGATTGCAGGTGTGGCGCGTGCGGCTGGATGGGCGTGACGGCGCACTAATTTTTGACGGGAGAGCGGCAGTAATCGTCGGGGAGACGCCGGACGGAAAGACCGCGTACGGTTTGACAGACTCACAGAACTTTGAGCTGTTTCGAGTCCCTTCAGTTGGCGGAGCCCCCCAGATGCTCGAACTGGATCTTGCACCGAGGGCTGTCTCGCTGACAAACAGCGGCGCCTACTTCCTGCGCGAACAAGACGCGACTTTGTACAAGCTACCTTTTGCCGGTGGGCCGGCCGTAAAAGCAGGAACGATCCCGCTCCCGAACGACGGCGCGAGCACGGCATTGACAATCCGCGGTTTCACGGTGTCGCCAGATGATAAGCGGGTGATCTGGTCGACGAAGGACCCGCAGTTTGATTTGGAGTTAGTTCGGAATTTCCGGTAGGGACGCCATGCGACACGTAGCAGAACGGATTTCCGCGAAGAGCGCGCCAGTGGGTGATTTGGTTGTGCTGCGCGCGCTGCCGACGGCGAAGCGCCGGTCGGTAGGGCCATTCGTTTTTCTCGATCACTTCGGACCATTCACAGTAAAACCGGGGCCTGGGATTCCTGCGCATCCGCATGCTGGAATCGAGGTAATCACGTACCTCTTCGAGGGCGAGCAGGTGCATCGCGATTCGCTCGGCAACGAGAGTCGCGTTGGAGCGGGCGGCGCGCAGTGGATCACGGCGGGCCGTGGCATCATTCATGCCGAGAAGCCCGAACCCGGTGTGGTGCTGCATGGCGTGCAGATGTGGACGAGCCTGCCTCGCGCGCGCAAGCTCGTCGAGCCTCGATATCGGGCGGTGCAGGCGGAGGAGATTCCGGTGGTCGCTCTCGGCGGAGCGCGGCTGCGGTTGGTGGCGGGGACGCTGGAGGGCTCGACTGGTCCGGTGGTGTTAGCGCAGCCGGCGTTGTTGACGCATGTAATCGCGGAGGCGAATGTCGAATTGAAGGTCGACGCGGCGTTCGAGTTGGCGATCTATCGATTCAATGGTGCGCTGGAGGTGTTGTCGGCAGGCGAGTCGGTGATGCTCGATGCGGGTGAGTATTTGGTGTTCGGCGGAGAGCCGGCCGAGGGTCCGCTGTTGTTCGGCGGGCCATTTGTGATGGACAGCGAGGAGCGGTTGGCGCAAGCGCAACTCGACTACTTGCGCGGGCGTATGGGCACGCTCGACGGCGTACCATATTGAGATGCTTTCCCGCCGCAACTTTCTGCACGCACTTGGAATGGCCGCGCTGCCGGCTCAACCGGCCAAGCGTCCCAATATTCTCTTCGTCATCGCCGACGATTGGGGACACGGCCACGCCGGCGCCTACGGCGCGAAGTGGGTAAAGACGCCGAACTTCGATCGCGTAGCGCGCGAGGGCGCGTTGTTCCATAACTGCTTCACTTCGAATCCGAAGTGCAGTCCTTGCCGCGC
This sequence comes from Acidobacteriota bacterium, assembly GCA_016871055.1. Taxonomy (GTDB): domain Bacteria; phylum Acidobacteriota; class Terriglobia; order Bryobacterales; family Bryobacteraceae. The sequence goes on from VFZW01000389.1 coordinate 4,995, forward strand.
GACGATTCTGACGGGGCGCAATTCGTGGCAGTTGAAAGAGGCCATCAACCACATGAGCATCTTTCCCAACGATTTCGCGGTCTATCCGGATGTGCTGGAGAAAGCGGGCTACTTTATCGGCCTCACGGGCAAAGGCTGGGGACCGGGCGATTTTCAGTCGATGGGTTACAAACGGAATCCGGCGGGGCCAGCGTATGTGAAACATCGCTTGAAGCCGCCAACGAATGGGATCGCGCCGCTCGACTACGCGCGCAACTTCGACGACTTCATGGACTCGCGGCCGAAAGACAAGCCGTTCTGTTTCTGGATGGGCTTTCAAGAACCGCACCGCAAGTATGAAGACGGATCCGGCGCGCGAGCGGGCAAAATCGCGGCCGATGTCACGGTGCCGAAGTATCTACCGGACACCGAACTGGTTCGGAACGACATGATCGACTACGCGCTAGAGGTGGAGTGGATCGATCAGCATCTCGGGAAAATGCTCGCAAAGTTGGAGGCCGCGGGCGAGCTCGACAACACCTTCATCCTGGTGACCTCCGATCACGGAATGCCCTTCCCGCGCGTGAAGGGCCAGATCTACGAACACGGCTTTCACATTCCGCTGGCGATTCGGTGGGGCAAGAACATAGGCGCGGGGCGGTCGATCGACGACTTCATCAACACACGCGATTTCGCGCCGACGATGCTCGAAGTCGCAGGCGTGGCGAAAGCGCCGACGATGACGGGCAAGAGTTTTGTGGATGTGTTGAAGTCGGGCAAGAGCGGGCAGGTCGACGCGACGCGCAATGTGATGATTGTCTGCAAGGAGCGCCACGATCTGGGGCGGCCGAACGACGCGGGATATCCGGTCCGCGCGATTCGCACGAAGGAGTGGCTATACGTTCGCAACTACACGCCGGACGCGTGGCCGGCTGGTAATCCCGAAACCGGGTATCGCAACGTCGACGATTCACCGACCAAAACCGCGCTGATTTCGAGTTTCGACGAGCACTATCGCATGGCGTTCGGCAAACGCCCGGCCGAGGAGTTGTACCACGTTTCGGAAGATCCGGACTGCATCAAGAACATGGCCAACGATGCGACGCTTGCGATCACGATGCGGAACTTGCGGGACCAGATGGAGAAGACGCTGCGCGAAGAGGGCGATCCACGCATGAATGGCAACGCGGCGTTCTTCGACACAATTCAATACAAGGGCGCTCGCAAACACAGCTACGACGAGTGGCTGAAAAACCAGAAGAAGTAACGATCCCCCGGCAGAGCCGGGGGCCTTCGTTCGTGAGCCGCTCAAAGCGGCTGGTCGGGGTCGCTGGCGCGGCCCCGTGGTTTAGCACCACCTCAA
>VFZW01000390.1 GCA_016871055.1 Acidobacteriota bacterium
TTCTCTGCCACGGCGATCGCACAGCCGATCCCTGGCCGTTACATCGTTGAACTCTCCGGTGAACCCGCCGTTACCGTGCGAACGTCCGAAAGGCAATCGCGCCGCGCGGCGATTCAGACCGAGCAACGCGCCGCTGCGCGCGCCGTCACCTTGCGAGGCGGCCGTGTTCTGACCACAATGGACACGACGCTCAACGCACTCGTGGTCCTGATCCCCGACTCGCGCGCCGCCGAGCTTCGCAACATCCCCGGTGTCACGCGAATAACGCAGGATCGCATGTACTGGGCCAAGCTCGATCGCGTATTGACCCTTAGCAACGTGCCTCAAGCTTGGGAAAAACTGGGCGGCGTTTCAAAAGCCGGCCTCGGCGTTGGCGTTGCGATCCTCGACTCCGGTATCGATACCGGCCACCCTGGTTTCAAGGATGATTCCTTGATCGAGCTTCCCGGCTACCCCCGTGCTAGCGGTGCAGGAAGTGAAAAATTGGTCACCAGAAAGGTGATCGTGGTCCGGTCCTACGAAGACTTGGCCAAGGACGAGGGCTACGGAACTGACGCTGCCGACAACAACGGCCACGGAACCAACGCGGCCTGCGCATCGGCATGTATCGTTCACGAAACCAACATCGGAGTAATCGCGGGCGCGGCACCCAAGGCCTATCTCGGCGCCTACAAAGTGTGCGGCGATAACGGCAGCTGTGCGGACTCGCTGACCTTGAAGGGCATCGACGACGCCGTGAAAGATGGCTTTGACGTACTCAATCTCAGCCTCGGCAGCGATATCGCAGGCGACCCCGCCAAAGATGCCCAAGTGCGCGCACTGAACCTTGCCGCCGATGCCGGTCACATTGTTGTTGTCGCTGCGGGAAACGCCGGTCCCGACGAGAACACAATCAACTCCCCCGGCACTGCCGAAAAGGTTATCACCGTTGGTTCGTCGTCCAGCGATCGGTCTCTGGAATCCGGCAAACCCGAGCCGCTCGACCCCGCTCGTCTCTCCGGTTTCTCCAGCCGCGGCCCGAACCCGGGTAACGCTCTGAAGCCCGATATGACCGCGGTTGGTGACAACTTCTTCACCGCCACCACACGCCGCAAGGACCCGGAGAAGTTCTACACACTCACTCAGGGAACCAGCTTCGCAACACCCACTGTTGCCGGAGCCGCAGCAACGCTGAAAGCCGCTCGACCCGGTCTTACGTCGGCAACTTACAGGAGCCTGCTGATCAACAGCTCCAGCGACATCAAGCAGGCTCCGATCCGCCATCAAGGTGCCGGCCGGCTCGATTTGTCCGCCGCGCTCGATGCCCCAATTGCCTTCGCACCCACCTCGGTTAAATTCGGCACTGGTGGCGCAGCGGCTACGTTCAGCCGTGAAATCACGGTTTCTAATTTGCTGAAGGAACCGGTCACCGTCGATCTCTCGATTCGCGGCTATGAGGGCAAGACATCGCCCACACTCGATGGCCCCGCCAAACTGGAACTGCCCGCCGAGGGCTCCGCCAAGGTCACGCTCAAGTTCTCAGGCGAGGGTCTGGCCGGTGAGTATCAAGGCTACCTCGTCGCCAAGAACAGCAAGAACGGACTCGAATCGCGGGTGCCCTACTGGTATGGCGCGCGGTCCAGTGTAGCCAAGGCGATTACACTGCTCGAATTCCAGAGCGAAGGAGAAGAGGGCGAGACAATGACTTTCGGCTGTCGCGTGGTCGACGCCTCGGGCATTGAAATTGTCGATGCGCAACTGACCGTCACCTCAATGTCGGGCGGCAAAGTTGTCGGCGTCGAGGCGCAGACCGACAAGCCCGGCGTGTTCCTGGTCGAACTCACACCCGCCAAAGGCGACAATGTATTTCAGTTTTCCGCGGGCGGAATCACCAGAACCGTCGAAATCACCGGCAACTGATCACTCTGCGGGCGGCTGAGGCTTGTAACCACTCGCCGAAAGAAACGCACGGGCCTCTTCCGCCTTTTCGATCAGCACATAAAAAAACGCCCCAGTACGCGTCGTCCGGAACAGGAAACCGCCCTGATACTCGTCGGCTTCGACGTAGTAATCCCAGCCGGCTTCGGTCAATAGCGTCTCCAGATTCTGCGCGTCGGCCAACCGTTTGCCGACATAGATCAAATCCAGTTCGCGCTCTCCGAAAAACTCGTCGTCACGCCGCATCGGCTACTTCTTGCCGAGCATCGTCCGCATCCGCGCGCGGAACGCCGTCCCCGCTTCCGGGTCATTGCGATTGATGTAAGCTTCGTACCTTTTCGCCACCGCTTCGAGGTTTCGATACAACCCCGGATTCTTGAACGCCGCGCGGTACTCAGCCAAAATCGGCTCCAGCCGGCAGTAGACCAAAAACAACTCGCCGCCGCTCTGAAAATACAACTCGCCGTCGAGAACACCGCGCTCGACGAAACTGGCCACCATTTCGTAGTAGGTCGACACCTGCCGGAAGAACGCGTTCTCATCGGTGCCGGGCGGACACAGCGCTCGAAACTCCTCCAGTGTCTCCGGCCCGCACTTTTCGGCGAACCATTTTCGAGCCGCTCGCATCCGCTCTTCGCGGCGCAATTCGTAAAGCCGCAGAATCAGACTGGCGTCGTCGTAGGTGGCGTGGTTGGACATAGTCGGAATCTTTTAGCGTATCGCAGAAGTGTCATGTAGCTAGCGATCAGAAAAACCGCCGCGCCGGCCGGAACCCTTCCCAGACCATCGCCGCGAACCGCCGCCGCGTCACGAATCCCAGCCTCTCGTACAACGCGATCGCCCCTCGGTTGGACGCGGTCACCGTTAGGCTCGCCTGCCGGCACTCCGCGCTCACCAGCGACCGCAGAGACTTCAGCAACACTTGCGTCCCATACCCGTGTCGCCGCTCCTTCGGAGACACGCAAATCTGCGTCACGTGCCCCGCGTCGAACGCCACCATGCTCGCCAGCGACATCGCACACAACTTGCCCGTGTGCCGGCTCCAAGCCAGCCACGACGCCTGCGGTAGAAAGGCGCCGCATCCCGGGTAGCGCACGATGTTGTTGAGGAACCGCCGCGCGCCCGCAACGGAGCGGTATTGGTCGTTAATCTGGCTGTCGATATGCCCGTTATACGCCGACGCCAACAATGAGGCCGCATTGTCCTGCGTCTGATCGCGCCAGTTTTCGAAGTTGAGATCGTCCGAGGTTCGCCGTATCCAGAGATCGTCGGCGCTAAGTAGATCGCGCGTCATGAAGCACCGTTCAAACATCCGCAGGTGCTGTGCGAACGGCGGCGGCGCGTGCCGCGGATGCTGCATTAAGATCACCTGCGTTTCCACACGCCGCACGCCCGCCGTGCGCATGAGCGCGTCGACGGTCGCATGCAGGAGCTTATCCTCGTTCTGTTGCGTCGCGAACTCCGGCATGACAAACAAGTCGCCGATGAGTCCTCTGTCGTCCTCAAGCACGACGTAGGTATAGCCGATCACCCGCGATCCCGCCAGCAACGCCACGCCGTTCAGCGACTGCGTATCGACGAATCCCTTGACCAATCGCGCCGACGCCGTGAAGTCCCAGGCCAACTCCTCGCGCCACACTCGAATCTCCACCTCAAGCAGCGGATCGAGCGAACCGGTGGACATTTCCCGTAGATCGGCGGTTTCAACGCCGGGGGATTCGGGCCAAGCGGCCATACTCGGATCAGTATAAGACGCCGGAGGCACGCAGTGCACGTACTTCGGCGAGCAGCGCGCGCGCTGCGTCCTCGACCGCAAGCGGCGCCGGTTTGTGCGCATCGGGGTCTCCGAGGCCCGTATCGCGATACTGCCGCAGTCTATCGGTGATCAGATCGCGAATCGCATCACCGTTGTCGACCCCCGCGAATCGCGCCGCGTGCGACGCCCCCGGATGCGTCGACCCGCCCGCGCTGCTAACCACAACATCGGATAACCCCAGCAGTTTTTGGAGCGGCCCCGCGTTCACACGAATCTCCTGCACGTTGGCGAACGTCATCGTCATCTCGTTCACGCGCCATATGCCGGAACGAATTCGCAGACTCCGATCGGTGACGATGTACCAGCGCATCTGGTAATCGAGCGTGATGCGGATCAATCCGCAAAGCGCCGCTAACGCCCATCCCGCCACGACGCCCGCGACGATGAACGTCCAAACCGTGAAGAACTGCGCCGTATGCGGCTTTTTGGAAAGCAGAGGCGCCGCGAGCATCGCCGCCATACTCAATCCGATGAAAAATTGGACTATGCCGAACTGAATCACACGCCAGCGATAGTAGTTCTTCCCGGCCAGGAACGTCTGAATCGATTCCGGCGTCCCGTCCGGCGGTTGCGGCTCCGGCGGCACGCGCAATAGTTCGCAGAACCACCTCTTCCACCCGCTACCCATCGTGCTACTTCTACAGTGCCGCGCGGATCGCGCGCACTTCTCCGGCGATCTCCATCAGGATGCCCGCCAAGCCATCCTCGGTCGCCGGATGCGCATGCGCCTCTTTCGCGCCCCGCATCCGCGAGTAAAGAAAATCCCTCATCTCCTCGCAGTTGGTCAGTCCCTCCAACGTGAGATTCCCCATCGCCGATCCGCTCGCCGTTTGCACCACGATCCGCGCGATCCCGAACCATCGCTCGATGAAATTCGACGACAGATGAATGTCCTGAATCCGCGCATAGTTGACCACCGTCTCCTGCCGGAACAGAATGCCCCAACTCATTCGAATTCCTTCGGCGTCGAATCGATACCGCATCGTGTGGTACTTGAAAAACAACACGACGATCGTCACGGGAAATCCGATCCCTGTCATCACAGCCACGCATACGTAGTAAGGCCAGAGCTTCTTCGACGGCCGTTTGATAGCGGCGATATGAGCGGGTATCTCTGTCATGGACGGGTCAACAGCGCCAGATCGCGCTCAATCGACTGTAGCACCGTGTTCTGCCCGTGTGTCATTGCCACGCCGCGCGCTCGCTGCAAATACTCCACCGCTTTCGCCCGGTCCCGATTCCGAGCCTGCACCGCGCCGAGCGCGTACAACACGCTCGCCGACATCTCGTCCAACGGTTCCACGGCCCGCTCGAACTGCGTGATCGCAGCCGCGTACCTCTTCTGATTTGCATATATGCGCCCCAGATGAAAATGCGCCGATCGATGATCCGGCTTCCGTGCAAGCGTTTCATCAAACAACTTCGCCGCGCGCGTCAGATCGCCCGACTCCTGCGCGATCACGCCGAGATTGTGCCAGGCCTCCGGATTGGCCGCATCCAACGCCGCCGTCTTCTCAAACGCCTTCTGCGCTTCGTCCACCCGCTCTGTTTCCATACAAAACACGCCGTAGTTGTAATAGGCCTCGGCGCGATTCGGTTCCAGTGCCAGCGCCTTTCGATATGCCTCCTCGGCGGCCGCGAAATTTTTCAACCGAGCGTGCAGCGAAATTAAATTGACCCAGACTTGTGTCAGCTTCGGATCCGCTTCGGAGGCTTGCACATGGAGCCGCAGCGCCTCCTCCAACTGCCGTGCGCGTTCCGCCGCCGCGGCGCGCCGCAACAATCCCGTCGCCGAAACGTCGAGTTGTTCGACCTCCGCCATATCCGGATCGTCTAGCGGTGGCGCGACTAGCTTATCGCGCTCGTAATCTGCAAGCGCCCGCTCGGCCTCTTCCGTACGTCCCAGTTTGCGTAGCGCAGCCGCCAGCGCGAACCGCGCCGCGCCAAATCGCGGGACCATCTCGCTGGCCTTTCGAAGTGTCGCGACTGCCTCTTCGCCGGTCTGCGTGCGGCCCAGTCCGTACAAAGCCTGCGGCGACGGCGGCAGCGCCGCATATTCTTTAGAAGCCGCGGCCGTGTCGCCGGAGGCCAACAGTGAATCAGCCAGCCGTAGCCGCGCCGCCGTCGACGAAGGGCGCTCGGCCAGCGATCGTCGCAACGCTTCGATCGCCAAGTCATGCTTCCCATCCGATGCCAGCGCCGCGCCCATCAAATAAAGAACTGACGCATCTTTCGGCGCCGTCGCCAGCGATCTCCGGTACGCAATCGGCGCGATCGAATACTGTCCGTGCGCATGCAGGACGCGGGCTAACGCCGCGTTCGAAGCGGCGTCGCGCGATCCCGCGGCGATCTTGTAAGCCGGTTCAATTGCCGCCCGTACTCCGGGCTGAAAGCGTGACATGTCGAGCGGAGGCAACTCCGGCGCCTCTTCTCGCGGGCCGCATGCGTTCAACGCAAGCACGGCAATCACAGCCACCAAACGCATAGCTAGTAAGGTAGCGCACTTGCGGCGCCGGGCTAGATCAGCACAGTCCGCCGCGCCCGATTCACGCGGGTGTCCAAATACACCGCCAC
>VFZW01000391.1 GCA_016871055.1 Acidobacteriota bacterium
AAGGCTTCGAGTTGCTCCCGTTGGCTCGCTTCTACCGCCAAGGGAGCTGCTGGGGTGAACATGACCCAGTATGAGGCAACTCTGCCTATATGTACATAGTTATATGAGACAGGACACTAGGCATCCGTCCGGGAACGGTGAAGATCCACCTAAAGCACATCTTCGAAAAGACAGGCGTTCGCGGGCGGTACGGACTGGCGTTGAACGGGATGCGGCAGAAGGGCCTGCTCGAGTTCGCGTCCGCAAATTAACGTCTTTTGCCACCAAATGGCTGAGGCTAATCGGAGCAGCATGATATGCTGCGAACGTGCAGCCTCATTCACTTGTTGTCGCGCTGCCCGCGTTGTTACTTTGCGGGCTGCGAGCGGCCGAAGCGCCAAGGTTGGTCGATATTTTGGGCGCGGAACTGAATCGGAATTTCGAGTCGTTGAAGACGAAGGCCGATCCCCCCGCCTACTACCTCGCCTACACAGTCACCGAAGACGAAGCCGTTTCCATGGAAGCGACTTCGGGATTGCTTGCCGCCAAGGACAAACGCCATTCGCGGATACTCGACGTCACGCTCAGGCTGGGTACGCCGAAGCTCGACAACTACCACCGGCAACAGCGCGACTTTGCGCAGTTCACGCGCGGCAGCGGGGTATCGCTTGACGACAACGGGAATGCGCTTCGCCGGCGGATCTGGCTCGACACCGACGCGGTATATCGCGCGGCGTCGCAGCGTCTTACCAATATCAAGACCAATACGCAGGTCAAGGTTGAGGAGACCGACCGGTCGGACGATTTTTCGAACGCCGACGCCGCCGTCGATTTTCAGAAAATTCCAGAGTTGAAGTACGACGAGAAGAAATGGGCGGGCCATCTCCGGGATTGGTCGAAGAGGATCTCGGCGCATGGCGACATCCTAGCTTCGCAGGTTAGCTTCCAGGCGCAGCGTGAGATCAAGACCTTCGTCAATTCCGAAGGTACGCGCCTCCAGCATGGGCGGACATTCGCGCGCGTTGTCATTTCGGCGCGTTCGAAAGCATTCGACGGCATGGACCTAGCGACAGCCGAAACCATCGAGGCCGACGAGCCGAGCCGGTTGCCGAGCGAAAAGAAAATCGACGCGGCGGTCGACAAGGTCATCGCCGATCTGCGCGGACTGTTGAAAGCACAGGAGGTCGATCCGTTTGTCGGCCCTGCGATTCTTTCCGGGCGTGCGGCGGGAGTTTTCTTTCACGAAATCTTCGGCCACCGCATCGAAGGGCACCGCCAAAAAGACGAGAGCGAAGGCCAGACCTTTACCAAGCGGGTCAATCAGAGCGTACTGCCCGATTTCCTGAGCGTCTATTTCGATCCCACGATCAAGCGCTACGCGGAGGAAGACCTCTACGGTTGGTACTCCTACGACGATGAGGGGGTCAAAGGGCGCCGGGTTTCGGTCGTCGAAAAGGGCATTCTGAAAACGTTTCTTTTGTCGCGGTCGCCGATCGCCGGATTCCCGAATTCGAATGGCCACGGGAGGCGGCAGGCGGGTCATGAAATCGTCGCGCGGCAGTCGAACCTCATCGTTCACAGCGACAAGCAGGTTTCAACTCCGAAATTGCGGGAGCTTCTCATCGAAGAGATCAAGAAGCAAAACAAGCCCTATGGACTCTACTTCGAATCGGTGACGGGCGGATTTACTACGACCGGCCGCCAGGGATTGCAGGCCTTCACGGTGATTCCGTTGGTCGTGTACAAGGCGTTTGCCGATGGCCGGCCCGATGAACTCATTCGCGGCGCCGACATTGTCGGCACGCCGCTGGCGAGCTTTGCCAAGATCGCCGCGACCTCCGATCGCGCGGAAGTGTTCAACGGCTACTGCGGCGCCGAATCGGGCAGCGTTCCTGTGTCGGCGGCGTCCCCGGCGTTATTGGTGAGCGAGATCGAGATCCAGCGGAAGAACCGTTCGCAGGAGCGCCCGCCGCTGCTGTCGCGCCCGCGCCCGGAAGGTGGACTGTGATGAATCGCCGCGTTTTTCTCTTTTTGCCGCTGACGGCCGCTGCGTTGCGCGCGCAGAAGATCGACGATCCGTTCCTGGAAGCGATGGCGGCCGAGTTGAGCCGCTCGATGCAGCTCAAAATCGCCGGTGAAACACCGTATTTTATTGAATACTCGGTTGAAGACGGGGTCAACATGACATGCATCGCGTCGCTTGGCGGTCTGATTCAATCGGTGGTTTCGCCGTACCGGATTCCGCGCGTGCAACTGCGTGTGGGCAGCTATGAATTCGACAATTCGAACGCCGTATTTACGGGCCAGGTCCGCGGTGCGCGATTCGACAACGGCCGCTGGCCGCTCGAATACAACCGGCAGCAGATCCAGCAGGATCTGTGGTTGGCCACCGACCGTGCGTACAAGTCCGCCGTGCAGGAGTTCACTCTCAAGAAATCGGCACTGCAGAACGTCACTCTCTCGGAAAAGCTGAACGACTTCGCCAAGCAAGAGAAGGTCACCAAGCTCCTACCGCCGGCGAAACCAAAGCCGGATGAGAAAAAGTGGAACGACGTAGCGCGACGGCTCTCCCAGACGTTTGCGGCCTATCCGAAGATTCTCGAATCCCGCGTCGATGTCGAACAATCTTCGTCGACGTTCTATCTTTCCAACACCGAAGGCTCGATGGTACGCGCGCCCGAGACGGTGGTCTCGATCCGGGCACGCGCGGAGGCGTACGCCGCCGATGGCTCGACGGTACGCAACCATCGCTTTTTCCATGCGTTTTCGCTCGATTCGCTGCCTCCCGAGGCGGAGATGAAACGGGAGATCGACGCGATGGCGAAGCAAGTGACCGCGCTCGCCGACGCTCCCTTGGGCGAAGCCTATACGGGTCCGATTTTGTTCGAATCGCAAGCGGCCGGACAGCTTTTCTTCCAACTTTTCGGTTCGCAGCTGCAGGCGATGCGCGATCCGGTCTCGGTGCCGGGCCGTCCGGTGAACATGCCGCCAAGCGATCTGGAGAGCCGGCTGGGCAGCCGGGTTTTGCCGGAAACCTTCGACGTCATCGACGACCCCAATGCCAAGTTCAATGGGCGTCCGCTGTTCGGTCACAACGAGGTGGACTTCCAAGGCGTGCCGCCGCAAAAGGCTGTAATTGTAGAAAAAGGAACGATGAAGACGCTGCTCTACACACGGCAACCGGTGCGCGGACATGAGGGTTCAACCGGCCACGGCAGGCTGCCGGGCGCATTCGGCCATGCGGCCGCGGTGCCGACGAACCTTGTCGTCACGGCGCGCGAATCGGTGAGCCGCGAGGAGTTGCGCAAGAAAATCATGGACATCGTCGCGCAACGGCGCAATCCCTATGGCATCGTCGTGCGGCGCCTGGATTATCCATCGAGCGCAAGCGCGACCGAACTGCGGCGGCTGGCGGGCTCGGGCGGCGGAGGCAGCAAAGTGGTTTCGCTGCCGCTGGAAATTTTCCGCGTCTATCCCGACGGCCGCGAGGAAGCCATCCGCGGCGTGCGGTTCCGGGGCGTCAACACGAGGCTACTGCGCGACATCGTCGCCACCGGCAACGACGCTGCGCCATTTGAATTCCTGCTCAACACGGCGCCATTGGCGTTGATGGGCGCGGGCGGATACGTGGTCGGCACCTCGATCACCTGCCCCTCGCTACTGTTTGACGAAATGGAGTTGGAGCGGCCAAGCGAAGAGCGTCCGCGGCCTCCGGTCGTGCCGCCACCACCGCTCGATTCGGGTATCTAACGAAACGATGGGATTACTCGGACGTTCGGTATTCCGGGAGTTGTTCGCCGCCGCCGGTGTTGGAACATTTCTGTTCACGTTCGTTTTGCTCCTGCGCGAAGCGAAGCGGTTGTTCGAGCCGCTGGCACGCGGGTCCTCGCCGCCGGAGGCGATCGGATATTTGTTCGCGCTCGTGCTGCCGTCGGTGCTGGTGTTCACGATTCCGGTGGGCGTACTGGTCGGCGTATTGATCGGCCTCAGCCGCATGTCGAGCGACGGTGAAATCATCGCGTTGCGCGCGGCGGGCGTGCCGAGCCGCCGGCTGATGGCGCCCGTGCTTTTGTTCGGCGTCCTAGGGCTGGCGGTATGCGCGGGTTGTTCGATCTGGCTGAATCCGTGGGCGGTGCGCGAATCGGTTCGCGTGTTGAACCGGATCGCGGGCGAGCAGATGACGGCCGATGTCCAGCCTCGGGTGTTTTCCGAACAGTTCCCCAACAAGACGATCTATGTCGGCGATGCGCCCTCGGGGCCGGTGATCGTTTGGCGCAACGTATTCATCGCCGACATGACGCCGCCGGATCAACGCAGGCGCGGCACGCAGGAAGCCGCGGGCGACGCGCCGCGCATCACGATGGCGCGCGAGGCGCTGGCCGCGCCCGACGCAACCGGCAACAGTTTGCAGATGCGGCTGATCGACGGCGCGACGCATGAGGTGGGGGCGGACGCGGGTCAATACTTCGACATACGCTTCCCGCTGCTCGATCAAAAACTCGAAGCCAAACCGGCCGAGGAGCAGCGGGCCAAGGGCTTTACCGGCATGGATACGCCGGAGTTGCGTGAAGAAGCCAAGAAGTCGATCGAAGCCGACATCGAATTGCAGCGGCGGTTTTCGCTGCCGCCGGCGTGTGTGCTGCTGGCGATGCTGGGCTTGCCGCTGGGTGTGTCGTCGCGCAAGGGCGGCAAGTCGTCGGCGTTTGTGATGACGGTGTTTCTGTCCTTTCTCTACTTCATGGCGCAGGTAAGTCTGGTTGGGCTGGCCAAGCAGGGCAAGCTCGCGCCGGTGATCGCGGCGTGGGCGCCGAACGCGGCATTCGCCGCGTTGGCGATCGTGTTGTTGATCCGCCTGGAGGCGCCAGGCGACTCCGATTTCATGGGCGCGGCGCGGGCGTGGATCGTCGGACTGTTTTCGTCCTTCGCGAATCGCGAAAAAAAGGCGGCATCGCATCGCGAAGGTGCGCGGTGGTTCCGGCTGGCGCCGCAACTGCTTGACGGTTACGTGTTGAAGACGTTCTTCTTCTACTTCGCGGTGTGGCTGGCGAGCTTCGTTGTACTCACGCAGTTCTTCACGTTTTTCGAGCTGGTGAGCGACATTGTCCGCAACAACATTCCGATGCGCGAGGTGGCGACCTATCACCTCTTCTTGACGCCGAAGCTGATCTTCGATTTCACCGGCATGAGCGTGATGGTGGCGGTGTTGATCACCTTCGCGGTGCTGGGCAAGCAGAACGAAGTTTCGGCGTTCAAAGCGTGCGGCGTGAGCGCCTACCGGCTGGCGCTGCCGGTGCTGATCGCCAGCATGGCGATCAGCGGCGCGCTGTTCGCGTTCGACTATTACGTGGTGCCCGAAGCCAACCTGATTCAAGACGCGCTGCGCAACAAAATCAAAGGCCGTGCGGTGCGAACATTTTTGCGGCCCGACCGCCAGTGGGTCTATGGCCGCGGCGCGCGCATCTATCACTACAAGTACTTCGATCCGGCGGAAAAGGTGATGGCTGGTGTCCATGTCTACGACCTCGACAGCAAGAGTTTTCGCCTGCGCCGCCACATTCACGCCGAGCGCGCGCAGTGGCAGCCGGGCATCAAGACGTGGGTGTTTCAGAACGGCTGGTCGCGCGACATCGACAAGGTGAAGGAGTACCACACGTGGCAGGCGACGGCGTTCCCGGAACTGGCCGAAACGCCCGAACACTTCCTGCCGGAAGTGAAGCAGGACAAACAGCTCAACCATCATCAACTCGCCGGCTACATCGCCGAACTCGGGCAAAGCGGCTTCGATACGGTAAAGCTTCGCGTGCAGTATCACCGCAAGTTTTCGGCGCCGCTGGCGGCGTTGATTTTGGCGGTGATCGCGGTGCCGTTCTCGTTCTGGGTGGGCAATCGCGGCGCGATGGCGGCGGTCGGATTCAGCTTCGTAATAGCGGTGGGGTATCTGGCGATCGACAGTTTGTTCGAACAGATCGGCATGTTGAATCAGCTTGCGCCGGAGGTGGCGGCGTGGAGCCCGAACGCCATATTCGTTCTGGCCGGACTGTATCTAATTACGCGCGTGCGTAGCTGATGATGCGGTTTGGCGCGCGATTCCGCCTATAGATGCAGAGACCGGTGAGTGGGCAACAGCGTCCCTCCCACCCCGACGGCCGTCGCGGCTGTTCACCTTCACAAGGCGCCTGTTCCAACAGGCGCCTTTTCCAATTCCGATGACAATTTGGGCCGCGCGCCCACGCATGAGAGAGTGATGCGGCACTGGAGGCAAATCGGAGCGATGGTTCTGGCCGCCGGAATGCAGCTAGGCTGTGGCGCTATGTTCGGGCCGAAAA
>VFZW01000392.1 GCA_016871055.1 Acidobacteriota bacterium
ATACCAGTATCCAGAAATATCAACCGAAAGTCAACCATACGATGCCTGATGCCTACGGAGATCAGAAATATAGGGTAATACACAAATCGCCCGAGCGCATGCCCGCTAAGTGATTCACAATGAACCGCTTACCTCGCGCTCCCGCACGAGGTAAACGCTCTTCGCAGTAAACTCCCGCTAGACGGCCCCGGGGCAATCGTCGTCGGCTTCCAAACGACCGCCGAAACGCCCGAACCCTCCGCCGTTGCTCTGGCGCTGCTTGGCCTCGCCGCCGTCATCTCGAAGAGGCGATTCATGTGAGTATCGATATAGCGGCCGGCGGAGGAGTTCTGCCCCTAAACAAGGCTGGCGCGATCGCGCTCAGCGTGGCGTCGCCGTACGACGGGTCCCGATGGATCGGTGTCATCCTTGCGGTGGAGGCGAAAGCCGAAGTCGAAATGAGAGCGGTCGACCGCTACAGCCCGGCCCAATCCGCGAGGGTCTTCGACCACCCCATATACAGCGTCTTCTGATACGTGCGCGAGGTCCACCACTTTGACGCGTCGAAATCTTCGGTCGGCGCGGCGGTCATCCTCACGTCGATATCCGTCCAAATCCGGCGCAGGATTCGTCCGGCGCGTTTCGTGTGGAAATCGCTCGTCACCACTAACACCGACTTGCATCCAGCCGCTTTCAGTTTCGGATGCAACTCCCGAGCCTCGCTCACTGTCGAGTTTGCGCGATTCGGCCAACCCACGAATGGCACATAGCCATCACCGCGGCGCTTCGCGAACGGTATGGCTAGCTCATCCTCGGTCTGATCGAACGCGCCGGCCGGCCCGCTCACGAAGATCTTTCTGGCGAGACCCTTGCGGTACAACTCGGCCGCGGTCGTAATCCGCTGACCGCGGAAGTCTCCAGCCAGTACCAACAGGCAATCCGACGCCGCCGGCGGCGCCGATTCCACCAAATAGTGCCCTACCGGCGCGAGCACAACTCCGGGTGCGAGCCAAGCGCCCAAGGCCGTGACCGCCATTAGTGCAACCAACCAGCGAAACAGACGCAACGGTTACTTCTCGTTTGACGGGCGGCGCGATTCCAAATGCCCGACCGTCTTCAGCACTTGAAGTAATCGCTCGACCTCTGCCTCGTCTTCCGGACGCAGCAGTTGTTGGCGCGGCGACGCCGTCTGGCGCCGGTCGACGCTGGCCGGCGGCAACGCTTCACCCCAGAACTGCAGCCACGGGATGCCGTCAATGTACGCCTCACGCGCATTTCGCCGTAGGTGCCGCAGCAGTCCGTTCGCCGAGTCGAGATCGCCCGGATAAAACAGCATCATCTTCTCGTCGTTGACCAGTGTCAGGTGAACCGCCAGCGGCGAAATCCATCCCGTGCGGTCAACGCGCCGGATGTCGATCCACGGAATCGCGCGCCGCCCAACGATGAGGTACTGCTCCTGCACTTCGATGACGGGACGGAACGCCATTACCAGAACCGCGGCCGCGGTTACGAAAAACAGCACCGCGCCGATCAGGGCGATCAACCACTCGGTGGCGAATAACGCGGAAACGAACGCCAGCGCGGCGATCAATCCAGCGGTCAAGTATTGCCGAGAGGGCGCGTAACGCATGTGCTTTACCGTACACCTTCAGACTAGCGCTGACGGATCGCGGCGTCAATCGAGCTTTTTACGAATTATGATGGCGTAGTGTCCGGCGCTGACGAACGCCAGCGCGGTGGTGGCATAAAAGAACGGTGACGGATCGGCTGGCCACTCCAGCAGAATAGATCCCGCCGTCAGCAATTGCACGAAGGTCGAGGCCTTGCCGAACACCGACGGCGGAAATTCGGTAACCCGACCGGCGCGCTTCAGGATTATCGCCGCGGCCAGAATCGCCAGGTCGCGCAGCATGACCAGCGCCACCAGCCAGACGGGCATGTAGCCCATGTACCCCATCGTCAAGAACACGGTGACAAGCAGCGTTTTGTCGGCGATCGGGTCGGCCACCGCGCCGAACTTTGACGTCCATCCAAACTTGCGCGCCAGCGTTCCGTCAATGGTATCGGTCATGCCGATGCAGAAAAACAGGATCAGCGCGTTCGGCAAATCGCGTTGCAGAATCAGCCATACCACTACTGGTGTGGCCAGTAGCCGCAACACGGTGAGAACGTTCGGAATATGATGCACGGCGCTAAACGGCGACGGCTTCGAAGGCGGGATCGAGCGTGAACGTCTCGTAGAGAGAAGGATCGGCCATGATCCGATGGACCAGCGCGGCGTGCATGGCGTGTCCGGCGCGCTCGGCGACCACGCGGCCCAACAGCGGCCGGCCAATCAGAGCCAGATCGCCGATCAAGTCCAAAATCTTGTGCCGGCACGGCTCGTCGTCGAACCGCAGTCCGCCGTCGTTCCGCACACCCGATTCCGCGAAGCACACCGCGTTGTCGAGCGACGCCCCGCGAATCAGCCCCATATTGCGCATTGCGTCGAGCTCGTTTTCGAACCCAAATGTCCGCGCGGGAGCGATTTCGGTCCGGTAATTCTCCGGCGTCAACTCGATCTCCATCGACTGCCGTCCGACTTTCGGATGCGGAAAGAAAATATCGCAACGCAGCGAGAACGTATCGGCCGGTTCGATAACAATCTTCTTATCGCCGTGCACATGTGTCAGCGGTTTCCGCACGCGCAAATACCGGCGCCGGCGCTTCTGGACGACTACGCCCACTTCGCTGATCCGGTCGACAAACGGTTTGCCCGACCCATCCAAAATCGGCACTTCGAGGTTGTCGATTTCGATCCACGCGTTGTCGATTCCGGTCGAGTAAAGGACCGACAGCAGATGCTCGGTGGTGGAAATCAGAACACCTTGGCGCATCAAACTGGTGGCATACGAAACGCGTGCTACATGCTGCCAGGACGCAGGCAGCGCGAAGTTGTCGAGGTCGGTGCGAAGGAAGACGATTCCGGTACCCGCGGGCGCCGGACGGATCTTCATACGAACAGCTACACCATGGTGCAATCCAACGCCCGAGAACTCGACGGGCCGGGCGATAGTCTGTTCAAAGGACAATGGGCGGGCCTCCTGGTCTGTTTCGCAAATCGAAGTGTAACACAATTCCAAAAATTGTATCCTATTGATTTGAAATAATTTACGCCGCCGTTGTGTGTTGTTTTTGACACGGCTCCAGGGCGACTTCGTTGCCGAATTGACACGCTTGCCCAGACACGCCAGAATCGGAGAACCATGCCGCGCCTGTTTCTTATTGACAGCTTTGGGTTTATTTTCCGCGCCTACCACGCCCGTGCCCGATCCAGTGCTCCGCCGATGCGGACTTCAACGGGCGTCGCGACTGAAGCCGTCTTCATTTTTCACAATATGGTGCGCAAGCTGCGGCAGACCTACAAGCCCGATTACGTCGCCGCTGTTTACGAAAGCTTAGGTCCGACCTTTCGTGAAGAGGAGTTCAAGGACTACAAAGCGAATCGGGAGGAGACGCCGCCCGATCTCATCGCGCAGATTCCACTCGTCAAACGGTTGCTCGAAGCGCTGCGGATTCCGGTTCTGGAATACGAAAAGTTCGAAGCCGACGATGTGATCGGCACGCTGGCTAAGCGCGCCCGCGCCGAAGGGATCGAAACCGTGATCGTTTCGTCCGATAAGGACATGCTGCAACTGGTCGAGGACGGCATTACGATGCTGAACCCCGCCAAGGACGATACGGTCTATGACCGCAGCGGCGTGAAGGAGTTCATAGGCGTGTGGCCGGAGCAAGTCGCCGACTTTCTCGCCCTGGTTGGCGATTCGGTCGACAATATTCCGGGCGTCGCGGGGATCGGCAAGAAGGGCGCGGCGGAGTTGCTTGAAAAGTACGGAAGCGTCGAGGGACTGGTGCAGCACCTCGAAGAATTGAAGCCCAAGCAGCGCCAAGGGATCGAGGAAGGCCGCGACACGCTCGCAATGTCGCAGCGGTTGGCCACCATCGATACGAAGGTGCCGATCGAAGTGCCTATCGGTTCGCTAGCTTCGGTCGAGCCCGACCGCGCCGCTCTTGAGGCCATCTATCGCGAACTGGAGTTCTTTACGTTTCTCCGCGAACTCGGCGCCGAGGCTGCGACGGACAGCGCCGAGGACTACGGGGCCGTTCACTCGGCCGAAGAACTCGCGGCGTTCATCGGTGAGGGCGTCGCCGCGATCGCGCTATTCGACGGTCAAATCGGCGTCGCGCGCAAGGCGGGCGAGGCGCGAGCGTGCGGGTATGAAGTCGCCGCCTCGTGGATCGACAGCGAGCGGCCGAAGATCGCCCACGACACGAAGGCCATTTACACCGCTTTCCCCAACGTGTGCGGACTTTCTCGCGACCTGATGCTCGAATGTTTCCTACTTACCGCCGACGGTGGAAACGCGGCGTTCGATGCCATGTGCGAAGTGTATTTGCAGCGCAATCCCGGCGCGCGCGCCGATCAACGGGCCGATCTTGTTTACCGCTTGAGCGAAAAGGTCGACGCATCGGGCGAGCCGGTGTACCTCGAAATCGACCTCCCGCTTGTGCCCGTTCTCGCGGCAATGGAACAGACCGGCGTTCGTATCGACTCGGCGCAACTCGGCGTCATGTCGGCCAAGATGGAGTCCGAGATCGCGGCGCTGACGCAATCGATTCACTCTCTCGCCGGGCACGAGTTCAATATCAACTCGCCGCAACAATTGGGCAAGGTCTTGTTTGAGGAGTTGAATCTGCCCGCGCCAAAGAAAGCCGGCGCGAAGCAGATCTCCACCGCGGCCGATGTGCTCGAAGGCCTCGCGCACGAACATCCCATCGCGGGGAAGGTGCTCGAATACCGTGGGCTGACGAAGCTGAAAGGGACATACGTCGACGCGCTGCCGGCGATGGTGAACGCGGACACGGGGCGCGTCCACACGACGTTCAATCAGGTGGGCGCTGCGACCGGGCGGCTATCGAGCGTCAATCCGAATCTGCAGAACATCCCCATCCGCACTGGACTCGGCCGCGAGATTCGCGCGGCGTTTATCCCTCGCGACGGCTGGCGTTTGGTCGTCGCGGACTATTCGCAAATCGAACTACGCCTCTTGGCCCACATGTCGCTCGATCCCGTGTTGGTGGATGCGTTCCGCAGCGGCGAAGATATTCACACGCGCACGGCGTCGGAGGTCTTCGGCGCACTGCCGGAACTCGTGAATTCTGAAATGCGGCGCGCGGCGAAGGCCGTCAACTTCGGAATCGTTTACGGGCAGACGGCGTTTGGATTGGCCGCGCAACTTGGCATCCCGAAGAATGAGGCCGAGCGGTACATCCGGAGCTATTTTGAGCGATACGCCGGTGTGAAACGATTCATCGACGAGACGATCGCGAAAGTGAGGGAGACCGGCCACGCGGAGACGCTGTATGGACGCCGCAGGCCGATCCCCGACATGAACGCGAAGAATCCCAATGCGCGCGGCTTCGCCGAACGAACCGCGGTGAACACGCCGCTGCAAGGCACGGCGGCCGACCTAATCAAGGTGGCGATGATCCGGATTCAGGCGCAACTGGGCGACCAAGGCATGGAATCGAAGATGATTCTGCAGGTGCACGACGAACTTGTATTCGAAGCCCCGCCGGCGGAGTGCGATACGCTGCGCTCGCTGGTGAAGCACACGATGGAAAGCGTGCGTGAGTTGGAGGTGCCGCTTGTTGTCGATGTTGGCGAAGGGGCTAACTGGAGGGACGCGAAGTAGGAGTTCCAGTCACGCTGCCGAAGCCGCGGGTCGCTTCGCGGTAGAAGAAGACTCGGCGCCAACTGTCGGAGTTCACGAGCTTCTTCAATTTGAAGCGCGTTTATTTCCTGATGGCTTCGATATCGAGCGTGATCGCGACTTCTTCGCTCACGGTAAGTCCGCCGCCTTCTATCACCCGGTTCCAGTTGAGTCCGAAATCCTGGCGGTTGATTTTTCCAGTTACCGTCGCGCCCGTTCGAATGGTGCCATCCGGTGACTCTACGTCGGGCGCCGGTCCTTCGACATCGAAGACTACCGATTTCGTGACGCCATGCATCGTCAAATCGCCGGTGACTTTCACACGTCCCCCTTCACGAGACCATTTCGTGGACTTAAACGACAACATTGGGAACTTCGCGATGTCGAAGAAGTCGGCCGAGCGCAAATGGTCGTCGCGTTTCACGATCCCAGTGTTTAGCGACCCGGCCTTTATAGTTGCATCGACTTTGCTCGCCGGGAGGTTGTTCGGATCAAACGAGATTGTTCCTTTGAGCCCGGAAAATTGGCCCCGAACGTTCGTGACCATCATGTGGCGAACCA
>VFZW01000393.1 GCA_016871055.1 Acidobacteriota bacterium
CGATCGCTACTTTCCGCCAGCGGGCTTGGGCTTGGCGGTGGGAGGAGCGGAGGTCGTGGGCTTCGCGGACGCCGGAGCACCAGCTGTGGGCGGCGCGGGCGCCATGGCGGGAGCGTTCTTGTCGTAGAGATCGATAACCTGACGGGTGATCTCGACGGCCTGCGAGGCGTATAGCACGGGGCTCGACTGCGCGCTCACGTCGATGACAAGCGCATAGCCGTTGTCGCTGGCGAACTTGTCGAGCACGGCCATCAGCTTGCCGCCAACCTCCTGAAACAGCTTCTGCTGTTCCTGGTCGAGTTCCGCCGAGGCGTCTTCGCCATCGCGCTGCAACGACTTCTGCTTGGCGTCGATATCGCGCATCAGCTTATTCTTGGCGTCTTCGCTGGCGGTGTTCGAACTGGCGCGCAACTGGTTCTGCAACGCCGCGATTTCTGCCTGGCGTTTTTCGATCTCCTGGCGCTTGGGCATGAACTTGGCTTCCAAGTCCTTGGCGGCCTTCTGGCCATCCTTGGTCGAAATGATCGCCCGCTGGAGATTAATGACGGCGATCTTGCTGGGCTGGGCGGAGATCGTCAGCGAGGCGCCCGCCAACACTGCGGGCAGCCAGAAAATCTTGTTGGTCACGGCTAGGAGACTCCTGTTTGAGTTAAAAGGTACGGCTGATGGTGAATCGGAAGGTTCGCCGCCGCTCGTAGAACGGCGTCGCGCGGCCCCATGTGGCCACCGAATTAATGAACGTCGCTTGGTTGGGGAAGGCAGAGCGGTCGAGCACGACCGGAGGCTGCAGGAATTCGCGAACGATGGAGGGATTATACGCCCAATAGAACCGGAATGGGGCGTTGACGACCGGCATCATGATCTGCATTTCAAGGCCGGTGGACATGCGCATGCGCTCGGTGCCAGGGGCGACAAGGACGCGTCCGTCGAAACCGGCGCTCGGATGGCTCGAATTGAGCAGGTCGATGCGGTCCGGGCGCATCTTGAGCGCATTCTTGAACATGATCTTGTTCAAGCCGGCGTCATAGAATGCGGCCAGCGTGACTGGGCCGAAGATCGGAATGCGGTATTCGAAGTTGGCGACGCCTTGGGTGTCGCCGCCAGGGAAGATCAACTGGTAGGTCGGCACCGATTGCAGCACGGGCTCGAACGTCTCGACGCCGCCGGTGAGGACTTTTTGCATACGGGCCGAGCCGTCGTCATTCAGTACATTGACAACCGATTCGGATGGTATGAACGCCATCGGGCTTACGCCCCAGATGTCGAATCCGCGCACGTCGTTCTCACCGCCCATGTAAACGCGGTTGAAGGGAGGTGCGGTCTTGCCGCCGTAACCGGCAACGACACGAGTCAGAACCCGGTAGCCGATCACATGGCCCTTTTTCAGGCCAGGCCGGAACTGGGTAAAGGTCGCCGTCGGTTCGATCAGGTTGACGTTACCGCCCAGGAAAGAACCGGCGAACGTCGTCGAAACATAGAAGCTCTTACCCCGCGACGGTGTGATCGGGTGGTCGATCGTGTTGTAGGTGAACGCCGGAATAATCTTGCTGGTGCGAATGCCGTCGAGCTGATTGGGCCCGCCAAGGCCTTGGAAATTGATGTAGTCGAAATACTGGCGAGTGGACGTATTTCCGGAAGGAACGGCAATTTCGGATTTGTCGTGACCGTAGCTCAATGTCCAACGGGCGAATGTCCGCCGGTATTGACCGCTGGCGAAGACGGTGAAACCGCGGCCGTTCGAGGTGTAGTTCAATAGGTTCGCGGTGCCGAGTTGTTGGAACAGCGGGATCAGGTTGCGGCCCGAGAGCAGCGACACTTCGCGGGCTTGATCGAAGTTGAATCGCTGCATGTAGATGGTGAAACCGGCCTGAATGGGACGGTCGAGAAGGTAGGGCTCGGTGAAGCTGAAGGTCACGTCGCGAATACGGTCGCCCAACTGAGAACTGATGCCGAGCGTTTCACCGAGACCGAGGAAGTTGTTGGTTGAATACCCGAACGACACGAAGCTGCCGGCGATGCCGGAGACGCCGCCGGATAACTGCACCGAGTTCTTGCCGCGCTCTTTCACCTTGAGTGTAATGTCGACCGTATTGGTGCGCGTGTCGCGGGTGATTTCGGCGGCCTCATTTTCTTTGAGCGCCTCGAAGTAGCCGAGCTGATTCAAGCGAAGGATCGAAAGCTCCCACATGCGCGTCGAGAACATATCGCCTTCGTCGATCAGGACTTCACGGCGAATGACCTTATCGCGAGTCGTGGTGTTGCCGTCGAAGTTGATGCGGCGGACGAAAAACTGTTTGCCCTCGTCGACGTTGAGCGTAAAGTCGAGCTTGTCGGAGCCGAGCTGCGGATTGATATCCGGCTCGGGAACCATGTCGATGTAGCCGAACTCGCCGTACAGCTTGCGGATCGATTCCAGGCCCTTGCGAAGCTTAGCGGTCGAGAAAATGTCGCCCTGCTTCAACTGGAAAACGTTGGAGAGAATCGTCTCCGGCGTGCGGAACAACTTCATTCCGACGGCGTTGATGTTCTGCACGCGGTACTGCTTCGACTCCTCGACGTTAATCGTCAGGTTTGCGCGCTTCCCGGGCTTGTTCGGCTTGAACACCGGAATCTTGAGGCCCTTGCCGCCGACATCGATAATCTCCAGCTTGTGCTCGCCGGCGCGCGTGGTGAAGTAGCCCTTTTCCTGATAGGCCACTTGCAGGCGCTGCTTGTCTTCTTCGAGCTTCGACGAATCGAAGGTCTTGGCGAACAGATTCTCAAACAGAATCGAGCGGGGAATACCGACGGGCCGGAGGTTCTTCATCGCGCGGATCGCCACGCGGTCCGAGAAAATCTTGTTGCCTTGAATGTCGATCTTGCCGACCTTCACCTTCGGGCCTTCGTTAACACGGAAGACAACTTCCATCGACGACGGCGGAATCTGGCGGAGTTCCGGTTCGACCGTGGCGTACTGGCGTCCCCGCTCCGCGAGAAACTCTTTTAACACGATCGCCGCTCGCTGCACCTTGTTCGGATCGTACTGCGCTTCGACGGTCAGACCGACGCGGCGTTCCTTGAAGCGATCCAGAATTTCGGAGACGGTCACCGACTTGGCGCCTTCGTATTTGATCGAGCGAACCATGCGGCGCTCGACGACGACGAAGCGAAGGATCCAACCCGTGCGGCCGGCTTCGCGTTCGAGCGAAATATCGTCAAAGCGGCCGGTGTTCCACAGCGACATGAAATCGCGTTGCAACGTGTCTTCGTCGATCTTATCGCCGCGCTTGGTGAGGATCATCGCGCGCAGGGTATCCTGCGGAACGCGCCGCGCACCCCGGAACTCGATCGATTCGATCACGTCGTCGATCGCCGTTTGTGCGGCGGGCTTGGCAGGGTCGACCGCCGGTTTTGGCGCTTCCAATTGCGGTTTCGCCGGATCCGGCTTCGCGGGTTCGGCCGCCTGCGGCACCGTCTCAAACGGGTTGGCGGGCTTGGCCGGAGCGGGTTTTGGTGGCGCAGCGGGTGGCTGCTGGCTATAGAGGCTGCATGCTCCCACAGTCGCGCACACCGCAAACGTTCGGAGCAGGCTACCGAGCCTGGCATGCTTCATTCAGCGCTAAATCCTTTCCACTCTGCGACTCTCTCGAAGACGTGTTCAGGCTTGACCCGGTTTCCACGCGGGGGGCGACGTTTACAGACACCGCCCTAAGCCAATTCTTCTGGACACGCAAACTACATAGTTTACCTGATCCGGGCCGGGGGTTCAAATTTGCGGGTGTTACATTCCTTCATCAAGGCTTCCAGGCGAAGTGCAGTTGGTTGGCGCGGAACGGGTTCCGGCTCAGCGCCGCGCCGAACAGAATGTAGGCCAGCATCGTGGCGGGCATGGGCGACGCGCGCGGGACAACCGGCGAAACGACCGGCCAGAACGCATAATGGAGCGCCACAAACCAGAGCGCCGCGGCCGCGAATGACGCGGCCAGATGCACCCACTGGTTCCGCAGCCGGCCGGCGGCCAGCGCCCAAATCGCCCCGGCCGTGCCGTGAAGAAAAAAATGCGTCGCCGCGCCGGCGAGGGTAGCGATCCCGAGCCCCATCGAAAAGACCCGGTTCTGATAAACAGCCGACCCCCAGAGGTTCAGAATCGCCCACCAGTATTGATGTTCGAAGAGCGAATCGAGCGCGAACCATCCGATCATCAGCGCGCCGCCGAGGATCCCGCTTTCGAGACCCGCCATCGCAAAATGAAGCGGCGCGGGCCCCGGGAATGGAGGCGGCGGCGTTTCGAGTTCCGAAATTTCGAAGGGAGGCATTGGGCCGGGCTGTGGAACCGCCTATACTAGCTCCTAAGTGTCTCTCAATCCGATCAGAAATTCCAGACGGCGGGTGGTGGTGACGGGAATCGGGGCGGTCAGCCCGAATGGAGTGGGACGCGAGGCGTTCTGGGCGAACACGCTAAACGGGGTCAGCGGCGTAAGGGCGATCGACCAATTCGACACGAGCGCCCTGCAGGTAAGAATCGCGGGGATCGTGGGCGAGAGGTTTCGGGAATCCGATTGGGTTAACGCAAAAGAACGGCCGCATGTGGGAAGGGTGACGCCATTGGCGAGGGCCGCGGCCGGGGAGGCGCTGCAAGACGCGGGAATCGACACGGCGGCGATGACGCTGGAACAGTTGCGTGGGATCGGAGTGATTTTGGGGTCGGGAGGCGGCAGCCAGGCGTTCACCGAAGAACAGTACCGGCTCTATCACACAGGGCGGACCAAGCAGTGCAGCGTGTACGTCATCCCGACGTCGACGATTGGAACGTTGGCCAGCGAGGTCTCGATGCACTTCGGATTGCGCGGGATGTCGCATGTCGTGTCGACGGGTTGTACATCGTCCACCGATGCGATTGGTTACGCAATGCGAAACATTCAGGCGGGGATGATCGACTGCCTGCTGGCGGGGGGAGCGGATGCGCCCCTGGCGCCGCTCATCATGCGCGGCTTCCAATTGATGCGCATCATGACCCAGCGATGGAATCATTCCCCGGAGCAGGCGTCGCGCCCATTCTCCAAGGATCGGGATGGATTCGTTATCGCAGAGGGCGCTTGGTTTCTGGTAATGGAAGAACGAGAACGCGCGCTCGCGCGCGGCGCCCGGATCTATGGCGAAATCGCCGGCTACGGGTCTACCTGCGAGGCCTACCACCGGGTCCGTCTTGAGGAGTGCGGAGAAGAACCGGCAAGGGCGATCGGCATGGCGCTGGAAGAGGCGGCGGTCACGCCCGAACAGATCGGCTATCTGCAATATCACGGAACATCGACCGAATTGAACGATCGCATTGAAACCGCGGCGATGCACCTGGCATTCGGATCGCACGCGCGGCGCGTGCCCGGAAGCGCGCTGAAGAGCCTCATCGGCCATCCGCAAGGCGCCTGTGGGGCGGCTGGAGTTGCGGCGATTCTGCTCGCGATGCGGGATGGCGTCGTGCACCCCACGATTAATTTGGAGGAGCCGGACCCCGCATGCGATCTGGATTATGTACCGGCAGTTGCGCGGAAGCTCGAATTTGAATACGCGGTGGCGAACTGCATTGCGTTTGGGAGCAAGAACGCGGCGCTGGTACTGAGGCGCGGGTAACTACTCCCGTTCGGCCGGCGGAGGCGGCGGCGCGTCCGAACCTTCGTCGGCCGCGGCCATTTCGGCGGCCTTGGCGTTCTCGGCGGCGTAGTAATACGAGTGATAGTAGGTGTACTTGCTGTAGAGTTCGCCGCGCCGCGCCCCGTTAACGGCGATGCCAAGAACGTTGTTCTCACAAAGCGATTGCATGGCGCGCGTAATCGAATCGATCGTGGTCGTCCCTATGCGAACGACCAGCACCGTGCCGTGGCACATCGTCGATAAGAGGTTCGCGTCGGCGGCGAACAGCAACGGCGGGGTATCGAGGATCACCCAGTTAAAGACCTGCGGAAGCCGGTCAAACAGTACTTTCACTTCGGAGAGATTCAGTAATTCGAGCGGGTTAAGAACCGCTTCGCCTGCGGGCATGATGTAGAGGTTCGAGCCGGCGACCTTCTTGATAATTTCGTGGAGCTCGCACTTGCCCATGAGGTAGTCGGTGACGCCTGGGCTGCGGTCGACCTGGAACATCGAGTGAACAATCGGCCGGCGGAAGTCAAAGTCGGCCAGAAGCGTCTGATTGTTCGAGAGCTGGGCCTCCGCCAACGCTAGTGTCCTGTCTCATATAACTATGTACATATAGGCAGAGTTGCCTCATACTGGGTCATGTTCACCCCAGCAGCTCCCTTGGCGGTAGAAGCGAG
>VFZW01000394.1 GCA_016871055.1 Acidobacteriota bacterium
CATCATGCTCACCAAATCCCGGTAGCTCAACTTGAAGCTCAGGTACCACCACACGCACAACACCACAATCTCCGCGTCGAAATGGCGGCCAGCGAACAGCTCTTCAACCGGAACGAAGGAGGGCATTGCGTCATTCTCTCTCATCTCGGCAGGTTTGCACCAGAGCCTTCACGCCCTCGCTGGTGTCGAGCCTCACTCCCGCCATGCGTTTCGAATCGTCCGGCCCATGACACGCAAAGCAGTTGTCGGAAAGGATCGGCCTCACGTCGCGCACGAAATCCTGTCCCGAGGCAACCGCCGCGGCGGCGATCAGCAGTTGAATCTTCACGTGTCTATTTCATCAGAAACGGAACCGGGCCGCAGAGTTCGATGAACAGCGCGGTCAGCGGATGCGCTGACGTGTGAGCGAAATGCACCAGCCAACCCGCCGCGACCATCAGAATCAGCTCCATCGACGCACGCAACAGCATCATCCACCAAATCTCACCGCGCAGGCTGAACACTCGAATCGCCCAGGCCAGAACGAGCGGCAAGAGCACCGCAGCCGTACTTTGGTTGATGTGGCAACGCGCCAAGGCCAGCTCGTTCGCCGCCGCCGGCGATCGATGTTTGTGCATCACCGCGCTGGCAACTATCGCATTCGCCCAATACGGCACAGCGCCAACCGCCAGCCAAGCCAGTCCCGCGCAGACCGCAAGTGCCAGAAACTGCCGCATCGCCATCCAATACGCGGCCAACGCCGAGATTGTTCCCACCCCGCACCACCCCCAACATTCGATATGATTTCTACGGCGCAACATGTATCGCACTCTGCTCCTCGTGATTAGCGCTGCGGCCTTCGCCCAGCTCCCCAAGGACCACCCCAAGGTCGGCGTCGAAGACCGCCGGCAGAAACTGTCTACCCTCACCGGCGCGATCCGCGGCAGCGAGACCATCGCGCCGCAAAACGTCGCAAGAAAGAACTTCATCGACGACCACATCTTCGCCAAGATGGCCGCCGACAAAGTCCCGCACGCCCCGCTCGCCTCCGACGAAGAGTTCTTCCGCCGCGTCCATCTCGATCTCACCGGCCGTATCGGCGACTCCGCCGAACTCGAAAAATTCCTCGCCGACGAAGACCCCGCCAAACGCGACAAACTCATCGACGCGCTCACCGTATCGCAAGCCTTCAAAGCCCGCTGGACCTACTGGTTCGGCGACCTCGCCAAATCCGCCGCCAACCGCGTTGGCAACGAAGGCAAAAACCTTTTCTACAAATGGATCTACGACAACATTCACCTCAATCGTCCCTACAACGAAATGGTGAAGGACATGCTCACGGCCAACGCCGCCAGCAACTGGTACGTCGGGCCGGCCAGCTACGTCGCCCGCTGGGTCGTCATCGGTATCAAGTGCGACGACACCGTACATGAGGATACCTCCGACGAACTCGCCATCAATTCCGTTAAGCATTTTCTCGGCCTTGATTTGAGCTGCGTCTCTTGCCACGACGGCGCCAACCACCTCGAAAAAATCAATCTCTACCTCACCACGCGCAAGCGCGAGGAGCTCTGGAAAACCGCGGCTTTTTTCGGCGGCACCCGCGTGCTTCGGCGCGTTGAAATCGCTACGAGCCGCGACGAATATTCGATCGACGACGAAGGCGAAGGCTACGACGCATCCGCGCGCACCGTCGTTCGCATCCCGCGCAACGGTAAGGGCAAGCTCGATCCCGCATTCATTTTGAACGGCGCCACACCCGTGCAAAACAAGCCCCTGCGCGGCGAGTTCGCCCGCATCCTCACCACGCATCCGCAGTTCGCCCGCTCGGCCGTCAACATGTTCTGGGCCGAATTGTTCGGCGTGGGTATTGTCGATCCCCCGCACGAATTCGACCTGCTTCGCCAGGATCCGAAGAACCCGCCGCCCGCTCCGTGGACGCTGCAGCCAAGCCACCCCGAACTGCTCGACGCCCTCGCCGATGACTTCCGAAAGCACAATCACGATCTCCGCCATCTCTTCCGCACCATCGCCAAATCGAGCGCCTATCAACTGAGTTCCAGGTTTCCTGGCGACTGGAAAGACAGCTATGCGAAGTACTTTGCGCGGAAGTTTGTTCGCCGCCTCACCGCCGAACAAGTTCATGATTCCCTCGTCTTTGCGACCGGCAACTACAATCAGATCCCGATTCGCGATACGAACATTCGAGTCCGCTTTGCCACCGAACTTCGCTCGCCCGAAGACCTCCGCCAGAACTTCCCCGGCGCCAAGGATCTCCACTTCTTCCTCGACTCCTTCGGCCAGACCAACCGTGAATTCTCCGAGCGCACCAACGACGGCGACGTTACCCAAGCCGTACTATTGCTGAATAGCCCCTTTGTCAAAAGCCAGGTCAAAGCCCAGCCCGGCAGCTTCTTGAAAACGCTTCAGGATCAAAACGCGACGCAGGAGCACATTGTCGACAAACTGTTCTGGCGCTTCTTGCAACGCGCCCCGCAGCCCGATGAAAAGCGCATGGCCATGCAGATCTCCAATCACGAGGATTTGCAATGGCTCCTCGTCAACAAAGTCGAATTCCTCTTCAACTACTAATGAGCCGCCTACTCGACAACTACATCACTCGACGCCAGGCCTTTCGCGCCGGCGCCACGTCTGTAGCCGCTTACAGCTTCTCGCCGCTGCTCGAAGCGCAAGCCGCCAAATCCGCGCAGTCTGCCAAGCCGCGCAACAGCGCAAAGTTCGTCATCTGGGTCATGCTCGACGGCGGCCAATCGCACCTCGACACCTGGGACTTGAAAGAGGACAAGTGGACCCCGCCGGACTTCAATGTCAAGGAACTTCAGCCGGGCGTCAAGTGGCCCATGGCGCTTTACCCGAAGCTCGCCAAGCAACTCGATAAGGTCGCGCTGGTCCGTTCGCTCGAAGCGTGGGATTCGGTCCATGGCCGCGCGCAGTATTATGTGCAGTCGGCGCACTCTTTGAATCCATCGCTGCACAAAGAAATCCCCGCTGTCGGTTCCGTCGTTGCGATGGAGTGCCACAACCGCCGCAAGCCATCCGATTGCCTGCCGAGCTACGTCGCGCTCAATGTTGTGCAGAATCAAGCCGGTCTGTTGAAAAGCGGATTCCTCCCCGCGCTCTATTCGCCGTTCCACATCCAAACACAGACCGACCTGAGCGCCTACGCTGTCGATAGCGACGAAGAGAGGAAGGAGTTCCAACGCCGCTGGGCAATGCTCAAGGACTTCGACAGCCGCCTTCGTAACGACAGTTCTCTGCAAGCCAAGGCCTTCCGCGACTACAACGACCACTACGAATCCGCCGTTCGGCTGCTCTCCGATCCTCGTACCGCGCCGCTCTTTCAACTCAGCAGCGAAGACAAGGCCCGTTACGGCGGAACCGATGTCGGCGACGCCTGCATCATAGCCCGCAACCTGATCGAAGCCGACGCCGGCACGAAGTTCATCTTCTTGCTCCACCGCGATTGGGATCACCACTCCAACATTTACACGCGCAACAACATCTACAAGCGCTCCGAAGAACTCGATCCCGCGCTGTCGACTCTTCTGGAGGATCTCGCCTCGCGCAAGCGCGCCAATGGCACCACGCTCCTCGACGAAACTCTTGTCATCGCCGTCGGCGAATTTGGCCGTACGCCGGGGAATATCACCGACAAACTGAAGGGTCGCGATCACTATCAATACGCATTCACAGGCCTCTTCGCGGGCGGCGGCGTCAAGGGCGGCCAAGTCATCGGCAAGACCAACCCCGACGGATCGAAAATCGTCGATGCCGGCTGGGGCGTCAAGCGCTCCATCTATACCGAGGACATCGCGACAACCATCTACTCGGTCATGGGCATCGACTGGCGCAAGACCATCAAGGGTACGCCCTCTGGCCGTGACTTCTACTACATCGAGCCGTTCGCCTCACAGAAGATGATCGTAAGCCGCGAGATCGAACCGCTGTTCGGATGAAACAGTTCCGCGGATCGCTTAAAGGATCGCGCGGATTTCCTGACCGGCGGTAATCCCGCTAGTCACCGAAACATGAGTGTCGTTGCGTAGGCCCGTCTTCACTTCTTTAAGTTCGAAGCCTTTCTGGGTCTTCACGTGCACAAAGCTCTTGCCGTCCTTTTCCTCGAGCGCGCCCAGCGGAACGAGAACCGCGTTTGGCTCGGAGGCTTCGAGAAGAATATCGGCTGAGCCGGAAAGATCGGGGATCAGCTTAGGGTCGACGGAGCCGAAGGCGACGCGCAACGGCACGTTGCGAATGTAGTAATTTTGGAATCGTCCGCCCGTGGCGATCGCGCCAATGCTGAAAATATGCCCCTTCAGCGTCATTCCAGGGAACGCGTCGATACGCATCACCGCGGCCTGATTCAACTGGAACCTTTCGCTTTCGGCCTGATTGATACGAGCGTCAAGCATCATGCTCGTCGGGTTTACGACTTTCATGAACGGCTGGCCGGGCGTAACCTGATCGCCAACTTCGATCTGTCGCAGGGAGCTCCCGCCCCAGATTGACTGATAGACCACTAGTCCGTCGATGGCAGCGCGGATCTCGAACCGCTTCATATCGCCGGCATGCCGGTCAAGATGCCGCCGATGGCGCTCCAGAGTGTACTTCAAAATCTTGATGTCCGATTCGTTGCGCTTTTTCGTGTTTTCGATATCGGCCTGTAGCTGTTTGTAGCGCGCCAGCGCCTCTTCCTCGGTCAGCTGAAGCAGTAGGCGCTCGACCTCGGTCCGGACCTCCGACGCCCTGGCGTCCAGGCGGGCCTTGTCGTAATCGGCCTTGGCAATGGCCAAGGTCTGCTGCATGTTTTTCCAATCGATTTCCAATTCGGCTTCGCGTTTGCGAACGTCGGCTTCAGCTGTTTCGACAGTATCTTTCACGTCGTCGATATGGTCTTGCAACGACTGCCCGTCGATCTGGGCGACTAACTCGCCCTTCTTGATCATCGAACCGGAAGGCGCAAGCTTCAACAGCACCATCGGCCGATTGCCTTCAGGGCCGCGAATCATCGGCGCAGTGACGTTGACGTACTCGCGAGCCGCCGTGCCGCCAGCCACCCGAGTCCGGACTTCGAGCGAACCGGTCGCCACTTTGAACGTCGGAATCGCGGCGACCACTGCCTGCGCTTGTTGATTGGCGACCGAACGCTTATAACCAAATTCGTAAGCGGCCCAGCCGCCACCGGCGATCAATGCAGCGATGACAAATCCCTTCCACGACCCGCCTCTCTTCTCCGGTGGCGTCGGAAGCGCAACCGGAGCCAGCTTGTTTGGCTGTTCGACCGGGGATGGTGCGGGATTGGAGTATGCGGACATGAGTGGCCTCGCGGAGAAAACTTCGCCGTATTACGGAAGGCGCGATACGGGCGGGGAAGGTTACGTCCCTATTATAGGGCTATCTTCGGCTTTGCGGAGGTTAAGGTTTAGATGACCGTAAAGGTTTGGCGGCATTCGCCCGATGAATTAAGTGGCGCCGTGTCGGACTGCACGAAGCGGACGAACGGCCTAGGGCGAACACATGCACTGGAAACTGATGGCTACACCTCCGCGGGGGATCGCGGTATTCATTCTTACGGCGTCTATGGCGCTTT
This sequence comes from Acidobacteriota bacterium, assembly GCA_016871055.1. GTDB lineage: Bacteria > Acidobacteriota > Terriglobia > Bryobacterales > Bryobacteraceae. The sequence goes on from VFZW01000394.1 coordinate 5,588, forward strand.
CCGGCCAGAATCTCGGCCCCGGCGCTCGGCTGGCTGCTGTCGCCGGACGGCTCTGAAGTTATTGGAATTACAGGAGTTGTCGACAGCCCGCGAGACGGCCACGCCTACAAGTTGCCGGAGGTGGCATCGAGAATTTGGGTTTCGCTGGATGCCTCCGCGCTTGTCGCGCTGACGGCGAAGGAATTATGGTTGATCGTGCCCGGTTCGTCGGCCAGGCAACTCAGCGCCGCCGAATCTACTGTTTCGGTCGCGTGGGATCGCGCGGGGAATGGCTTCTTGGTGTGCCAGTCGGACCACTGCGCGGAACACTCAGCTTCCGGATCGGTCCGGGGCGGCTTTGATACCGCTGGGGCAGCCAGTGTACTTGCCTATTCCGAGTCGGCCGGAACCTTGTACGCCAGGGAGGGCGCCGCCACTTGGCATCGAGCCTCGGGTGACGTGGCTGTCGGTGAGGCCGCAGCTGCGGCGTTCCGGCCGGGTTCGCAGGAACTTTGGGTTCTTTCTCCGAACGGAAGGCTCTCCGGTTTCGACGCCAACGGATCATCGGCCGGAGCGGCCGACTTGATTGCGGATGCCATCGGCGGCTCTGGTGCAAACCTGCCGAGATGAGAGAGAATGACGCAATGCCCTCCTTCGTTCCGATTGAAGAGCTGTTCGCTGGCCGCCATTTCGACGCGGAGATTGTGGTGTT
>VFZW01000395.1 GCA_016871055.1 Acidobacteriota bacterium
GACATTTTGGCCGCCGCGGATGACCACAACGGACACTTCGTCACCTGGCTTCTTTTGGCGGAGGAGAACGGTGAAGTCCATGAGGTTGGCGACTTTCTTGCCGTCGAACTCGATCATGATGTCACCGCCCTTTAGGCCTGCCTTGGCGGCGGGGGATCCTTCGCGCACATCGGCGAAGCGAATGCCGGTGGGTGGCTCGGCGAAATCGGGAATCGAGCCGAAGTCGGGGCCGTAGCCGGAGCGGCCGCCGCCGGAGCCGGGCGCGCCGCTACCGTGGGCGGACTGCGGAGGGACGACACGAACGTACCGCGGGCGGGGCTCGTCGCCGGTGAGGCGTTGGATTGCGGTTGCGATGAAGCCGAGCAGCGATGCGGCCGACGGCGCGTTGATTTTTTCCCACGTATCGCCAGGCTTGTGGTAGTCGCCGTGCAGACCGGAGAAAAAGAAGAGAACCGGGATCTGCTTGGTTGTGAACGAGGTGTGATCGGACGAACCGTAGCCGGCGGTTTCCGACATGTCGAACTGCATTCCAGCGGGTTTGGGGATTTCGGCCAGAAGCTTGGCGAACGATTCGCCGGTGCCCGCGCCGCCGACGAAAACACGGCCGTCGCGCACGCGGCCGATCATATCCATGTTGACCATGGTCACCGCCTTTGCGTTAGGCAGCAGCGGGTTATTGGCGTAGAATGCCGAGCCGAGAAGGCCTAGTTCTTCGCCCGCGAAGGTCATAAACAAAATGCCGCGTTTCCGTTTCGGCTGGCCGGCGAACCACTTGGCGAGTTCGACGACGCCGGATGTTCCGCTGGCGTTGTCGTCGGCGCCCAGGTGCGGCTTGCCGACCATGTTCGGGGCCATCGAGAACTGTTCGCCGAGGCCGAGGTGATCGTAATGCGCGCCGACGATCACGTACTCGTCGGTCTCACCGGGCAAGTATCCGACGACGTTGCGCACCGATTTGACGACGCGTTCGACATCGGCCTTGAGCTCGACCTTGATATCGGAAGGGAATGCGAAGGCGCGAGGCTTCAGGTCGCGGTCGATGTCGCGGTGGATGTCGCGCAGATTTTTGCCGGCCTTTTGGAACCACTTCTCGGCGACGTCGGCTTTGAGCATGACAAGCGGAATGCCGGCGTTGGCGGGACCGGCGTTCCTGGCGAATTTCTCGAGATCGCCCGAGCCGGAGGACAAAACGTCGGTCAGAACGATGGCGGCTTTGGCGCCGTGCAACTTCGCGTTGGTCGCTTTGGAATCGAACTGTGAATGGCGGGTGTAAACGCGGCCGTTGAACGGACTCTTGTCGTCGGACTCCTGCGGTTCACGGCGGAAGAAGACAACGATCTTGTCCTTTACGTCGATGCCCTCGAAGTCGTCGTAGTTGTATTCCGGCGCGGTGATCGAGTAGCCAACGAATACAAGTTCGCCAGAAACCGCGCCACCCGCGCTAAAGTTCATTGGGATGAACTCCTTGTCGAAGACCTGGACCGATTTTTGGCCGCCGGCCGTGAACGTGAGCTTGTTGCCGCCGCCGAGGCGCGCTTGCGTGGTGACGGGAAATCGCTGGAAGTAGCTGCCGCCGACGGGTTGCAATCCGATCGCCTTGAACTGCTTGGCGATGTATTCGGCGGCCTCTTCCAACTGTTTAGAGCCGGTGCCGCGGCCTTTCAGTTTTTCCGACGCGAGGATCTTGATGTGGCTCAAATAGCTGTCGGGATTGATCGCGGGCGAGGGCGGCGGTTCGGCGGAGAACAGTGCGATCGGAACCGCGAGAAAGAGGGAGAGGCGCATGTTATTTCGGAAGGAGAGAGGGAAGGGAGATGTCGCAGCCGCAGTCTTCGCCGGCGTTTTTGGCGGTCTTTTGATATTCGACTTCGAAGTCGATGATTTGTTTCAATTGGGGCCAACTGACGTTTCCGGCGAGCTTGCGGCCGTTGACGAAAATGGTCGGCGTCGACGTAACTTCGACCGCGCGGCCGAGATTGAAACTACGGTTCACGTCGTCTTCGGTAGCCTTGGAGTCGTAGCACTTCAGCACGTTGGGCGCGTTAATTTTCTTGTCGTTCAAGAAGCCTTCGAACTTGGCGCGAAAGTCCTCGAGCTTCAGTTGATCCTGCTTGTCGAAGACCCAGTCGTGGAAGTCCCAGAACTTGGCTTGCTCTTCGCGGAACACGCAGCGGCCGGCGATTGCGGCAGGCTTGGCCCAGTTGTGAATTTGTTCGAGCGGGAAATCCTTGAAGTACGCGCGGACCTCTTTTGAGTAGGTTTGAATTAAATTGGCGCGCAGCATCTTGCCTTCTTCCTTGCAGTAGGGGCATTGGAAGTCGCTGAAGATGGTGACGACGACAGGCGCGCCGGATGTTCCGATGGCCGGTCCGAGTTCGGCCTTTAGCTTGTCGATGGTTGCTTTGAATGGGTTCTCTTTGACATCGAACGACTGGCCTTGAATCACCTTCTCGCCGTTCTTAGACACGAAGAAATTTGCGGCCTGGCTGGCGCCGCCGAGCGATCCGGTCACGCTGACTTCGACGATGCCGTCGATGCCTGTGGGCCTTGGATCCGAGACGGCGACTGTAATCTGCGCGGGCCAAACGAAGAGGTGGCGCACGGAGGATTCAAGCGTTGGTTTGTCGAGGAACGATTTTTTCTTTGCCGGCGGCGCCTGCGCGAAAGCGGCGGTTAACACAAGCAAAGCGGACAGGATCTGACGCATCGTTTTTATTGTAGCTGGACTGAGAGGAATAGCCTGTCGCGAACACTATCTTAATGAATGCCTAGACGAGCGCGCGTTGTGATTCCGGGCGTGCCGCACTATTTTCTGCAATGTGGCAAGCCGGGGCAGATTGTGTTTTGCACCGATCGCGAACGCGAGATGTTTCTGCGACTGCTCGCCCGGAACAGCGAGCGATTCGGATTGCGTGTGATGGCGTATTGTCTGTTGGCGGATCGCTATGGGCTGGTGGCGGTGCCCCAAACTGTCGACGCGCCTGCGCGCGCGTTAGCGCGAGTCCATTCCGACTATGCGCGTGTCGTGCTCCTCGATCGCGATGCTCGCGGTGCGATGTGGAAGGAGCGATACGAATCGACGCCGCTTAATAGCGGCGAGTATGGGCGGGTCGTGGCGGAAATCGAACGCAGTCCGATCGACGCGGGACCGGTGCGGCTTTCGGAGTTTCATCGCTGGTTGGGCGCCGCGGCGTGGCGCCGGGTTTTGCGAGGCGGGGAAAACGTGCTCGCGGGTGCCGTAGCGAGTACGCTATCGGTATGCGCATTTTGTTCGTTCTTGGGTTGACGCTCGCGGCAGCGCCGATCGACGATCTGCTTGTCGCGATTCGAAACGGGGACCATCTCCGCGCCGAGCGCGAACTGAAAGGGAGCAGTTTGGCGAACTTCGCCAACGCCAGCGGCATGACGCCATTGATGCAAGCGGTGCATACGGCCGATGCGCGGATGGTGTCGATTGTATTAGCGGCGGGAGCGAATCCGAACGCGAAAGGCGTGGCCGGAATTACGCCGTTGCTGGCGGCGGTGTTCGATGAAGCGAAGACGCGCTCGCTGCTCAACGCGGGTGCGGATGTAAACATCGCGTCGGCGGATGGGCGTGCGCCGTTGCATGCGGCGGCGATGCGCGAAGGCTCCTTGCCAATTGTGAAGCTGTTGTTGGCGAAGGGCGCCGATCCGAATGCGGCGCCTGCGCGCGCGGCGAATCGGGTGCCGTTGAGGAGTGCCGGAGACATCGAAACGATTCGCGCGTTGATTGCCGCGGGCGGTATCGCATCGAAGAGCGATCCGATCGGTTACTTTGGCGTTGGAGACTGCGGTCATTGTGTGCGCGAGTTGGTGGCGCGGGGCGCGGGCGCGACGGTGGGGTCGTTGGCGCGCTGGGCCAATATCGGCGATGTCGAAGTGGTGAAAGCGCTGGTGGAGAAGGGCGCGCCCGTGTCGGCGAATTCGGGGCGAGGCTACACGCCGTTGATGCGCGCGGCGATGTCGTACCGGCGCGACCCGGAAATCATCCGTTACCTGCTTGCCAAGGGCGCGGACGTGAAAGCAAAGAACGAAAACGGATTCACGGCGCTGACTTGGGCGCGGCGGTTGGGCGATGGGCGAATCATCCAGTTGCTTGAAGACGCGAAGACGCCGGAGGGGCCGGCTGAAATGTTTTTGCCTCCGCCGGTTTTGAATAACTCCGTGCGCGCGGCGATTGAGCGCGGCATTCCGTTGATGCAAAAGTCGGCGCCGTTGATTCCGCAGAAGCGCGGGTGCACGTCGTGCCACAACAATCTGCAGGTGGCGCAGGTTTTGGCTCACGCGCGTAAGCGGGGATTTGGCGTGGACGAAGCGGCGGCTTCACTCGAGATGGACGAACTGCGCAAGGCGCGGGCGAAGGCGATCGATCAGGAGTTGACCGGCGCACTGATTCCCGAGATTGCGTCGTTTCAGTTGTTTGCGATGAAGGACCTTGGCGTAGCCGCGGGCGCCGATACCGATGCCGCCGTGCAGTTGCTGGCATTCCGCCAATCGCCGAGCGGGCGATGGAAGGTCGACGATTATCGTCCGCCGCAAGAGTACACGTCGCTCACCTACACGGCGCTTTCGGCGAAGGCGCTGCGCGACTACGCACCGCCGGGGTGGGCTGCGGAGATGCGCGAGCGCGTGGCGCGGGCGCGAGCGTGGTTGATCGCCGCTCCGGCGGACGATCTTGAAGAGAAAGCGATGCGTCTGCTCGGATTGCAGTGGACGGGCGCGCCGCGATCGGAGATCGTTAAGGCGTCGGGCATGCTCGTGAAGGACCAGCGTGCGTCGGGAGCTTGGACGCAGCTTTCGACGACCGAGGAGGACGCCTACGCAACGGGGCTTGCCTTGTATGCGCTGCATGAAAGCGGCATGAAGCCGTCCGATGCGATATACAAGAAAGGCGTGCAATTCCTGCTGAATACGCAGCGGCCTGATGGTTCTTGGTATGTACGGTCGCGCGTGTTCCCGCTGCAAACCTACTTCGAGAGCGGGTTTCCTTACGGCCACGATCAGTGGATTTCGGCGGCGGGTACGGCGTGGGCGTTGCAGGCTCTACTCTTCACGATTCCGGAATCGAAAAAATGAAACCCGCCGTTCCCTTGCTTGCTTCGCTCAGTTTGATTGCGCAGAGCCGCGATCACGGGCGCGCGATGACGATATCGAAGCATGGCATTGTGGCCACATCGCAGACGTTGGCGTCGCAAGCGGGCGCGGAAGTCCGGGCGCGCGGCGGATCGGCGGTCGACGCCGCGATTGCGGCGAACGCGGTACTCAGCGTGGTCGAACCGATGATGGATGGAATTGGCGGCGATCTGTTCGCGATGGTTTGGACGGCGAGCGATAAGAAGCTTGCGGGCTTGAACGCGAGCGGGTGGGCGGCGAAGGCGCAATCGATCGGCGCGATGAAGAAGTTGGACATTCAGACCATGCCACAGCGCGGAATACACACGGCCACTGTTCCGGGCGCGGCGGCGGGTTGGGCCGCTATGCATGCACGCTACGGCAAGCTGCCGTGGAAGGATTTGTTCGGTGTCGCGATCTACTACGCGCGCGAGGGCTTTCCTGTGACCGAGCGCATTCAACAGTCATGGGGCGCGAGCGAGGTGACGCTGAAGAGTCTGCGCGCGCCCGAAGCGGCGCCGGAGATATTTCTGCCAGGCGGCAAGCCACCCGCGGTCGGACAGGTCTTCAAGAATCCGATGTTGGCGCGGGCGTTTGCGTTGCTTGCGGCGCAAGGTCCGGACGTGGTTTACAAAGGCGAGATCGGAAAGGCGATATTGGCGACATCGAAAAGACTGGGTGGGATGTTGGACGCGAAAGATCTGGCCGAGTGGACGCCCGAGTGGGTGACGCCGATTTCGTCGACTTACCGCGGATGGCGCCTTTACGAACTGCCGCCGAATGGTTCGGGCATCGGCGCGATCGAGATGTTGAACATGATAGAGACGCGGCCTTTGGAAAAGAAAGACGCGGCGGCGTATCACTGGCAGATCGAGTCGATGAAACTGGCGTATGCCGATTTGTGGCAATACAGCTCGGACCCCCGGTTTGTCGATGTGCCATTGCGGTCGATGCTTTCGAAACAATACGCGGCGAAGAGGGCGAGCGCGATTGACATGGCGAAGGCCAAATGCGATGTCGCGCCGGGTGTCGATTTAATCACCAGCGGCAATACAACGTATCTGGCGGTTGTGGACAAAGAGGGAAACAT
>VFZW01000396.1 GCA_016871055.1 Acidobacteriota bacterium
AGGGAGCTGCTGGGGTGAACATGACCCCGTATGAGGCAACTCTGCCTATATGTACATAGTTATATGAGACCGGACACCAGCAGGGTTGAATGGCGGCGCGTTTGCCTGGGCCGGGCAACGGATGGAAGCGGATTCGATTCCCTCCTTGCTCACCTTGGCGATGCAGCGATTAACGGACATCGCGGCCAGGACACCGAACACGATGGCAAATTGCTACCGCCGGCTCCACCAGTGCCGCTTCTTGACGACCTGCGCCTTGTGCTTCTTGGGATCGTATACCAGCGGCTTGAGGTTCGGCTTCTGCTTGCCGCGCACTTTCTTTATCGACGACTGGCGGGGTTTGGGCTTGGCGTCCAAAGACGGGGCGGCGAGAAGCAAAAGAAATGCCAGCGGGATCATCCAAAGGTAGCGCATACTAATTGTCGGACCTCTCCTACCCGAACTATCGGCTGGATTCGACTTTCGCATGAGGGTTGCCGGACTCCTTCTTACGACGGGACTGCTGTGCGTGGCGCAGGGGGTTCTTATTGTCGACACCGATGCGGGCGCCGACGACTTGCTGGCGCTGCTTTGGTTGACGCGGCAGCCGTCGGTCAAAATCGAAGCGGTAACCGTCTGCGCGGGGCTGGCGCATCCGGAGCCGGGCGCGTCAACGGTGCTGCGTTTGCTCGAAGCCGCTGGGCTTTCGAATGTCCCGGTCTACGCGGGGACCGAGCGGCGGTTTCAGGGTGATGCTTCATTTCCGCCGGAGTGGCGGAAGGCATCCGACCGGCTCTTGCGCGATGAGTTACCGGAAGCGCGGCGACGGGTCGAGCCGATTCCCGCGGCGCGTTTTCTGGCCGATCGTTTGATGGACACGCGGCGGCCGGTGCGGGTATTGGCGCTTGGGCCGTTGACCAACATTGCGGCTGCGACCGCGATCGAGCCGCGCACGGGTACGGCGGTAAACGAGTTGCTTTGGATGGGCGGGGCGGTGGGTGTCGCTGGCAACGTCGATGGAGTGAAGACGGCGGAATGGAATTCGTATGTCGATCCGGAAGCTGTCGAGCGCGTGCTGCACTTGGGCTGGAAGACGCGGGTCGTTCCGCTCGATGCCACCAACAAAGCGCCAATCACGGCGGCCACGTTGCGGTTGTTTGAAGAAGAAGCGCGCGAGTGGGCGGCGTCGATCGCGCTGCGGTTGCTGCGTAGCGAAGCGGAGTCGATTCGCGCGGGGCGTTATTATGCGTGGGACTGGCTGGCGGCAATGGCGGCGGTCGATGCGAGTGTGGTCGGTACGCAGCCGATGGCGCTGACGGTGCGGCGGAGGCCCCCCGAACGAGGGCGGCTGGTGCGATTGAAAGACAGGCCGCACAACGCGCAGGTCGGGTGGACCGTGGACCAGAAAAAATTCGCGATGCATGTGAGGTCGATGTTGCCGTGATATTCGTTCGCGATCTTCGGTTTGGACTGCGCGAGCTATTGCGCGATCGGGGATTCGCACTGACGAGCGTGTTTTCGATCGCCCTCGGTATTCTTGCCGCGACGGCGATGTTCAGCGTGATCCACGGTGTGATTATCGAGCCGTTCCCGTACAAAGACGTCGACAATCTTGTTTCGATCGCCGTGCGGAATCCTGAGCAGCGCGGGTGGCGGACGATGTATTCGCCGGGGGAGTATGCCGAAATGGCGCGTCGGGCGACGATTTTTGAGGGAATCGCGGCTTCGACGATTTCCGATGTGCTCTGGTTGCAAAACGGTGAGCCGGTGCGGATGCGCGGGAATCATATCTCGCACAACGGATTCGATGTGATGGGTGTGCCGGCGTTGATCGGACGGGTTGTTACAGGCGCCGAGGAAGAGCCGGAAACAAAAGCTGTATTGGGTTACAAGTTCTGGGTGTCGCGGTTTGGCGGCAATCTTGGCGTTTTGGGCCAGAAGTTGACGCTGAATGGGCGACCGAGGACGATCGTCGGCGTGATGGGGCCTCGGTTTTCGTTTCGCGGCGCGGATGTATATCTGCCGCTTGTTTACCGCGCGGGTGTGAAGCCGGGCGATAACGAGGGCGTGCAGAGCATGATGCTGACCGCCAGGCGGCGCGCGGGAGTTGGCGATGCGGAGGCGCAGACGGATCTCGATCCGATCGTTCGCGACCTCGCGCAGAAGGCGCCGGGAACATTTCCGGCGAAATGGAAAATCGAGCTGATCCCGTTCAAGAACACTTTCGAGAGCGGTCTAACTCAGACGCTGTGGATCTTGTTCGGCGCGGTTGGTTTGCTGCTGCTGATTGCATGCGCGAATGTATCGAATCTGCTGCTGGCGCGGGCGGTGGGACGGCAGCGCGAGATGGCGATGCGCGCGGCGCTGGGTGCGAGCCGGGGGCGTATCCTGCGGCAGTTGTTGACGGAAAGTCTGCTGCTCGGCGCGGTAGGCGCGGTGTTGGGCATTGCGGGATCGTTCGGAGCGCTACAAGGAGTTTTGGCTGTAATGCCACAGGATGTGTTCCCGGCGGAATCGGAGATCGTATTGAACGGACCGGTGTTGCTGTTCAGCGTGCTGGTGACGCTGGTTGCGACGATCTTGTTCGGGCTTGCACCGGCGTGGCATGCGTCGGGCGGCGCGTTAGCAAATCCGTTGAAGGAAGCGGCGCGAGGATCGGGCGGTTCGCGCGGCGCGCGTTGGACGCGAGGCGTGCTGGTCACGATCGAACTGTCGCTGGCGATTGTGCTGCTGTCGGTCGCCGGGCTATTCTTGAAAACGCTGATGGCGATTTACAATGCGCCGATGACGGTCGAGGTGCGCGACCGATTGATTATGGTCGTGCCGTTGCAGGAACAGAAGCGGACTTCGGCCGAGGCGCGGGCGGCGTTCGTCACGCGGATGTTGGATGCGATTCGCGCGACGCTGGGCGTGGTGGCGGCGTCGATCAACACTGGATTGCATCCGTTGGGCGCGTGGGATTTTCCGGTGGAGATTCCGGGTTCGACGAACGCCGATAAGCGGCCCGTCGACTTTCATCAAGTCGATGAGGGTTACTTGAAGACGACGGGGATCAAGCTGCGTCGAGGGCGGTTCATCGAAGCCGCCGATGTGTCCGCGCGGCGGAACGTCGTCGTTGTAAACGAGGAGTTCGAGAAGCGGTATTTCCCGGAACAGGACGCGCTTGGCAAGCAGGTGAAGATGTGGCGGCTGAAAATGGCGCCGTTTAACGTGGCCAACGATGTGTTCGAGATTGTCGGTGTGGCACAGGACGCGCTGTTCGGGATGGTGAATGGCGCGCCGAATCCGGAGATGTATGTGCCGCATTCAATTATCGGGCTGGCGAATGTGTTGACGATTCATACCAGCGGCGGCGATCCAATGCGCGCGGCGCAGCCGGTGCGGCGAGCCATCTATTCGCTCGACGGCACGCAGTTTGTGGATGTGACAAAGCCGCTAACGACATTGATTGATGACTACGCCTACGCACAGGGGCGGTTTCAACTATGGTTGATGGGCGCGTTCGCGGTGGTCGGGCTGGCGCTGGCTGTGATCGGTGTGTATGGGTTATTGGCGCACGTGGTAGCGCAGCAGCGGCGGGAGTTCGGCGTGCGGATGGCGCTGGGGGCGACGTTTGGCGGGATACTGCGGTTGGTTCTTACGCGCGGGGCCCGATTGATTTTGGCGGGTTTGTTTGTGGGTGTCGTTGTGTCAATAACACTCCTGCGGCAATTCGGCGCGAAGTTGGGTGTGGCCGATCCGCTGGACCCTTCGGCGCTGATTTCGGCGTGTTGCGTGCTGGGCGTGGCGGCTCTGGCGGCGTGTTTATTCCCGGCGTTGCGGGCGGCGAAGGTGGCGCCTGCGGAGGCGTTGCGCGCGGAGTAGGTCAGGCGATTGGATCGCCGAAGGGCTCCATGACTTTCGCCAGGACGGTCTTGGGAGATTGTCCGGAGGCACAGAGGATGAAGGAGCCGAGGTCTTTGTACCAGTCGCCGTCGGGCGCGATGGGATTCGATTCGAACCATGCCTGAAGCGCGAGAAGATCGTCGACACGAATCGAACGATCCCTGGAACGCTGGACCAAATGCGCCTTAATTGCGGCTGGGAGGTTAGTGAACTGGATCTTCGGCAAAAGCGCCACTTCCGAAGATGGCATTCATGAGGTCGTCGCCGGCCGCGTTGATTCGCTGGGGATCGGTTTCTTTGACCAGGCGGTCGTAGGCTTCTACTAAACGGCGCTCGCGCGCCAGGTGAGCGTTGACACTTTCTTCGGCGAGCGAAACGATTGCCCGGCTGATTGGGATGCGCCGTTGCTTTGCCACACGCCGAATTTGCGTCGCTAGTGTTGCGGGCAAGCATACACTCTGCCGGATCGATTTGGCTTTGGCGCGTGGGGCCATGCCCTCAGAGTAGCAGGAGTCCCGTTGTCACGCACACTGGCGTTCTGATAGCATGGCCGTCGCCATGATGCGCCTAAGTTGTCTCTCCCTGAGTTACCAGAAGCAGTTTCGATCCGGCTCAATGGATCTGCCGAAGTTCATCACCACCGCGCGCGGGTTGGGCTTTGACGGCGTCGATTTGCACATGCAGCATCTGAAGAGCTTCGATCGTATCTACCTAAAGCAGTTGCGGCGGCTGTGTGCCGACAACGGCATGTCGGTGCCGAGTTTTCCGGTGTCGAGCGAGTTCGGCCAGTTCCCGGAACGCATTGGAGCGGAGATCGAAAAGTGCCGCGTGGGCATGGAGACGGGCCTGTTTCTCGGCGCGCCGCTGGTACGGTTGTTCGTCGGTTCAACGCCAAAGGGCGGCAACGCCGAGGAAGCGTTCAAACGCGGGGCGGATGCTCTGCGCAAGTGTGCCGAGATCGGCGAGGACATGGGCATGCTGGTCGCGCTGCAGAATCACAGTGGGCTGACTTCGACCGGCGACGACATGCTGCGGTTTCACAAGGCGGTGAATCATCCGAACTTTGCGCTAGTACTCGATACGGGGCATTTCACGGGCCGCACGGGACCGAACGGGCCGAAGATCGAGGGGCATACCTACGAGCACTACTACCGGTCGTTGCAGCAGGTGGCGCCGCTGGCGCCGTTTGTGCGGGTCAAGTTGTACGAGGTCAACGAACAGGGCGCCGAGAAACATATCGACTATCCACGCGTGTTCGAGATCTTGCGCGGCGTGCATTACAATGGCTTTTGCAGTTTGGTGTATGAAGGAACGGAAGATGAACTAACCGCGATTCCGCGCGGGGCGCGGTATTTGCGGAAGATGGTGCGCGGGGATTAGCCGTGCATCCACAAGGGAGAGAAAACAACATGGCGAAATTTATGGTTCAGGCCAGCTACACCGCCGAGGGTTTGCGCGGACTGGCGAAGGATAAGGCCTCCGGCCGCAAGGCGGCGGTGCAGGCCGCGGTGAAATCGCTCAACGGCAAGTTGGAATCCTTCCACTTTTCGTTTGGCGACGAGGATGTCGTCTTGATTGTCGATATGCCGGACAACATTTCCGCCGCCGCGATTTCGTTGACCGCGGGCGCAACAGGACTCGTCCGACTGAAAACGACGCCGCTGCTCACGGTGGATGAGGCCGATCAGGCGTTGGCGCTTCAGGGTAAGTACCGCGCGCCGGGGCAGTAGGGCGGCGCTAAGCGGCCGGGGAGACTTCAATTGCGTCCGCTATGGAGACGGGTTCGGGCACGGGATCGCCGAATTCGCGAAGAGTCTTAATGTGCCCGTCAATAGCTTCTTTGATATTGACCTTGGTCTCTTCAAGTGTTTTTCCCGTTGTCATGCAGCCGGGAAGGTCGGGGACGTAGGCCGCCCAGTTGTTGACCGCACGCTCGAATATGACTGTGTACTTGGGGTTCATTTGGGGGGCGTCGATTCCGGCTGACTTGAGAATTGCCTTCATGGTCCCGACAGGGACGTCGTCACCCGCGTTTCCTGGGATCGTGACTAGATTCGGTTTGGTTGGATGCTTGAAATGACGGTGGCTGCCGGTAGTCCGCACGTGCCTCCATCCATCGGCCTCGATCAAGCGGATGATCTCCCTGACCTTCAACGACTACATTCTACCGGGTTACGGGTTACGGCCGCCACCACACGTCGAGGTCCCTCATCAGGCCTCTAAGCACGTTCCCCTGTTCCCCCGCTAGTCTCCTGTCTTGGATAATTCGTTACAAAGGCGCACCTTGTCGAGGATAACGTCTGCGGAGGCCTTCCATGTGAAGGGGGTCGGGGCTCCGTTCCAA
>VFZW01000397.1 GCA_016871055.1 Acidobacteriota bacterium
AGGCTTCGAGTTGCTCCCGTTGGCTCGCTTCTACCGCCAAGGGAGCTGCTGGGGTGAACATGACCCAGTATGAGGCAACTCTGCCTATATGTACATAGTTATATGAGACAGGACACTAGTGCCGCCGCCAGATCGGGCGCGGCCGCCGCGGCCACGCCGAAACGCTGCTGGCAGTCGCGGGCGAAGCGCTCCATGGACTCGGCGGTGCGCGAGTGGGCATGGACTTTCGCAAGTGGGAACAGCTTCAGCAGCGCTTCCAGTTGGATGGCGCCTTGGGTGCCGCAGCCGCAGATGGTGGCCACCCGCGAATCCGGCCGGGCCAGATACTTGGCGGCCACGGCGGTAGCCGCGCCCGTGCGCTTGACGGTGATGGCTTTGGAATCCATCAACGCCAGCGGATAACCGTGGGTGGCATCACAGAGGAGCACCAGGCCTTGTATATTCGGCATGCCGAAGTCCGCGCGATTGCGGAAGAAGCCGCCGTTGATCTTGATGGCGAAGTAGGGTTGGCCCATGTCCATTACGCCGGCTTTGACATGGAACTCGCCGCGCGGCGCCTCGGCATGCAGCAAACCGGGAGGAGCGACGCGGCCTTCGCCGTGTGCGCGGAAGGCTTCTTCGACGGCCTGAATGCAATCGCCCAGATCGAGCAAGGGTTCAAGCGAAGCGCGGTCGAGAAGAATGGTTTGGCGTGTCATTTCGTCAAAAAGTGAGCTTGAGCGCAAACTGGATCTGCCGCTGGGCCCCGAAGTCCCCCTGAGCGGCCGACGTAACCCGGCCGAAGGCTACGTTGGCCGAGTTACCGATAGGAAGCAGGAATTGGGCCCGGTTTGCGATGTTGTACATTTCGGCCCGCAATTGAGCGTTCAGGCGTTCGATGATCTTGAAGTTGCGGTAGATGCCCAGGTCCAGGTTCGCGGCGTGTTGACCGCGCAGAATATTGCGGCCGGCGTTGCCGAAGGTACCAACGCCGTTGAGCTGCCAGGCAGGCGTATCGTTGGCCAGGCAGTTCCGGCGTGCGCCCGCGGCCGTGAGCGTGCAGGGGTTGAACCAACGCTCTGGCGTGGGATTGGCTACGCGCCAATCGCCAATGACGTTGGGGCGGTCAGCGCCGCCATCGGTGTTGCTTTCGTCGCGACCGGAGACGACAGTAAAGGGGCGGCCGCTTTGTAGCGTGAAGATGGCCGTCATCTGCCAACCGCCTGCAAAGGCATCCACGACGCGATTGCCGGCGGCAAAGCGCTGGCCTTTCCCGAAAGGCAGGGAGTAAACCGAGGAGAGCACCCAACGGTGCGGCGTGTCATAGTCGGCCACGGATCGTTCGGCGCGGAGATTGCGCGCGTCTTGCGCCAGCACTGGGCTGGCGGAGCTGTTGGTGGCAACACCGCTGGTCTGGTCGATGATCTTGGAATACGAATAGCTGGACAGGAAGCTGAGGCCGGAGGCGAAGCGGCGCTCCAGGCGGACCGTCATCGAGTTAAACGCGGAGTTGCCAATCGAGGAGCCAAAGCCTCCGGAGATGCCACCCCATCCGGCATAGGGCCGGCGGCTGTTCACCGTGCCAGTGCCGGGCAGCGCTTGATTGAGATTCCAGGCCGTAGGCAGCTTGTGGCCTTGAGAGCCGAGGTACGAAACGTCGAGTACCAGATTCCGCGCCAGTTCCCGCTGCACACCGAAGCTCCATTGGTTGATGTAGCCGGTCCTGATGTCCTCCTGAATACCCGGAGCCGTAGGCGTGCTGCTGGTGGCCGTGAACATGTTGGCCAAGTCTGGGATCACCGGCAACGAGAACGGACCCGCAATCTGTGACTCGCGGAAGGGTGAGTTGCGCGACAGCGGCGTGATGCCGTTACCGGCCGACTGCATGTTGTAGAACGAGCCGAAGCCGGCGCGGATCACCGTTCCTGTGTTTCCGAACGGCCGCCAGGCAAAGCCGATGCGTGGTGAGAAGTTGTTGTAATCGGTCTGGTAAACGTGCCGGCCCACATCGGGGCGGTCGCGCAGTTGCAGGCGGCCGTTCGGACCGATGAAAGCCTCGCGCCCGCCCGCGACGCGGATGGTATTGGTGCGCGGGTCCCAAGTGGCGATCTTGTTCACGCGCTCGTAGATGGCGGGAAAGAGGTCATAGCGAACCCCCAAATTGACGGTGAACTTCGGCGTCAGTTTCCAATCGTCCTGCAAATAGAGGCCGGTGGAATTCACCACGGAGTTGTGGAACGGCTCGCCCAAAGTCCGATCTCCGCGGAAGGGGATGCCGAGCAACAGGTCAGCCACGGAGTTGCCGGTGAACCGGCCGTCGAACTGGAAGCTGCCGCGTCCGTTACTGGTGAGGAAGGAATTATAGGGAAAGGTGAAATAGTCGCCGCCCCACTTGGTGGAGTGCGCGCCGTGGACCCAGGTCATGGCGCCAACGTATTGGTGCGTATTTTCGCCGCGGCCTTGGGGCTGGTTGGCGCCTCCACCCAAGCCTGTGTAGCCCGCGACGGTGAGGGCCGGCGCGCCATTGTTGAGCGGGGTGCGGCCGACGTCGGTGAGCCCTTGAATACCAAGGCGCTTGACCACGTCGACCTCAAAATCCTGGTGGAAGTTCAGGATTTTGAGCCGCGAAAAGCCCGCGCGTCCTTCCGCTACCAACGTCGGGGAGAAGACGTGCAGCCAACTGGCCACGGCGTGTTGCGTGCCAGAACTCGACTGGGTGCCATACCCTGGCAGGCCGACGCCCGCAAACGGATTCAGCGTGCCGCTATCCTGCCACTCATAAACCAAGTAGAAGCTATCGCGATCAGAGAGGCGGTGGTCGCCGCGCACGATGAACTGCTCGCTGGTGAAGCGGCTCGCTGCGGCGGCGTTGAAGTTGGTAATGTCGGAGCCCGTCGGCTGGGGATAAAGCGCCAGCAGTCCCGCGCCCTGAGGGCTGAACGCAGTGGGCGGAATGATGTTGCCGGGGAACGGCGCGTTGCCGGCCCGGTGGTTGCGAATGGGCGTGGTAAGCGAGCTGAAGTTGCCCGCACGGAAAGCCAGCGGCGGAATCGCACGCAGCGTGGCATCCTGCTGGCCGCGGCGATTGCCTTCGTAGCCCAGCATAAAGAAAGTCTTGTCCTTCCAGATCGGCCCGGAGAGAAGACCGCCGAACTGATTGCGCCGGAACGAGGGCTTGGCCGGCGCAAAGAAGTTGCGCGCATCGAGCGCGGAGTTGCGGTGGAACTCCCACAAGGCGCCATGCAGTTCGTTCGTGCCGGACTTGCTGGTCACCATGATCTGCGCTCCGCTCTGCCGGCCGAATTCGGCCGAGTAGGTGCCGGTCAAGACTTTGAACTCACGAACCGAATCGAGAATGGGCGTATGCGTGGAACCGGACGAGGCCGAGTTGTTATTGATGCCGTCCTTGATAAAAAGGTTCGACACCTCGGAGCCGCCGGCAATGTTCAGGCCACCGCGGGAGGCGTTGGAAGAGCCTTGGGCGGGTGGGAGCACGTTGGCTTCCAGCGTGGCGAGTTGCAGGTAGTTGCGGCCATTCAGCGGCAGTTCGACGATCTTGCGTTGTTCCACCACGCCGCCGGTGGCGGCATTGTCGGCGTTGATTAGCGGCGCCGAAGCTTCCACCTCCACCGACTCGCTGACCGCACCAATCTTGAGGCCGACATCCAAGCGAACGTCCTGGCCCGTTTCGAGAATCAGCTTACGAATCACTTCACGGCGGAAGCCGGTGAGTTCGACGGTGAGCGTGTACGTGCCGGGCTCCAGTTGAGGAATGGAATATTCGCCGGCGGTGGAGCCGGTAACCATGCGCCGCTGGTTGTTGCCATCGTTGACAATGCTCACTTGGGCGCTGGCCGCGGCGGCCCCGGAAGGATCGGTGATGCGCCCGGAGATGCTGGAGCGGATGTTCTGCGCCCCCAGCGCGCTGGCGAGGAGAAGATAGCAGGCGAGTTTCGCGTTCATGGTCTGTCTTGTTTACCCTTGGCGTGGAATTTCGCTTTCGCGATACGGCGTCAACGTGTCAATCGTCGAGTCAGCCAGCGAACGCTGCCAGCGGAAGAACTTCGCCACGATCTTGGTGGCCAGGAAGTCGACAATCAGAAAGCCATCCTCTTCGAGGCATGGCTGCTTCTCGTCCATTTCGAGATGGTGCGGTGGAACGGCGCGCATGCCGCGCGAACCAGAGGGCCAGTTCTCGCCCGTGCCGATGGGTCCTGGCAGCATGGAGATAACAGGATTGGCGCGGAAGTCGAGCTGGCCGCTTTTGAAAATGTGGCCTTCGGCGATGGAATGCATGTCGCCACTGATGAAGAGCGGGATGTGCGTGCGCGTGTTGGAGGCGGCCTTCATCAGCCGGTCATGCTGCGCGAGCCAGCCGGGCTGCCAGAAGGGCTTCACCCTGTCGAGCGTGAGCTTGGAGCCTTCGCGGGCATCGGGATACCAGTCGCCCCACTTGCCGCAGCTCCAAGCCGGGGGCTGGGAGGGAACTTGAATGACATGGCCGACGCTGGTATCGCCCAGACGGCTGGTGACCCAGTTCTCGGCTTCGCGCGGGATGACCACGGCGTTCGCGCCAGCCAGTGTTAAGAAGCGGCGGCAGTCATACAGCAACACCTCGGCGAGGTTGCCGAAGCGCAGCGTGCCAAACGCCTCGCCGGTGCCTGCGGGCGTGTCCGGCGCGGAGGCGCCCGGCAGTCCCAACGGTCGCTGGGCGTCGGGCAGAAATTCGGGATAGTAGAGACGGCGCGTGGCCCGGCCGAGTTGAAGCATGAAGTGATCGGGCGGATAGGTCACCATGCGTTCATTGGCGTCGTCGTTCTCGAAATAGTCGTGGTCGTCTTGCAGGAAGAAGACCGGCACGCCGCGAAAGCGCGAGCCATAGAGCCGGGCGATCTGCTGGTCACCCACTTTGCGCAGCACGTCTTCATTGGGCGTACCGAGCACCGGCTCCAAGCGGTTGAACTTGCCGGTGAGCGCGGCGATCTTCTCGTCGAGACGGGGAGGGAAATTGGTCTGCTTCAAATCCCAGTAAATGTGGTCGCCATTGGCGATGACCGCGTCGGGAGCGTAGGTCATGGCCCGGTCGAGCAGGCGGCCGCGTTGGGCGAGGCTCAAATTGTTGGGCTTGCCGTTTGAGGCAATGAGGCGTTCATCTCCACCGGCACAGGTATAGACGAGCAGACGAAACTGCTGCGGCTTCTCTTCGGGAGCCGGGAAGGTCTTCAACGCCCACGGAGAGCAGAGTGATTTCTTGGCGATATCGAGGATCTGCAGCTCATAGGGACGCCCCGGTGCTAGGCCGGCCACATCGAAAGACCAGAATGCGCCATGGCGATCGGTCCGGCGTCCGGCGTGCAGTTTCCCGGCCACCTTGAGAAACGGCGCACGGGCGAGATTCTCGGTGAAAGACGCCTTGATCAGCATCCGTTGGTGACTGACCGTGGGCAGCAGGTGGGCCACCTTGCCGGCATCCCAGGCGGGTGTGGCAAGAGCGAGAGAGGAGGCGGAGCCAAGGAGAAGATCTCGACGGAGCATGCAGGAGTCTCGAACGGTGGATGCGCCAGGCCTGACGAGGATCTGGAGGATGTGACTTTAGCATAGCGGTTCAGGCGCCCCGATTCCAATAGGTAACAACGGGCTGGACCTATCTGTTCTGGCGATGCGTCGCGAGCTGCATAGAATCATCCTGCCAAGAAATTCCCGGCCGAATCCTACGGGATCAACTACAAGCGACTGAGCCAGTCTATAGAAAGAGTTTTCAACGCTTCTGTGTTCTTCAAAATCGATAGTCCGGACTATCGGCAGCAAGCACGGTTTCACTTCATTTCGTCTTTGTCGCTGTGGAAAAATGAATCGCCGGCGAATCAGCAGCGGCTAGACGGTTTACCAAAAAACCAGATAACTCTCTCACAAGAGTTCTTCGAGGAAATACGGAAGCACCCAATACCTGTCGATTTGGATGTAGTGAAAATTCTCCGCAACAAGCCTCTGGCCCTCGACGCGTACCTCTTCATCGCATATAAATCGGCGGCGATCAAGCACACCACCAGAATTCGGCTCTGGTGCAAACCCGCCTGGATGGGAAAAGCTTGAAAGATGTCTCGCTTCGTTCCGATTGAAGAGCTGTTCGCTGGCCGCCATTTCGACGCGGAGATTGTGGTGTTGTGCGTGCGGTGG
>VFZW01000398.1 GCA_016871055.1 Acidobacteriota bacterium
ATCTACCACTGGCTGGCCGGTTGGAACGGAGCCCCGACCTCCTTCACATGGAAGGCCTCCGCAGACGTTATCCTCGACAAGGTGCGCCTTTGTAAAGAATTATCCAAGACAGGAGACTAGAGCAGCGCCGTCGGCCGGCGCGACCAGGTATTCGCGCGGTCCTTCGCAATGCCTTCGAGCGCCGCGACATGCGCCCCGGCCTGCGTCAGCACGTGATGCAAATCGTTGCCGATGCTGATGAACGTGAAATCCTTGTTCAAGAACTCTTCGACGCGCGCGGTGCCGAACAGGAATAGGCCGAGAATCACATTGTTCTTCTTCGCGTTCTCGATCAGCTTTGTCGTCGCCGCGCCGAGTTCGGGCGAAGTATACATGTGCGGGAATTCGTACTTCGCGTAAAGACCCATGGACATGCACAGATCGTTCTGGCCGAGGAACAGAATGTCGACGCCGGGTACGGCCGCGATCTCTTCGATGTTTTCGATACAAGACGCGGTCTCAACCTGCAGCGCGACGATCGCATTCTTGTTCCAATTGCCGGCGTAGCCGAGTAGCCCGCCCTTGTTCATCGAACGTTGCGGGAAGTAAACCGAGCGCGTTCCGGCTGTCGGATACAACGCGCAGCTAAGGGCCTGCCGGGCCTCTTCCGCGGTGTTGATGTACGGCACCAGCACGCCGTCGGCGCCGAGATCGAGCGATTGCTGAATGCCGATGCGGTCGTCATAGCCGCCGACGCGGACCATCGATTTCGCGCCGCCGCTGGCGACGCCGCAAAGCATGGCCGACAATTGCTCCGGACCCATCGGGCCGTGCTGCGTATCGACCAGCAGCCAATCGTAACCGCTGTGCGCGAGTTGCTCGGCGACCGTGGGGCTGTGCGAATTGACGAACAATCCGAACTTAGGTTTGCCGCCGCGGAGCTCTTGCTTAAACTCGGCGCCGGTGAGAGGGGTATTTGCCATTATTTGTGTCTCCTGAATGCGAACTACCAAACGAGCATAGCCGAAGCGCGGTGGAAGCGTCAAAATTTACGCTACGATGGGGCCGTGAAGATTTACGAGCAACCCGGTTACGAGTGGTTTCTCGATTGGACCAATGACGCCGGCGTCGTCACACCCGAGCGCGCGAAGGCTCTCGCCAGTCAACTCCGTCGGTCTTCGGATGCTTGTTCGGCGATGCGGCGGATCTTGGCGCCCCGCGTCGACGCCGCCCATCTTGATGACAAGAGTCTCGTAAGGACCGTCCTCAGGATGGTCGAAAACGGGTCGCTGATCTTAACGTGGCATTCCAAGCGCCTATGCGCGCCGCATGTGCCCGAGGCCGAGGCGCCCGTATCAGTATCGCAACGCGCCGAAGTCGTCGAGGAGGAGCCCGAAGGTTTTCCGCCCAATCACGATCAGGCGGCGCAGGCGCAGGCTCTGCAACGGGCGGCGATCAGCGGCGCGCCGTTCTGCGAGGAGTGCGAGAAGGCGCGGCAGGAGTTGTTGGCGCAGCAACAGCTGCAACAACCACAACCCGCGCCGGCGCCGGCGAAGAAGCAAACACCCGTGGAATCGGGCGAACCCGGCCAGTTCCCGGCTGGCCACGATCAGGACGCGCAGGCGCGGGTATTGGAAGCGGCAGCCGCCGAAGGCGTACCCTTCTGCGAAGAGTGTGAAAAGGCGGGGCAATCCCAACGTGCCGAAGAGGAGGAGATGGCGGTATGACCCGACGAGAGAAGATTCAAGAAGTACTCTGGCCTCGGGGTGAAGGCCACAGCGTATTCGCAATTCTCGACGGCGCGCGCAATCGCGCGATCTACTCGAAGTTATTGAACTCGTACCGCGAGACCGATTGCCTGTACGCCGGAAACCTGAGCCCGGCGTTGGAATCGGCGGCGCCTCATCTGGTGCGGCTCGAATTGGGCGATAAGCTCACCAACGACTTACTGGATGAAGGCTGGGGCGATAGCTGGGGTATCTACTTCCGCGCCTGCGATAGTTTCGGGTCGATCCGCCGCCACTTCCGGCGATTCCTGCGCGTACAGGATGAAGCGGGCAAAAAGCTCGTGTTCCGCTACTACGACCCGCGCGTGCTGCGTGCCTATCTGCCCACCTGCATGCCGGATGAGATCGATTTCGTCTTCCGCGAAGTGGTCGATGGATTCTGGCTCGAAGACGCCGACCCGTCGGTGATGCTTGAGTTCAAGCGTGACCGGCGAACACTGAAGACCGCTCGGATTGAGGTGTAGTCTCAAACCAGAGTTTGTCGCACTCGTTCAATTCAAGGTGTGCTTGATTGAGGATTCTCCGGAGCGTGCCAACCTCCACCTCGATAATAGTCAGCGAGGTTGGCCGGGTCGCGCAGGGTGCTCGAAGTAGCTCCATGGCTCGCGACATCGATCTCCAAACACTGTGCGACGTACCATTTGCCTTCTTTCCAAACGCTTGCCGCAAACGGACGCTTCATACGCACATTCTTTCACACCCCAAGCCGTATAGCATAGTACAGTAATGCTCCGATCGTGTCTCATCGCCCTGCTGCCTCTCGCCGCCGAAGAACTGTGGATCGCGAAGCCCCTCACCGCGCAAGGCAGCTTCACCGCCGACGCCGAAGGTCCCGCCGTCGATCGCGCCGGCAACCTCTACGCCGTCAGCTTCGCCCGCAAGCCAACCATCGGACGCATCACCCCCGACGGCAAGGGCGAAGTCTTCATCGAGTTCACCCAAGGCTCTCTCGGCAACGGCATCCGCTTCGACAAGAAGGGCCGCATGTTCGTCGCCGACTACACCAATCACAACGTCCTGCTTGTCGACGTGAATACACGCACCTTCAAAGTCTTCGCGCACGAGCCGTCGATGAATCAGCCCAACGATCTCGCCATGGCGCCCAACGGCATGCTCTATGCCAGCGATCCGAACTGGGCCAATGGTACAGGCCAGCTCTGGCGCATTGATAAAAAAGGCCAAGTGAAACGTATCGCCGCCGACATGGGCACCACCAACGGGATCGAAGTGAGCCCCGACGGCAAGAAGCTCTACGTCAACGAGAGCAAGCAGCGCAACCTTTGGGTCTTCGACATTCAGCGCAACGGCGACATCGCCAACAAACGCCTGCTGATCGCCTTCCCCGACTTCGGTTTCGACGGCATGCGCGCCGACATCAAGGGCAACCTCTACATCACCCGCCACGGTAAAGGCACGGTCGTTGTCGTTTCACCGGAAGGAAAGATCCTCCGCGAGATCGACGTACTTGGCAAGAGCCCAACCAACCTGACCTTCGGAGGGCCCGACGGCCGCACCGTGTATGTCACCGACGCCGACAAAGGCCGCGTCGTGTTGTTCCGCGCCGACACGCGAGGCCGCGAGTAGCATGCTGACGCGCCGGCGATGGATTGCTCTCGGCGCGGGCGCGTTGTACGCGGGCCCGCTGGAAGATCGCATCCGCCGCGTCGAAGACATCTGGCGACCAACGCGATCGATGTCCGAGCACAAGGTCCCCGCCGTTTCGATCGCCGTGATCCGCGAAGGCGCCATCGAATGGGCGCGCGCTTATGGAGTCGCCGCAAGCCCATCCACGCTCTTCCAGGCCGCGTCGATTTCGAAACCCGTCGCCGCCATGGCCGCGCTGCACATGGCGCAGTACGGCAACTTCGGGCTCGACGAGGACGTGAACGCGAAGCTCTCTTCCTGGCTCGTGCCTGAAAACGAATTCACGCGCGAGCGCAAAGTGACAGTCCGCGGAATCCTGAGCCACACCGCCGGTCTGACCGTGCACGGTTTCGCCGGCTACGGCGAGGACGAACCCGTGCCGTCGCTCGTGCAAATCCTCAATGGCGAAAGGCCCGCCAACAGCAGTTCCATCCGCGTCGACACGGTGCCGGGTACGCTATATCGCTACTCGGGCGGCGGCTATACGGTGCTGCAATTACTGCTAACCGAACGCTTCAAGCGCCCGTTCCCGGATCTCATGCAGCGCATCGTTCTGCAGAAACTCGCCATGCGAATGAGTGCGTTCGAACAGCCGCTTCCCGCCGACCGCGCCTCGCGCGCCGCCGTCGGATTTCACGCGACAGGCCGGTCTTACACCGGCGGCTGGCACACCTATCCCGAGATGGCCGCGGCGGGTCTGTGGACAACGCCGTCCGATCTCTGTACGTTCGCCATCGAAGTCGCCCGGTCGGCTCGCGGCGAATCGAACCGCGTCGTCGAACGCGAGATGGCGAAGGCGATGATTGCGCCGCACATCGGTTCGCACGGCCTCGGCTTCGTCGCCTCGCCGGGCTGGTTCGAGCACTCCGGTTCCAACGCCGGTTACCGCGCGCACCTGTTTTGCAAGGACGACGCCTCCACTGGCGCGGCGATAATGACAAATTCCAACGCGGGCGCGAAATTGATCGGCGTCATCCGTTCGGCGCTTGCAAGGGAGTATTCATGGCCAAGTTTTTCCTAGCGTTCTCGCTCGCTCTCGCGGCGCAGGACTTCGATCTGCTCATCGTAAATGGACGCATCGTCGATGGTACCGGCAACGCCTCGTATCTCGCCGACGTCGGCGTCAAGGACGGCAAGATCGCCGCGATGGGCCGCCTCGGCGGCCGGACCGCGCGCCGTACGATCGATGCGAAGAATCTCATCGTCGCGCCAGGGTTCATCGATATTCACAATCACTCCGACGTCACCGTCCTGACCGACGGCAACGCGCAGAGCATGATCCGCCAGGGCGTGACGACAATGATCTTCGGCGAAGGTGAATCCGCCGCGCCCTCGCAAGGCTTCGCGCGGTTTACCGACTATTGGACCCGCCTGCGTTCGAGCGGCGTCGCGCCAAACATCGGCAGTTATGTCGGATCAAGCCAAATCTGGACGCGTGTGCGCGGCCCGAAAGCCGGACCCCCAACGGCCGCGGAACTCGTGCAAATTCGCGCGCTGGTAAAGCAGGCAATGGAAGACGGCGCGCTCGGTGTGTCGAGTTCGTTGAGCGGTCCTCCCGGCGCCTGGATCGACACCGATACCCTCGTCGCCATGTGTGAAGAGGCCTCCAAGTTCAACGGCATCTATTCGACGCACATGCGAACCGAAGGCAACGGCGTGTTCAAAGCTGTGCAGGAGGCCATCGAAATCGGCCGCCGCGCCAACGTCCCCGTCGATGTCATCCACATCAAAATCGCCGATCACAAACTCTGGGGCAAAATGCCCGAACTCATCGGCCTCATCGCTACCGCGCGCGCCAACGGGCAGGAAGTCGAAGCGCACGTGTATCCGTACCGCGCCGGCCAGAACAACCTGTCGAGCATCATACCTCCGTGGGCGCATGAAGGCGGCCGCGCGAAGTTGATTGAGAACATCAAAAACCCCGCGCTGAAGGATCGCTTGCGCAATGAGATCCTGAACGGCATTCCCGGTTCGGACTGGTACAACCACTACACGGCCACCGGTTCGTGGGAAGGCATGTTGCTCGCGTCGCTGTCCAATCCGGCTTATAAGAAGTACAACGGCCGCCACATGAACGAAGTGATCCGCGAGATTGGCGGTGACCCCGTCGACGTGCTGTTTAAGGTGCTGATCGACAACGCCGGCTCGGTGCCGGCCGTCTACTTCCATCACAACGAAGACGACATGCGCTACGCCATGCGCCAGCCGTTTGTTTCGATCGGCTCCGACGGCACCGCCGTCGCCACCGAAGGCCTACTCGCGCAAAATCATCCACACCCGCGCTTTTACGGCACCTTCCCGCGCGTGCTCGGCCGCTATGTGCGCGAGGACAAAGTCATCACCATGGAAGAGGCGATTCGCAAGATGACATCGGCGAACGCATCAAAAATCCGCGTCTACGATCGCGGCCTATTGCGCCCCGGCTTCCCCGCCGACATCACCGTCTTTGATCCCAAGACCGTCATCGACCACGCCACCTACGACAAGCCGCATCGATACGCGACCGGCATCCAGTACGTCGCGGTGAACGGGTCGATTGTCCTCGACGCCGGCAAACACACCGGCGCCCGGCCCGGCACGGTGATCACTCGTGGCGCAACGCCTGGGATGGCTGCACGCTAGCCGCGCGCGCCGACGGCAGCGCCGCCGCAGTTAACGCAACAGCAGCCAATACCCCAAGCGCCGCCGCGAGCACTGCCGTGTCGATGCCGCTGTAGCCGAACAACTGTGCCTCGATCGCCTTG
>VFZW01000399.1 GCA_016871055.1 Acidobacteriota bacterium
CCGCCTTCGGCACAGACGTTGTCGCCACCGCCCTCAAACTCCGGGAGCTCGTCATCATCCCTCAACTGGCTTCCGGCTTCGCCACTTCATGATTTCCTGCCAAAAAATGTCAAAATCTTATTGGATAGATACTAATGAACAGCGGCTTTGTGCAGGAGCAGGCGAAGACATTCGCGGCGCGGCTGACACGCGAGGCGAGCGGGATCGACGCGCAAGTGAATCTGGCGTTCGCGATCGCCTTGGGCCGCGCGCCGCGGGATTGGGAGACGCGGGAAAGCGCGGCTCTCGCGAGAGAGCATGGACTTCACACGTTGTGCTGGGGACTACTGAACATGAGCGAGTTTCTGTATGTCGAGTAGGCTTTCGCGAAGGCGGGTGTTGCTCGATACGGGCGCGGGCTTCGGGTGGATGGCGCTTTCTTGCTTGGATGCCACGCCGCATTTTACGCCGAAAGTGAAGCGAGTGATTCAGATCTTCGCGGTGGGCGGCATGAGCCATGTCGATACGTTCGACTGGAAGCCGGAGCTGTCGAAGCGCAGCGGCAAGCCGTTCGAAATGCCGACGTTCTTCGGACAGGGCGGCAACCTGATGGGTTGTCCGTTCGAATTCAAACAACGCGGGCAGAGCGGGCTTTGGGTAAGCGAACTGCTGCCTCACATCGCCGAATCGGCCGACAAACTGACGGTGATTCGAACAATGGTCTCGCGCAGCGCGAATCACATGCCGGCCGTGGCGCAGATGAACACCGGGTTCATCCTGACTGGATTCCCTTCGATGGGCTCGTGGGTTATGTATGGGCTGGGCGCGGAGAACGAGAATCTGCCGGCGTTTGTCGTCTTGCCCGATGCGCGGAGCCAAGTGTGGGGCGGGAGCTTGCAGTGGTCGAACGGCTTTCTTCCGGCGGCGATGCAGGGAACAGCGTTTCGAAGCGAGGGCGATCCGGTTCCGGATCTTTCGAATCCGCGGGACTTGCGTCCGGAGGCGCGCCAGGCGGGATTATCGTGGCTCGACCGAATGAACCGAACATACGCCGAGACGCACCCGGGCGACAGCACGCTCGACGCGCGGCTGCGTACCTATGAATTGGCCGCGAACATGCAAGTGAGTATTCCCGGGATTTCGGATCTGAACGGTGAATCGGAGGCGACGAAAGCGCTCTACGGAGCCGGCGAGAAGGCGACCGCGGGCTTGGCTCGGAACTGTTTGTTGGGGCGGCGGTTGCTGGAGAAGGGCGTGCGCTTCGTACAGATTTTCCACGGCGGCGCGAGCAATAGCTGGGACGCGCATGGCGACCTAGCGGGCAATCACACGAACATGGCCAAGGAATACGATAAGCCCGTGGGCGCGTTGCTGAAAGATTTGGATTCGCGCGGGCTGTTGAAAGACACGCTTGTGATGGGCGTGACCGAATTTGGGCGCACGCCGGTGTCGCAAGGAACCGGGAAATCGGCGGGGCGCGATCATCATCCCGATTGCTTCACGTGCTGGATGGCGGGCGCGGGTTTGAAGCCGGGTTTCGCCTACGGGGAGTCGGACGAAACGGGCTACAAGCCGGCCGCGAACCCGGTGACGATTTACGATTTTCATGCGACGGCGCTGCACCTATTGGGACTGCGGCACGACAAGCTGACGTTTTATCACAACGGCACGCGGCGGCGACTAACCGATGTGCACGGACACGTAGTCGATGGCATTCTGAACGTTTAGCGAGCCCACTTTGCGGCGGCGAAGCCGGGGTTCTTCGTTGGCGCTTTCGCACCGACTACGCATCGAGGCGGCACTTCAGATCTTTAACGTTCGCGCGCTGTTGCGCGGCGAGGTCGCGTGTCGCAGCCGAGTATGTAGAGAATGTTTGGGAGGCGGCGAGTTGGCGGCGCGAGATGTGGCATCGCTCCTTTCTCTATAATTGAAGTTCCCCCGCCCCACCTGATGTCTGGCGTTCCGTTCGTACACCTCCACACACACACCGACTACTCGCTGCTCGATGGCGCTTGCGAAATCAAGCAACTGATGAGCCTTGCCGCCAAGGAGCAGATGCCCGCGATCGCGATGACCGATCACGGCAACATGTTCGGCGCGGTCGAGTTTTATAACGCCGCCAAGGACAAGGGCATTCACCCCGTATTCGGCTGCGAGTTGTACACGGTGCCGGGCGATCATAAGAAACAAGAAGGCCGGTACAATCACCTTGTTCTGCTCGCGCAGGATCAGGAGGGCTATCGAAACCTGATCAAGCTCGTGTCGACGGGCTACCTGGATGGCTTCTACTACAAGCCGCGCGTGAGCAAGGACATGCTCGCGCAGCACTCGAAGGGCCTGGTGTGTTTGTCGGCATGTCTGCGCGGCGATGTGAACGAAGCGCTGCTTGCCGAGAGATACGACGAGGCGAAGCGGACCGCTTCGGACTACCGCGACATCTTCGGCAAGGAGAACTTCTTCCTCGAAATTCAAGACCACGGGCTTGAACAAGACCGCAAACTGATTCCGGAAGTGGTACGGCTGGCGCGCGAGATCGAGTCGCCGCTGGTGGCGACCAACGACGCCCACTATCTGCGCAAGGACGACGCCCGCGCGCACGACATCTTCATGTGCATTTCGACGGGCAAGACCTACAACGATCCGAACCGCATGAAGTGGGATCAGTCCGAGTTCTACATCAAGAACAAGGCTGAGATGGAGAAGTTGTTCGGCAACTATCCGGACGCGCTGCGGACGCCCTACGAGATCGCCATGCGCTGCCAGGTGAAACTCGAAAAAGTCAAAGAGCCGTTCCCGAAGTTCGACGTGCCGCCGAATCACTCGATCGATTCGTTCTTCGAGTATGCCGTACGCGATGGCTTCGAAAAACGCCGGCCTCGGCTGGAATACATGGCGCAACACGGGCAGTTGCGCAACCCCATGGAGGCCTACGAAGAACGGCTGACGCGCGAGATCAAGATGATCCAGCAGATGAAGTTCTCCGGCTACTTCCTGATCGTCTGGGACTTCATCCGCTACGCGCGGCAGCAGGGCATTCCGGTCGGACCGGGCCGCGGTTCGGCGGCCGGGTCGCTGGTCTCGTTCGCAATGGCGATCACCGATATCGATCCGCTGCAGTACGGTCTGCTGTTCGAACGCTTTCTGAATCCCGAGCGTATTTCGATGCCTGACATCGATACGGACTTTGAGCCGCGCGGCCGCGGCAAGGTGATTCAGTACGTCACCGAGAAGTACGGGCGCGAGCAGGTTGCGCAGATCATCACGTTCGGCACGCTGGGCGCGAAGGCGGCGATCAAGGACGTCGGCCGCGTGTTGGGGATGAGCTTCGGCGAAGTGGACAAGCTGACCAAGCTCGTGCCGCCGACGTTGAACATCAAGCTGAAAGAGGCGATTGAACAAGAGCCGGGCTTCGGCGAGGCGGCGAAAGCGGATCAGCGCGTCGACGATGTTCTCGAGGTCGCGCAGCGTCTGGAGGGGATGGCACGCAATGCGTCGGTACACGCGGCGGGCGTTGTCATCTCCCCGCAACCGTTGAAAGAACTTGTTCCGTTGTACAAGACGAACAAGGACGAAATTGTTACGCAGTACGACATGAACGGGCTGGAGAAGCTCGGTCTGTTGAAGATGGACTTCCTGGGCTTGACGACGCTGACCATCGTCGATGAGGCGCTGGCGCTGATCAAGCAGGGCTACGGGAAGACGATCGTGATGGAAGAGATTCCGCTCGACGATAAACACACCTACGAGGAGATCTTTCACAAGGGCAATACGTCGGGCGTGTTCCAGTTTGAATCGAGCGGCATGCAGGACATTCTGCGGCGCTACAAGCCCGACCGGATTGAAGATCTGTGCGCGCTGAACGCGTTGTACCGGCCGGGGCCGATTCAGGGCGGCATGATCGACGATTTCATCGCACGGAAGCTCGGCAAGAAGGAGGTCGTCTACGACCTGCCGCAGTTGGAGCCGCTGTTGAACGAGACGTACGGCGTCATCGTGTACCAAGAGCAGGTGATGCAGATCTCGAACGTGCTGGCCGGATACTCGCTCGGCGACGCCGACATTTTGCGGCGGGCGATGGGTAAGAAAAAGGCCGAGGAGATGGAGGCGCAGAAGGTGCGCTTTCTGCAGGGCGCCGAGAAGAACAAGCTCAATCTGAAGAAGGCCGAGAAGATTTTCGACCTGATGGCGCAGTTCGCCGGCTACGGTTTCAACAAGTCGCACTCGGCGGCGTATGCGTACTTGGCCTACGTCACGGCGTACTTGAAAGCGCACTATTCGATCGAGTTCATTTCGGCCCTGCTGACGTCGGAAACGGGGAACACGGAGAAGGTCGTCAAGTACATCAACGAATCGAAGGAGCGCGGCATCAAGGTGCTGCCGCCGGACGTGCATAAGAGTTTGCTGTCGTTCTCGCCGGACAACGGCGCGATTCGTTTCGGGCTCGGAGCGATTAAGAACTTGGGCCAGGGCGCGGTGGAATCGATCCTCAAGGCGCGCACCGAAGTGGGCCGGTTCAAGAGCTTCTTCCACTTCACGGAAAACCTCGATCTGGGCGCGGTGAATAAGCGGGCGATTGAGTCGTTGATCAAAGCGGGCGCGCTCGATTCGATCGACGGCACGCGATCGCAGAAGACGGCGGCAATCGACCGTGCGATGGAGCACGCGCAGAAGTTGCGGCGCGATAAGGAATCGGGGCAGGGCGGGCTGTTCGGCGATATGTTCGCCGATGACGACGCGCCGGCGGAAGATCTGCCGAGGGCGCCCGAGTGGAAACGCATGCAGATGCTGCAGGCGGAAAAAGAGATGCTCGGGTTCTTCGTCAGCGGGCATCCGCTCGATGAATACGACGACCGCATCGGCGACCTGCGATCACACGAGACCGATCAACTAGCGGAACTGCCGCGCAACTTCGAAGTGAAGCTATGCGGAATCCTGACGTCGATTCAGCGGCGGCGATCGAAGGAAGGCAAGCCGTGGGTGGCGCTGAGCGTGGAAGATCACAAGGGCACATTGGAAGGGATGATCTTTAATGGCCGCGATAACGACAAGCTGATCGAGCAGCTCTCGCCGTATCTCACCGACGACAACGCCTGCTTGATCACCGCCACCGTGATGCCGGAAGAAGGCGCCGCGCCGCGACTGCGCATCAAGGATCTGCTGCCGCTGGCGAACGCGCGTGTATCTCTGCCGTCGTTGATTTCGATCCGCGTGAAGCTGCAAGCGAACGGGCACGATCCGTGTGCGGAGTTGCATGACTTGTTCGCGCGGAAGCCGGGTGACGCGCAGGTGCGGTTGCGGCTGGAGTCGCCGAGGGACTTCGCGGTGCTGCTGGATGTGACGGAGCGCGTGAAGCCGGACAAGGAATTTCGGAAGGCGATCGAAGAGATCTGCGGCGCCGAGGCGCTGGAAGTACTGCAGAACTAGCTGGCCGCTGAATCTGGTGAGGCGAGCCGCCGCGCGATCTCCGCGCCCAGACGCTCGAAGTGGCGCTGATTCCAGGTGTAGATTCGGTCTGCATTGGCCTTGGCGGCACACGTTGCGATTAGAAGATCGTAGACCGCGCCTCCAGTTATGCCGTTCGCCTCGGCGTGGCGGAGGGCATTGACATACTCTTCGCCCTTTAGACTGATCGGCTGGAATCGCGTCTGAATTTGTTCAACACACTCCAACGCTTGTGCGGCAGTCGCTCGATTGGGAGGAGGCATGCGCGTAAGAGCTGAATAGACCTCTGCCAAACTGTGCGCCGCGCACACGGCGCTTTGACTTTCGCATTCAGCGAAGAGTTCCAAGCTCGCGGCGAAGCGCCTCAATCGTCTCGTCAACAATCCGTGCTTCAATCGGATAGCCTGAATCGAGGACCTTAACACCATGTTCTTCGACGAAATGAATCTCGCTGGAAACTGGGACTAGACGGGATTCGGGTCGATTCGAGACGAGCACGCGAGAAACCACGGCTTCTAGGGAAACGCCCCTAGCCTTGGCTTCGTCCTGGTAGGCGCGTTCGACCTCGGCCGGCAGATCGATTGTCATCGTCATCGATAGGGTCCTTACCTACCTAACCCGGCATAGCCGGAACCAAAGAGGGAAATCGGATACGATGCCGGGATGGGCGTTGAATCACTGACCGAGCGGTACGGATCGCAGATCGCGGGGGTGTTGGGTTGCTATGACCGG
>VFZW01000400.1 GCA_016871055.1 Acidobacteriota bacterium
TGGAGACAACGCCGCACTTCTCACAAACAAGTGTCTCCTCGCCGCCTTCAAACGGGATGGTGTAGAGATCGGAAGCCTGGCGCGCATAGAGAACGCGGCTGCCGTCGGGGGAAATGAGCGCGCGAAATTCGTCTTCCCGGCTAAACGTAAGTTGCCTGTCCTGACCGGTTTCGAGGTCGCGAACCCAGATGTCGGAGTCGCCGTTCCTGTTGGAAACGTAGGCCATTCGTTTGCCGTCCGCGGAAACGTTGGCGTAAGCGGCGCGGGCGCTTCCGCTCCAGACACGGCGCATCTCGCCGGCGACGCGGCCCGTAGACGCTTCCAGGGGCAACATCCACAGGACGGCGCGGGCTGAGATCCGGCTATAGGCGATACGGCCGGTACGCGCCACCGAAGGGTGTGCGGCCAACGCGCCAAGCGTGACTTGGACCGCCGGGCCGGAGGACTTGCCCCCGCTCAGCGGACACAGCCAAAGGTCGTGCATGTCCCTGGCGCCGGCGGCAATCACCACTCCACCGCCGCCGGTCGAAGCGGCGGGCGCCGGATGCTGCGCGGTGTATGTGAAGGGCTGGAAGAGCATGGAGCGTACTCTCAACGGCACTAATTGGGCCGTCGTACCGGGCGCCAAGCTGAGCATGCTGAACGAGCGCACTCACGTCCGCGTGCATGCGGAAGCAGGCGGAGATGGCTTCTACGTCTTCGCCACGCTACAGCCTGGGATCTACACACTGACTGCGGATGCGCCGGGCTTCAAGAGCTCGATCATAAACGGCATGGAACTGAACGTGGGGACCGTCACACAGGCGGTCACGTTGGAGTTAGGCCTCGTGACCGAGAGCATTTCAGTAGCGGCGAACTCCATACGCGTGCAGGTTACCGATGCGACCGTACCGCGAGCGATCACGCTTCGCGATATCGACACCTTGCCGCAACTGGGCCGCGATCCCATTTTCATTACGCTCTACCAGCCCGGCATTCAACTCAATGGTGGCAACTCTCGCGTCAATGGCCAGCGGAACGGATCCAACAACAATACTCTCGACGGGATCGACGACAACGATTCCGTACTGCCTCGACTGGGTTTGACGATGAGCCCAACCAACACTGACTCGGTAGAGGAAATCCGAGTTGTGACCAGTGGAGGCAAGGCCGAGTTCGGCCGCAACGCGGGCGGCCAGGTGGAACTAGTCACACGCTCTGGAACCAACCGGTTCCACGGTAATCTGTTTGAATACCTCCGCAACACGGCGTTGAACGCGAATAACTTCTTCAACAACAGCAGCGGACAGGCCAGGCCGAAGTTCATTCAAAACCAGTTCGGCGGATCCCTGGGCGGACCGGTCGTTGTTCCCAAAGTCTACAACGGCCGGGAGAAGTTCTTTTTCTTCTTCAACTACCAGGGTGTCCAAAGCGCTCAGCAAGTCGTCCGCAACCGGGACGTGCTGACGCCGGAAGCCAGGAGCGGATTGTTCCGCTGGAGAGTCCCAGGCACGAATGAGGTCCGTGGCTTCAACGTCATTCAGAACGATCCGCGCGGGAAAGGAATGGATCCTGCCGTTGCCCAGCAGATCAACATGCTACCGGCGCCCAACAATTTCGACATCGGCGATGGATTGAACACGGGCGGGTTCCGTTTCAATAGTCCGGCGCCCTCACGGACCTCTAACATTACCGCCAAGATCGATTACCACCTCACCGGTTCGCACCGCCTTTGGTATCGGCAATCGGTGTTCAAATTCTACTCCAACGATGCGTTCAACAGCGCCGATTCGACGTTTCCGGGCCAGCCATCTGGAAGCCAAGTCGCTCTTGCTCTCGGGTTTGCCGCTGGTTCCAGTTGGACGATTACACCTTGGCTGGTCAACGAGTTTGTCACAGGCCGCAACGAGGCCGCGGTTAACTTCACGCGCGTTCGCCCGCCCGCCGCGGTGATTATGCCTAATCTTTACTCGGCGGTTATTCCCTCGGCATTTGGATCGCGGCGTAACTCCCCGGTCAACCAGTTCACCGACAATATTTCCATTCTCCGCGGCCGCCACAGTCTCAAAACCGGAGCCCGGATAAGCTTGACCACCCAATTCCAGTCCGCCGACGGCGGTATCTGGCCCAACATCAGCCTGGCCCGGGCAAATGGCAATATTGCTTCTTCCATCGGGCCCACCGGCACGGGTGTGATTTCCGCCGCGGACCGCCAACGCTTTGAACTCTACTACAACGACGTATTAGGCAGAATCAGCGGCATCTCGACCACGTACTTCTCCGACCTTCAGTCGTTCCAGCCTGCGGGCACGCCGCACGTCCGCAATTTCAAATTCAACGATTACGCATTTTTCGTTCAGGACGATTGGCGCGTTGGCAAGGATCTCGTCGTGAACTTCGGCTTGCGCTACGAATTCTTTGGTGTACCCTTTGAGCGCGATGGCCTTCAAGGAACGGTCGTGCAGGCGGCTTCGATTAACCCGGTAAGCAACATCCGGGATGTGACCGTGCGCAAGGGGTCGCAGTGGTACGCCAACGACCGGAACAACATCGCTCCCCGCATCGGCTTTGCCTGGGATCTGCGTGGCAACGGCCGCACCTCCATTCGCACATCCTGGGGCGTTTATTACGACCGGGTCATCGGCGCCACGGCCAACGACGTAGACGCTCTCATGCCGGGGTTCTCGTTCCTTGGACAGGTTTTTCCGAATCAAGCCTCCGGAGCCGACGTCCGGCTAGCGGACGCGCCCACGTTCCCGGCGCTTCCTCGAAGTCCCGCTTTGACGCCCGCCGTCATCAGAACTAACACACTGGCTTTGTTCGGCTCCGGTTTCCGCACTCCGTACGTTATGCAGATGAATTTTACGGTGCAGCAGGAACTCCTGAGAGGCACGGTGCTGGAGGCTGGTTACGTCGGTGCCAGAGGTGTGAAGTTGCTTGCCGATGTCAACATGAATCAGTTCAAAACCGGCGGCGCTTTCCTTTCCGATTTTAATCAGATCGCCGCCTTTCGCCGTTCGGGCGCCTCGGTTCCACCGGGGAATGTTTTCACGCGTTTGTTTGGTTCGCCCGCCGCCGCCATTGGAGCAATTGGCGGAACTGTCTTCGATCAGGGCGCCGTTAACACTGCCGCCAATACCGTCGACACAAACAACTTCGGCAGATATCCTGCCGCCGGTCTCAACGACTTCTTTCTGCGCAACTACCCCCAATTCGGAACACTGGTGGTGGCGACCAACGGAGGGCGTTCCTGGTACGATTCGCTCCAGCTCAGCTTGCGCCGCCAAGCGGGCGCGGTCCGTTTCAGTACCAACTACACATGGAGCAAGTCACTGGACAATATCTCTGTCGACGGAAGCGGCTTCACATCCCCGATAGACAATTTCAATCTGCGCTTAAACAAAGGCCGGTCTGACGTGGACCGAACCCATACTCTCAGTTGGACCGGAAGCTATTTCTTGCCGTTCGGAACGAAGCGCGCGATTGGCGGTTCGGCGCCCGGATGGCTGGATAGAATTATTGGCGGCTGGGAGATCGGTACTCTCGGCTTCTGGACTTCTGGCCTGCCCATGACCATCACGTCGGGAATTCCGACCTCGGCGGCCAATCTAAACAGCCGCGCCGATTTTAGTGGTTCTCGCCGCATCGGGACAGTCCAGCGTTTGGGCAACGGCGTGAGTTACTTCACGCCGGACCAAGCCCGCAATTTCACGGTTCCTGCGGCGGGCGAAATCGGCAACTCGGGGCGAAACACATTTCGAGGTCCGCGGAACTTCAATATCGACACGTCCCTGATAAAGCGTTTTCGTATCTACGAGATGCACGCCATCACCTTCCGCACCGAGCTATACAACATGGTCAACAAGGCGAACTTCGCGCTCCCAGGCGTCAACCTGCAAACACCGCAGACGTTTGGTCGTATTTCGGGCCTCGGCGGCAGTCCTCGCGTCGTGATGCTGGCGCTGCGCTACGATTTCTAGCCTGGAACGACATCATGATCCGCGATCTCACCAAACGCGACGAACCGGCAAAGTAGTCAGCGCTTCGTGATCGTCACGGCGGCGTTCGCTGTTTTCGCCGGATCCGCGTTGCTCGTCGCCGACACGGTCGCCGTGCCGGCGGCGCTCGGAGCGCGGTAAAGTCCGGAAGTCGAAATCGTTCCCACGGACGAATTGCCGCCGGTGATTCCGTTCACTTTCCAAGTCACCGAGGTATTCGTCGTATTCGTCACCGTGGCCGTGAACTGCCGCGTGCGGCCGGCGCGCACGTTCGTCGAGGTGGGCGAAATCGTAATTGCCACCAGGGGAGGCGGATTTACGACGGTCACCGCCGAGGTTCCGATCGCCGACGCCTCCACGTCGCTCTTCGCGCGAACGCTGACAGTCACAGCCGCCTGCGGCGCGGTGTACAGGCCCGTAATCGAATCGATAAAACCCACCACCGAGTTTCCGCCCACAACGCCGTTCACATCCCAGGTCACCGCTTGATTGGAAGTTCCGGTCACTGTTGCCGTGAACTGCCGCTGCGTGTTCACCTCAACCGACGCCGACGCCGGGCTGACCGACACGGACACTGAGGTCTGCCGCGCCTCGCCCGAGTTGACGTCGATCATAAGCGGCGCAGTATCGACCGCCTCGAAATTCGATCCCTGAAGCGCGCGAAGATCGGTATCGTTCCAGCGCGGGTCCGGCGCGCCGGAAATGAACCACGCCGAGCCATTGTCGGCCAGCATCATGCCGTAGCGTTTCAACGCCGTGAGGATGATCTGATTCGCCGGCGAGAAACCCGAGATATCGAAATTCGCCTTTAAGCGAAAGCGTGCTCCCATCGGTGGATACTGCGCGCCGGTAAGGCTCGACGCATAGTGGCGGCCAGGCCAAAGAAACGCCCGCTGCGATTGCGGCACGGTAAAGCGAATGGCGTGTTTGATCTCTCCAGCGAGAATTTCGTCGTATCGGACCAGCCCCGCGAAAATCGGAAGCCCAGCGGCGTCGGCCGACGTCCACGTCAGCGGACGCAGCGCGTGCGAGTTCAAATTAAAGATAGCGCCGGAATCGCCCTTCCAACTCGAAGTCTGTGGGAACGCGCGATAAAGCTCATACAAGAGGCAGTTGTCCGTATCGATCGCGATCGCGTGCCGGTCTCCCGTACTCGCGCTGCCGCCCTCGATCGGCGCGTTCAGAGGAACCGCGTATGGGCCGGGATCGCTCTCGGACTGATAGAGAAACGTTGCCGGATACTTCGTCTGCGACCCTGTCACCGTGACAAACGGAATTCCGATCGGTCCGCCGTTCCACATTCCCGCACCGAAGTCGGGATGCAGCACCGCCGTCGATCCGATCGTCGTCACCCACGATGCTGAACTCGGGTGGACCGCCAACTGATCGACCCTCGTGTTCCAGATGTTGTTCGCCGGAAAGACGGGGCAGTTGCCGATCTGCTGCCCGAATGCCGACGAGCCGAAAAGCGCCGTGAGTAATAAGAGGATGCGGTGTGACATACGGGTCTAACCAATGGTAGTTCTCGTGGAGCATCCGTTCAATTAGGGCTTTACCTTGGTCGGGGACTCGGGTGAATCGGCGTTAGAGTTACTCGCGCACCGGAACTTCAACAGGTCCCTTCTTCATGATAGACTTCTGGCAGAGAATGTCCCGCCAACTCAAGATCATCGTGGAACAGCACTCCGATGGTTATGTCGCCTACCCACTCGGAATGAAGGGGACGGTAGTGGGTCAGGGAGACAGCTACGATGAGGCTCTCGCGGACGTCGAGTCAGCCATCCGGTTCCACATCGAGACATTTGGTGATGAGGTATTGCCGGACAATTCGGAACTGATCGAGGCGTTCATCGCTGACGCAAGGATCTCAGCCTAATGGCTAAGTTCCCCGTCGATGCTCCCAAGGCAAGGGTGATCGCGGCGTTTCGCGCCATCGGATTTGAAGTCGTACGGGATGCTGAGCACATTGCCATGCGCCGTCCGCGCCCCGGAGGCGGTTCTGACTGCCTGACCATGCCGAATCACCCAACCATTAAGCCGAAGTTCCCCTTGGCAAAACGGGGCAATCGACACACTCCAAACGAGTTAGACGAAGAGGAGGGTGTGCGGCGCTGGGAACAAAGTGTTAGGGTGTGACGCCGAGGAGGTGAAAAGCGCG
>VFZW01000401.1 GCA_016871055.1 Acidobacteriota bacterium
CAGACGCTTGACCGCCGCGAGCTTGAACTCGCGGTTGAACTTTCTTCGTGACACGGACATGACTCAAATTCTCCTTTGGGAATTTTTGTGTGTCTAGACTCGTGTCTCAGATTTGGGGACAACTCCAGGGTCCTGCTTGGATCCGTTCACGTTCCAGGGCGAACGCACCATTCTTACTCCGGAACAAAATGTTGTGATCGAGCGGCATGCCCGAAGTCGTTAACGTGACGGAAGCCGACGAATTCGGATCCCCCTTCCAAACCCACTCCGTAACTCCGCCCCCACGCCTTGTAACTTCGCTAAAGTCCCGCGGCGCCGCCCGCATAAAACTCACAGTCTCAATCAGATTCGACTTCCCGCACCCGTTCGCCCCGATCAACACATTCAACGGCCCAAGCTCAATCCCTTCAAACTCCGGCTCAAACGAAAGAAAGTTCCGAGGTGTCAGCTTGCGGATAGAGAAGCGGTTAGACATCGAATAGTCCCAGTGTATCGGACCTCACGCAAAATGCACCCAAAGCCCCACCGTCGCCGCCAACACCCCCGCCGTTATCGCCAAATCCGCGCGCGAGAAAGTCATCGCGCGCCACTCCATCGTCAGCCCCTCAATCCGCTCCAGCGACGAAGGCGCCGTCACCTTCGACACGCCAATCATCAGACTCACGCACACAAAAAACACAATCGTGCTGAAGTTCAAGAAGCTGAACTCCACCACCGGATTCAGGAAGCCAAGATCCATCTTCCAGGCGTTATGCAAAATGTCGCAGATAAACCGCGCCGCGCCGATACACCCGCCCACAATCAGCGTCGTCATCGCCGCTTTCGCCGTCGCGCCGCGCCACAAAATGCCCGTCAGGAAAGTCGCCGTAATCGGCGCGCCGATATACGCCTGCACGCTCTGCAAGTACTGAAACACCTGATCGTTCAAGCTGCGGATAAACGGAATCCAAATCACGCTGACGACGACAATCGCAATCGTCGACCACCGCCCGAACTGCACCAACTGCGTCTCGCTCGCCTGCGGCCGATATTTCTTATAAATGTCCATCGTGATCAACGTCGAGCAGCTATTAAACACCGACGACAACGACGACATCAGCGCCGCCAACAACGCCGCGATCATGAGCCCCTTCAACCCCGGCGGCATCAAGCGCATCACCAACAGCGGATACGCATTGTCGCCGGTGACTTCGGTGGGATAGAGCGCCTTCGCAATCAACCCGGGCAGAATCAAAATGAACACCGGCAGGATCTTCATCGCCGCGCAGAAGAACGCGCCCTTCCGGGCCTCCGAAACATTCTTCGCCGATAGCGTTTTCTGCACGATCACCTGATCCGTACACCAATACCAAGTACCCAGGATCAGCGTGCCGAACAGAGTGCCCGTCCACGGGTAGACCGGATCGGACGCCGGCTTCACCATGTGGAAGAAATCCGGCGGCAGCGATCGCCGCAGCCCCTCGAAACCGCCCGCCTGATCGAGCCCGACGAACGTGATCACAATCGCCCCAAGCACCAGCAACACCGCCTGAAACACGTCGGTGTAGATCACCGCCGCCAGCCCGCCCGACACCGTGTAGATGCCCGTCGCCACCACCAGCAATATCGCCGACGTCATGTAATCCCAGCCCACGATCTCGCGAATCAAAATGCCGCCGGCGAACAACGACACGCTGATCTTGGTGAAGATGTACGCCACGATCGAGATGTAGGTCAGATACGCGCGGCATCCCGGCGAAAACCGCCGCTCTAAAAATTCCGGCATCGTGAACACGCCGCTCTTTAAGTAGTGCGGAATGAAGATCCACGCCAGCAGCAACAGGCATATCGACGCCGACCACTCGTAACACCCCACCGCCAAGCCCGTCGACGCCCCTGACCCAGCCAGCCCAATAAAATGTTCGCTCGAAATATTGGTCGCGAACAGCGAAGCGCCCACCGCAAACCAGCCCACCGAGTGGCCAGCCAGAAAGTAATCGGCGGATGTCCGTTCCCGCCGCGAGTGATAGAAGCCGATGGCGAAGACAAACGCGAAGTAGACGACGATAATCCCGGTATCGAGCATTGGTGTAGTGTACATTAGCGGAGATGCTCCGCAGACGGGAATTTCTTAGCGCGTTGGCCTTGCCCGCGTTCGCGCAGACACGCAAGCCAAACGTGGTCTTCATCATCGCCGACGATCTCGGCTACGGCGACCTCGGCTGCTACCGCCAGGCGGAGATCCAAACACCGAACCTCGATCGCATGGCCGCCGAAGGCACGCGCTTCACGTAGGCCTATGCGGGCTGCACCGTCTGCGCGCCGTCGCGCTGCGCGTTGATGACCGGACTCCACACTGGCCACTGCCGCATCCGCGGCAACACGCGCAACGAAGAACTCCTGCAAGCCGGCGACTTCGTCATCCCGGAAATGTTCAAGCAGGCCGGATACAAGACCGGCATCTTCGGCAAGTGGGGCATCGGCGGCCTCGGCTTCCCCGGCTATCCGACGAAGAAAGGTTGGGACGAGTGGTTCGGCTACCTCAGCCAGCGCCACGCGCACACCTACTACCCCGAGCACCTCCTAGCGGGAGTTTACTGCGAAGCGGCCAAGCAGACCTCTAAGCCAAAGATTTTCCAAGCGCTCCTTCGTCAGTTTGATGGCCATCGAGTATGCCGGCGCGGCCTTCGAGGGCATTCCGGCCCAGCGATAAATATCGGCCAGATTCCCCCAATAGAGTGCGTTGGCAGGCGCCAACTCCCTCGCCTTCTCAGCACTTCGAACAGCGTCGGGGTAGTTCCCTTGAAAGAATCGGGTGGTACTTAGATTGGTCCAAACGGACGCAACATTCCCGTCTAGTTCGAGCGCCTGTTGGTACATCGCCGCTGCTTCGCCATACTGACCCTTCAGGTGGTAGCCGGCGCCGAGGTAACCCATCACACTGACGTTGTCACGGGTTAACGCAAACGCTCGTTTCCACGCATTGATCGCCTCGTCATAACGCGAACGATTTGTGGAATAAATTGCCCACTCATGCAAAGCAATCCAATCCCCCGGACTCAACTCTACGGCCTTCGCGAACAAACGTTCCGCCTCCTTCCCTGCTTTCAACTTTGCCATCCCCAAATGCGCCCGGCCACTCAACGGATTCAACTCCAGCGCCCGAGCAAACCGCCGCTCGGCATCCGCCACCTTCCCCTTTGCCGCCAGCGCCATCCCTAACCCTACATGCGCCGTGGCCAAATCGCCATTCTCCGCGACGGCTCCCTCCCCGCTCTCGACGGCCTTCTGCAGCAACGCGCGATCCCCACTCGCGGAATACTTCCGCACATACGCCTCTGCCAACGCCGCCAGCACTGGCGCGCGCGACGCTCTATTCCCCCGCACCTTCTCCAGCAATTCAATCGCGCGGTCGATATTTCCCTTTTTGTCATATCGAAGCAGCAAACCCTGCGCCTCCTGCAATTCCGCCGTCGCCGGTTGCTCAACCACCACCGCCCGCTTCTCCGGCCATGTCAATACCGCCGTCACGGCAACCAACCCCGCCGCCAACGCTCCCGTCACAACGTATCGCTTCCATCGCGACATCGAAGGCCTCACCATCGCCACCGTCGAAACATCGCTAGGCCGTGCCGAAAACGCCGTCCGCTGCACTATCCGCAAGTGCCGCGCCACCGCCGCGCCATCCAGATACCGCGCCGACGGCTCCTTCCGCATGCACCGCTCCACCACATCCACCAGCGCCCTCGGGACGCCCGGCGCAAGCGCCGCCAGCGGCGTCGGCTCGCTTGCAAGAATCGCGCGAATAAGAGTCATGTTTGAGTCGCCCGCGAACGGCCGCCGCCCTCCCAACATTTCGTACAACGTCACACCGAACGAGAACACATCGGACCGCGCGTCCACATCGCTGCCCGTCGCCTGCTCCGGCGACATATACGGCACCGTGCCCATGATCACGCCCTTCGATGTCTCCGCGGTAACCGTCGGAGGATCATCGGCTGCCGGCGCCGATTTGAGTTCGCGCAGCTTCGCCAACCCGAAGTCCAATATCTTCGCCCGCCCATCGGCCGTAATCATCACGTTTGCCGGCTTGATGTCGCGATGCACAATCTTCGCGCTATGCGCCGCGCCAAGCCCTTCGCAGACTTGCGCCGCGTACTCGGTGGCCTTTTCAACGTCTAGCCGCCGGTGTTTCAGCACGTGCGATAGCGGCTCGCCCCGTACCAACTCCATCGCGATGAAAAGCCGCCCGCCGTCGGAGTTGATCTCGTGAATCGTCACGATATTCGGATGATTCAGCACACTCGCCGATCGCGCCTCGCGCACGAACCGCTGCTGCATCTGCGTGTCGTGCACACCCGCCTCGGACAGAAACTTCAGCGCCACTTCCCGCCCAAGTTTCTTATCGACAGCCCGCCAGACAACGCCCATCCCGCCCCCACCGATTCGCTCGGCCAATTCGTAGTTGAGGATTGTCTTCGAACCCATACAAACCCTCTCGGAACGGCGTCCTTGGGTTGTTGCGGCACAACGCACTCAGCAGATCGGAGAGCGTCTCCGGCCAAGTGGGCATTGCGAAAATATCACATTTCCCTAGATAGCGAAATCCCCGCGCGAAACGGGACATGCCAATTGCAAGCGCGGTGTTACTCGTACCGCAGCGCTTCCACCGGATCCAACCGCGCCGCCTTGTTCGCCGGCCAAATCCCGAAAAACAACCCCACTCCCGCCGACACAACCAACCCCGCCGACACAACCAACCCCGCCGACACCGTCGGCAGCATCGGGAACGCCAGCCGCGCGCCTTGCGATATCACCCAACCCAGCCCAATTCCTAGGAACCCGCCCACCATCGTCAACACCACCGCTTCGGTCAAGAACTGAATCACGATATCTATCTGCCGTGCCCCCAGCGCCTTTCGCGTGCCGATCTCCCGCGTCCGCTCCGTCACGCTCACCAGCATGATATTCATCACACCGATCCCTCCCACCAGCAAACCGATCGAGCTCAGCGCCACCATCACAATCGCCACCATCCCCATCACGCCGCGAAACTGCTCGATCATCTGCTCGGCCGTCGAAATCGAAAACGTGTCCGGCTTCGACAGCGGTACGCGCCGGTCGATCCGAAGGATCGCCCGCACCTCGTCCATCGCCGCCGGCACGAGTCCCGGTTTCGCCGTCACGATGATCATGTGTTCCTTCGCATTCGGAAACAGCTTGCGCATCGTGAAGTACGGGAACATCACCCGCTTGTCTTCCTGGCCCGGCATCGACTGCGCCGGCCGCTTCATCACCCCAATCACCTCGAACACATGCCCATCGACCTCGATCGCTTTCCCAATCCCGCTTGTCCCTTGGAAAAACGTCTTGCCGATGTCCTCGCCCAACACAACCACCAGCATCCGGTGCGCGCTATCGGAGTCGGTCACAAAACGCCCTTCGATCATCTCCACGCCACTGGCGACGTAGCTCGGATCGGTCCCCGCGATGTTGATCTGAAACACATCGACAGCCTTATACCGGG
Organism: Acidobacteriota bacterium; assembly: GCA_016871055.1. Classification (GTDB taxonomy): domain Bacteria; phylum Acidobacteriota; class Terriglobia; order Bryobacterales; family Bryobacteraceae. Next base: position 5,507 of record VFZW01000401.1, read on the forward strand.
CTTTGTGAATTCCCCAATTCGGAAACAGGTACGGACTCACCGACGCCACATTCACCGCACGATCTTTGATCGCCAGCGCATTCTCCAGCGACAGCGGCTTGCGATTCCGCTCCTCGGCCGGGCGCATGCCAAAGCTCATTGGCGAATCGAATTTCGAGATGACCAGATTCTCCGAGCCCATTCCGCGGATGATGCCGGTGATCGACGAATCCAATCCCGCCAAAATCGAGCCGACGCCGATCACCGTGCTCGTCCCGATGATCACGCCCAGCACCGTCAGAAACGCGCGCAGTTTGTGCGCGCGCAACGTATCGAACGCCAACTGCACACCGAACCAGATCCGTGTCAGCTCGTGTTTCATTTGCCGAACCCCAACGCCACGATCGGATCCAGCTTCGCCGCCCGCTGCACCGGATAGATCCCGAAGAACAGCCCCACCAGCGTCGACAGCCCCACCGATACGAATACGGCGTAGTAAGGCACCGACATCGGCACCGACGTCGTATTGCGGACGACGATCGCAAGCACCCACGCCAGCGTCACGCCGATCAACCCGCCCATGCCCGACAACACCGACGACTCCACCAAAAACTGGTTCAACACATCCTGCCTGCGT
>VFZW01000402.1 GCA_016871055.1 Acidobacteriota bacterium
AAGTCCGACGCCAATTTCATGCGCCTGCAGGATGAACTTTCCGGAACCGAAAACCGGATCGCCGTCGAGCGCAGGAAGTATAATGAATCGGTTCAGAAGTACAACACCAGCATTGAGCTCTTCCCCAAAAACATTGCCGCCGGCATCTTCGGTTTTCAACGGAACGATGCGTACTTCAAGACCGACCCGGCCTCGCGCCAGGCGCCCAAAGTAGATTTCAACAAGAAGTAATCCCCGCTTCACGATTCAAGGACACACGCATTCATCATGCCGGAAGTTTTTCGTAATTACATCAACGGAGAATGGGTCGATGGACCTACCTTCGAGAATCGCAATCCCGCCAACACCGATGAGGTAGTCGGCCTTTTTGTGAAAGGCAGCGCGGCCGATGTCGAGCGCGCGGCCGATGCAGCGCAGGCGGCGTTCGCCGGATGGGCCGCGATGCCGGCGCCGGCGCGCGGGAACCTGCTATTCAAGGTCGCCGATATTCTGGAAAGCAAGTTCAATCAGCTCGGCGAAGAGATGACCCGCGAAGAGGGCAAGACGCTTCCCGAGGCGAAAGGCGAAGTACGCCGCGCGATCAATATCTTCCGCTACTTTGCGAGCGAAGGTTCGCGCATGCCGGGACACTTGGTTCCGAGCGAGCGGGAACGCGTGCACATGTTCGCGATCCGCAAGCCGATCGGCGTGATCGGGCAGATCAACCCGTGGAATTTCCCGATCGCGATTCCGGCGTGGAAACTGGCCCCGGCGCTGATCTGCGGAAACACGGTCATCGTGAAGCCGGCGTCGGTGTCGCCGATGTCGTCGTGGCGGATTGTCGAGGCGTGTCACGAGGCCGGCATTCCGAAGGGCGTGGTGAATTACATCGCGGGATCGGGCGGCGAGATCGGCAACGCTCTGGTGAATGCAAAGCCGTTAAAGGCGGTGTCGTTCACGGGTTCGTGCGAGATCGGCAACTGGCTGCACGCGGAGGCGTCGAAACGCCGTCTGCGGATTCAACTTGAGATGGGCGGCAAGAATCCCACCATCGTGCTCGGCGATTGCGATTTCAAGGCGGCCGTTGAAAACGTCGTGAACGCGGCGTTCTTTTCGACGGGCCAGAAGTGCACGGCGACCAGCCGCGCGATCGTCGAGGAATCGATCTACGATCAATTCGTCGAAGCGGTGGCGGAGCGAACCAAGAAGCTGAAAGTCGGCAACGGCATGGAGGCGGGAATCGACATTGGTCCCGCGATCGACAAGGGCCAGATCGAAACGAATTTGAAGTACATCGCCATCGGCAAAGCCGAAGGCGCGCGCCTGGTGTGCGGCGGCAATCAACTGACCGGCGGCGCATACGACAAAGGCTACTTCGTCGAGCCGACGCTTTTCGCCGATGTCACCGAGAACATGCGACTGGCGCAAGAGGAAGTGTTCGGGCCGGTGCTGGCGGTGATGAAGGCCAAAGACTTCAACGACGCGATGCGCATCGCGAACAACATTCCGTTCGGGCTGTCGGCCTCGGTGCAGACGACCAATCTCTCGCGCGTGTTCGAATTCATCTACGGCTGCGAAGCCGGACTGCTGACGGTGAATCTGCCGAGCGCGGGCGTGGAGTATCAGCTTCCGTTCGGAGGAACCAAGGACTCGTCGTTCGGCCCGAAAGAGCAGGGCCCGGCGGCACTCGATTTCTACAGCGACTACAAGACGGTTTACCTCAAGTACTAATTCACACACATGCGACTCGGACAAATTAAGTGGAACAATGAAGTCACGGCGGCGATCTTCGAAGGGGAGAACGCGCGCCCGATACCAGGGCATACTTTGTATGACCTGATCCGCCGCTCGGAGGTTGAAGGCACCGACCTTTCGAAGATGGCGAAGGCGATGGCCTCGGGCCACTCGGAAGCGGCGGCACCGCTGATTCCGCTCGTGCCCAAGGAAGTATGGGCATGCGGCTGCACCTACGAAACGAGTGCGAGCTTCCGCGACGGCGAGCACAACACGCGCGAAGGTTTTTACTTCTACGTGTACAATCCCGCGCACCGGCCGGAGATTTTCTTCAAGGGCACGTCACGCGTTTGCGTGGGCACCGGGCAGCCGATCGGCATTCGCTCGGATTCGACGTTCACCGCGCCGGAACCGGAGTTGGGGGTGGTGCTGGGATCGAAAGGCCGCGTGGTCGGCTACACGATCGCCAACGATGTTTCGGCGTGGGATATCGAACGAGAGAACCCGCTGTATCTGCCGCAATCGAAGGTGTACACGGCGTGCTGCTCGCTGGGCCCCGTGATGGTGACGGCCGATGAGATCACTGATCCGTATTCGATCGAAATGACGTGCACGATCAAGCACGGCGCGGAGACAAGGTTTGAGGGCAAGACCTCGACGGGCAAACTGGGCCGGAAGATCGAGTCGCTAATTGAATACTTGCTGCAGTCGAATCAGGTGCCTTGTGGATCGGTGTTGCTGACCGGTACGGGCATCATCGTGACGCAGGAAGCGGCGTTGGGTGTGGGCGATGTTTGCACGATCACGGCGTCTGGGATTGGCGAGCTTTCCAACGTTTGCGCGTTGGTGTAGGGGTTTCTTCGGCGCTTTTCTTTCGCTGCGAGAGAGCACGCCAGTTTCCGTTTTCCGTGTCGAAGGTGTCGGTCTCCGACCGAGGATGACGTGCACAAGTACAGCGACTTCACAGATCACCAACTGACGGCACTCTCGGCGACAAGGGGCAATGTGTATCCTCGACCCGGCGAAAATGCCGAGTCGTCCGTTTCCGAGAGTGGTCGTGAGAAAGTCGAAGGCGCGACGGGAGGCCGATAACGATTGAGGATCGTGGGGCCGATGTTGGCTAGCGAATTCCGGCGTCGATTCCTGGTTTTGAGGCATTCGTCGTGGCGAGCTAAATCGTCTTGGCAAAGGCCGTACGCTCCGCGCTCGTCGAGGAGCGTGCGATCAACAGCCGAGCGGAGTATATTGGTCGAGAGATGAAATTCGCGCTCTTGGCGTTTTCTGCGGCGCTGCTCGCGCAGAATCCGACGCTGGACCGCGTGGTCGCGGAGTGGATGCTGCGCATGGGCGGCAGCGTGATCCTTGAAGGCCAGCGCAAACCGCTCTTCGATCTGGTGGAATTGCCCGCCCCGGAGTTCCATATTCACACACTGAACTTCACTGGAATCACGCAATGGGGCGTGGCGCTGGAGTTGGAGATGAAGCGGCTCCCGAAGGTTTCGCGCGTGAAGGAGTTGTACGTAAACGGGCGGCTTTGGTATGACCAACCGGCGACGTTGGTCGCATCAACGATGGCGATACTGGCGGCGTCGACGGAGCTGGAAAAAGTTATCCTCAGCAAGCCGGTGCAGACCTATATTCCGTTCGACGATTCGGCGGTGAAATCGCTGGAACCGCTGGCGAAGCTGCGCGAGTTGCGGGTGCATCAGACGCGGATTCCCGGCGCGGCGCTGGCTCAGTTCAAATTGAAGCATCTCGATCTCAACTTCGACCGCACGTTTAACGATCGCCGCATGGCCGCGCTGGCGCCGATGACGGACTTGACCAAGTTGTATTTGCGCGGCACGTCGATCACCGATGCGGGGCTGGCGCATTTGGAGGGGCTGACGGCACTAACCGAACTGGACCTGGCCGATACCGGCGTGACTGACGCGGGCGTGGCGAAATTGAAAACACTGACGCGGCTACGGCGGTTGAATCTACAGTCGGGGAATATAACCGACGCGGGAATCGCCGTGTTGCGGGATATGCCGGAGTTGGAGGAGTTGAGTCTTTATCGAACGAAGGTATCGAATGCAGGATTGGCGCATCTGAGCGGGCTGCGCAAGCTGCGGCAGATCGATTTGCGATATAGCCGCGTGACGCTGGCCGGGGTACGAGAGCTATCGCCGAACACCAAGGTACTGTTCTTGAACGCCTCAACGCGCGATGGAAAGCGCGAGGCGGAAGCGGCATCGGTGATGGAAAAGGGTGAAGCGGCGATCGGAGCGTGGCTGCGGTCGATCGGCGGCAAGGTGCGGCTTGAAGAGGGGCGCGTTACGGGCGTGTCGTTGCAGTCGACGAGCATCACGGATCGGGAACTGGGTGTGTTGACGAAGTTGTCCGCGTTGAAGGAGTTGTCGCTGCGCGATACCGAGGTGAGCGAGATCGGGCTGGCGAGCGTCGCGGCGATTGGATCGCTAGAGAGATTGGACTTGAGTCATACGCTGCTCGCCGACGCGGCGATCGCCAAACTTGCGCCGCTTGCGAATTTGCAGGTGCTGATCCTGTCCAGCACGCTGGTTGAAGGCAGTGGCATTCCTTTATTGACGCGGTTGCGCGAGTTGCGGCTGGAGAACACGCCGCTCAAGAATGACGGGCTTCGCGGCGTTGCGCGGCTGGCGGAGCTTGAGTCGCTGTCGATTCGATACACCGATGTGACGAATGCGGGGCTCGCGCATTTGACGCCGGTGCGGAAATTGAAGCATCTCGACTTAAAGGGCGTCGACATTAGCGACGACGGCGTGAAGGGTATCTCGGCGATGACGCAGCTTGAGTCGCTCGATTTGAGTTACGCACGATTCTCGGCGAAGGGCTTCGAACCGATCGGCGCGCTGGTTTCGTTGAAAAAGCTGTGGCTCGATCAGACGCGCGTAAACGACGATTCGATGAGTGTTCTGGCGCGCCTGAAGCAATTGGAGTCGTTGAGCCTGGAATACACGGCGGTCAACGATAAGGGCTTCGCGCAGTTGAAAGACCTCACTGCCATGACGGAGTTGCGGCTCGACCACACCGAGCTAACAGACGGCGTTTTGCCTGTTGTGACGGGCATGAAAGCGCTGCGCTACCTGGATGTTTATCACACGTCGATTACGCCGAACGGATTCGAGGCGTTGAAAAAAGCTCTGCCCGCGTGCGAGGTGAATTTCAGCGGTGACTCGGCGCGCAAGGAGCGGCGTACGTGAGATTCGTTGTTTGTTCGTTAATACTCGCGGCGCAGGATACGCAGTGGATCGAAGCGCAGGGCGGCCACGTCGTGCGCGGGGCGGCCGGCGCGGTTGTCGAAGTGTCGCTGGCACGAACATGGGCGAACGACAGCGATGTTGAAAAACTAGTCGCCTACAAGGGACTGAAGAAGCTCGACCTGTCATTCACCTATGTGACCGATCGCGGGATCGAATTGTTGCCGCAGTTGAAGGAGTTGGAGGAGTTGACGCTCGACACGGCGGAGTTCATCACCGACGCGGCGATGAACCACCTGCGCGCGAACAAGAAGCTGCGCAAGCTGGTGCTGCGCGGTACCGATGTTACCGACGTCGGGTTGCCATACATCGCGGAGTTGACGGCGCTGCGCACGCTCGATTTGAGTCACAGTATGTTGGGCGATGTGGGCATTGAAAGCTTGGTGGCGTTGACGGAGCTTGAAGACCTGGACCTCGGTGGAACACGTATCACGGGCATCAACTTTCACATGTTGAAGCTGCTGCCGAAGCTGAAGCGGCTGAACTTCAAGGGCATTCAGCGGCGCAACGGTGGTGCGTGTTGGACGCCGACTATCATCGACCGGGATCTGGACGCGATCGCACTGTTGACGGGCCTGGAAGATTTGAATCTTGGCATCGGGCTGAGCCTTGGCGCGGGCATGCCGAGCGGCGGGCGATCCGAGACGAACTGCCGGTTGACCGGCGGAATTCGCATCACCGATTTGGGCATCGCCAAGCTGACGAAGTTGAGGGCCTTGATGTCGCTGGAGCTGAGCGGCGCGCCGGTAACGTCGCGCGGCTTGGAAATCTTGCGCAGTCTGCCGAAGTTGGAGCGGCTGAGTTTGTGGAATTGCAGGATGATCGACGATTCGGCGGCATCGACACTGTTGGCGCTGGCGCGTCTGCGCATTCTCGATCTGTCGGACACGGCGTTGGGCGATGCGGCGATCGCGAAGCTCGATGCTCTGCCGAATTTGAAGTCCCTTTATTTAACGGACACGAAAGTGACCGAACCGGCCGCCGCAGCATTCCGCGCGAAGGGGCGATTTGGAGTTGTCCCCAAATCTGAGACACGAGTCTAGACACACAAAAATTCCCAAAGGAGAATTTGAGTCATGTCCG
>VFZW01000403.1 GCA_016871055.1 Acidobacteriota bacterium
GTCGCCACCGTCTTGTCCAAACAATCCCTATCGCAGCACGCTCTCGCCGACGCTCTCGGCTTGGAGGCGCTGTGTAGTACCCAACGTGGGTAATACACCCTTGCCGCTCTAACCCTCGGAAAATCTTTGGCTTAGAGGTCTGCTTGGCCGCTTCGCAGTAAACTCCCGCTAGGCCGTGTTTGCCAAACTGCTGTATCACCATCGCCTGCCGCACCGGCAGCGCGCTGGCCCAGCGGATAGTCAGGTACGCCTCGGTATGCGCCGGCGCTTCGGCAATCGGGGGTGCGGTCTGGGTTGACGGCGCCGTCTTCCCCCAACCGGGTGGAAGCCCAATCGAGCCGCGCTCGCCGATCTGCCAAAAAGAAGACGACTTGGTCGCTCGCGGCGGCATCGAAAACCGGAATGGCACGGTAACAGACTTCGCCCAAGGGGAGTTGGTAAGAAGCCTATCGACATGCCCGGGACTCCAGTCGGGAAAACTAGCCCGATCCCATCGTCGCGCCATCACCGGCATCGCCGCCGCAAGCAACCATCGTCATGTCATCACGAACTACTCGATGCGGCCCGCGAAAGCGAGGTTCCGCGGGCAACACTTCTTAACACACTGTTTACTTTTGAACAGTTAGAACAGCAGGCGGAGTCCGCCGGCGCCCCAGAACCCGGGCGTCCGAAATCCCTCGGCATACCAGGTGTTATCGAGGAGGTTCTCCAGCCGCGTGAACACACGCACAGTCACCCGGTCGCTCACCGGAATGTCGTGATTCACATTCAGGTTCGCAGTCCGTGGGCCATCGAAGTAAAACGGCCGACTGCCCGATCCCGCAAACAGCGGCACCATCGTCTGGCTCGTGCCGACAAAGTCGAAGATCGCAACCGTCCGCTTGCCAATCTGCTGCGTCACCATCGCAGTGACGGTATGACGCGGAATGCGCGGAGTGCGCAGCGATCCGCCGATTACCGCCGACACCCGCTCCTGCGACCGCGCATGGGTATAAGCAAACTGGAACCGCGTCGATCGCGTCAACGCCGCCTCCACTTGTGTCTCCACACCGCGAGCCAACCCGCCGCCCGTGTTCCGATAGCCGCCGAAACGGCCGAACGGATCGGTCGCCGGACGCACGCTGATCGAGTCGTAGGCGATCACCTCGCGCAGGCCGGTGTAAAAGTAGGTAGCACTCAACCGAACCCGGTTCGAAGCGACATACTGATCGACGCCGCCGTCAACCGACAACGCGCGCTCGGGCCGCAAACGCGGATCGCCCAGAGGACTGAAGTTGCCGCCGAAGTACGTCGTGCCAAAGCGCTCATACAGCGCCGGCGCGCGATAGCCATTGCCGAAGTGCGAACGAATCTTGGTCCCGGACTTCGCCAGGAAATACGACACCGCCGCGTCGCCCGTCAGCGCGTGCGGCGGAACGGCCAGCGCGGCGCCAACATACCGGGGCGCACCGCCGGCGAAAGAAGGCAGCGAGATCTGGAACTTCTGCCAGCGGCCCGACAGCGTAATCTGCAACCGCTGATGCAACAACCGGGTCTGATTCTGAGCGAAGAGCGCCGAACTCTTCTGCGACACGGCGGTAAAAGCGCGCGGCGCGTTCGGAGCTCCATCCACGCCGAGGTTCTCGAACCGCTCCCGTTCAAACTCGTAGCCGGCGGTCAGCGAGCCCGCCTCGATCCGAACACCGAGCACGTCGTTGTCACCGTCGAAGCGGTTCGAATTCGAAAAGCGCGGCTGAAATCCCGAGCCGCCCGGACCGTTGCGATTATCGCGCGACGACCGCAGAATCTGCGTTGTGCCTTTCACCAAAACGCGCGGCGTAAAGCTGTGCAGGTAGTTCCCGGCAACGGCGTTGAAACGGCCCTCGCGGCGGCTGTCCGGATCGTTAATCGCGGGGATAAAGTTGCCGAAAGCGACGGCCTTGATATCGCCCGAAGCGGGCAGCGGGCCTGTGGTCGAAACGAAACCATTCAACCCGGTGAAGTTGTCGCTGCCGAACCAGCGCGCCGACAGAGCGCCATTCGAAGTAGGCCTCCACTGCGCCCAACCCTGCAAGCCGGTGTTGCGATAACGGTCATCGCCATCGACACCGCGCGAAACGTTCCAGTGCGTCGCGCCGAACGTGTACAGCAACCGCTGATCGGCCGCCGCGCCGCTCGCTCGAAACAGCGCCCGCTTGGCCCCGAGCCCGCCCGCTTCCACCATCGCTTCGCCGTGGAAGCCCGAAGCCGTGGCATCGGTAACGAGGTTCACAACACCGCCGGTCGCATGCGTGCCGTACAGCGACGAGCCCGACCCGCGCAGCACTTCCACCCGGCCTGTGTTCATCTGCAAGAGGTCGCCGAGAAAGCCCGTGGCGTCGCCCTGCGGCGCGGCGGTATCACGGAAGCGTTGACCGTCGATCAACAACGATGTATCGAACGCGCGCAGCCCACGAGCCAACACGCGGGTCAAGGCGCCGGGCCCGCCGAGTTGAGTAACCCTTATGCCAGGCGTCAGGCGCACGGCTTGCAGTAGCGTGTGTTCGTTCCGATCGCGCAGCGTTGTCGAGTCGATCGTATCGGCGGCTTTGGCGATCTCATCGACCGATTGCGGCATGCCCGCGGCAGTGACGTTCAAGCGAGTGGCGACAGGCCGCAGTTTGAGTTGGACCGAAGCGTATGGCATCTCGGGCAAAAACACGGTCTGCTCGGCGGCCAGCAGAGATCGATGCGAAGCGGTGAGCAGATACTCGCCGTCCGGCAATCCGGAAAAACGAAAACCGCCATCGGCGGCGGAAGTAGTGGAATACTGCTGTGCCGTTTGACGGCCCAGTAGAGCGATCGCGGCATTGGCGACAGGCGCGCCATCCGGATCGGTGAGAATGCCCTTGAAATCGGCTGCGCACGCAGCTAGGGCGGAGAGGAGGAACAAGTTGAGTCGCACGCTCGGTGTCCTTGAATGGATTGAACGACCGGCAGGTCTTCGGACTTATAGGCGCACCGCTCATTCCTACCGGCCGAGGCTTCCCAGTGCGTACACCAGTGTCGAGTTCGGCTTTCGTTCCTATTTACCGCTGCGGGACAGTTCTGGTTTCGCACCAGATTCCCTCTTACGATGCCGCGCCCCTTGCGGAGCGCGGCAAACCGGTCACTTTTTCATTGTACTAGAACACGAAGCGCAGACCGAGCATTATGCGGCGATTTCCTCCGTCGGTCGGCCCTTCGAGCAGGAAGCTCGGCGAAGAGAAGACCGCGTCGGGAATGCCCCAATCGCGCGTATTGGTCGTATTGAAGAAGTTCGCATGGAACTGCATCGTGCGGCCCTCGCTGACCTTGAAGTTCTTGATGATGCCAAGGTCGAGCCGGTTGATGCCGTTGGCGCGCAAGATGTTGCGGCCCGAGTTGCCGACGCCGTTTGGATGCGCGGCCGTGATGCCGCTGAACAGCGTGCGACCGCCGGCCGATTGCACTTCGCGAACCGTCATGCCGGACAAGTTCAACGCGGTGTTGAGATCGGGCCGGGTCGGTGTTCCGACAATGTTGCCGGCCGTACGGCCGCGCGGATCGGAACCGTTCAGAACGGTGAACGGCGCGCCCGCCTGGAAGGTGAGGAAGCCGCTCAACTGCCAGCCACCGACGATGTGGCCGAGGACGCCCTTCTGCTCGCGCATGAAGGGAAGTTCGAACACACCGTTGGTGGTGAAGCGATACGGGCGGTCATAGGTCGAACGGCCGCGATCGAGATTGCGATTGGTCGGATCCTGCGGGAAGGCGATCTCGCCGCGCGCCGAAGAGTTGAACACTTCACTGGCGCCGTCGATGAACGAACTCCACGTGTAATGGCTTGCGAACGAGAAGTTGCGCGACAAGCGCTTCTCCAAACTCATCTGCAGCGAGTGATAAGTCGACGAGGTGCAGTTGCAGCGCTCGCGAATCACACCGCGAGTCGGATCGACGCGGCGGCCATTCAACTCCAGAACCGGAGCGTTGCCGTCGATCGACTGAAAGAGTGCTGTGCCCTTCGTGCCGACATATCCCATCGTGGCCGCGTAGCCGCCGGGCAGTTCGCGCTGGAACTGCACCGAGACCTGTTCGGACAGCGGCGCGCGGAAGTCCTTCGACGTGATCGTGCGCACCAGCGTATTGAAGTTCGCAACCGAGGGCACGAAGCCGCCGCGGATGCGCTCGATCGTCGAGAACGCGTTCGGCCGCACAGCGCCCGGCAGCGACGGATCCACCGGCACGTCATAGGCGAACACGAACGGGAACGAACTGCCAATGTTGAGGGGGATGTTCAGGAACATCGTGTCGTAGGTGCGCGAGTATCCGCCGCGAAGAACGAGTTTGCCTTCCCCGGTGAGGAAATGCAGCGGACCGTTCAACGTACCGAAGCGGTAGTTGAAACCAAACCGCGGCGCCCAGTTGTTGGTATCGCGGCTCGGCACCGGCGTGTAGGCAAAGACCGGGTTGTTGTTGTTGTTGGCGAGCACCCGTTTGTTCTGATTCGCAAGATTCAGGAACGGGTTACCCGGCGTCTCATAGCGGATGCCGTAGGTGATGGTAAAGTTCGGCTTGATGCGCCATTCGTCTTGGGCGTAGAAGAAGTAGTCGTAGTATCGGTAGTGCAAGGTCTTGATCCCTCCGGAGAGCAATGCGTTGATCTGCGCGGCGGTGGCGCGGTCATCGGCCAGATTCTGCAAATTCGCGTACTCCAACCGGCCGCGCAGTTGTGGCAGGAAGTTGCCGAACTGTTCTTGCCGGCGAAGATCGATGCCGAACTTGAACGAGTGCGACGCGCGAACCCAAGCCACCGAATCCTGGAACTGATAGCCGTTGATAAACGTCGCCGAAGGCAGATTCGCGGCAAGGCCGATGCCGGTGCGAGCGGGACCGGAGTTAAATTGGCGGATGCCGAGGTCGGTAATCTCAATCGAGGGAATTCGTTCCGCGATCGTTGGATTCTCGGCGTTCGTCGAGCTGACAAAGCGGTTGTAGGAAACGCGCAGGTCGTTGAGTAATGTAGGACGCAGCGAACTCGTCAGCGCGACGATGGTGGAGCGCGAGCGCTGCGGCGCCACGGTGGTGAGACCGGCGGGCGTGGCTTGGCCGCCGCCGCTCTGCGTCGAGTCATCGACGATGTATCGGCCCATCAAGTTGTGCTTGTCATTGAAGCGGTGATCGACGCGGCCGGAGTACTGCCAATCGTTGAACTTGCCCGCGGCGGCGCCGGTGATATCGCCGAGCGGGATCGTGAGCGTGCGGCCATCGGCAACGACGGTACGCGATTGCCTGTTGGCCGTACCAGCGGGCAAATTCTCAAGCAGAGCGCGAACATTCGGGCGAGTGGAAGCAATCGACTGCAACGCGGCGCGGCCTGCTTCGGTCGGCGCTCCGTTGATGGTCGCACCCGACCCAAGCAAGCGAGTGGTCCAACGCTGCAGCGAGCCAAAGAAGAACGTCTTGTCCTTGATCACGGGGCCACCGAACGTGCCGCCGTATTGGTGTTCGATGCGAAAAGGCGCGGCCTTGAAGCCAGCGGCCTTATCGAGGTTGCTTCGCGAGTTCAGTTTGTTGCCGTTGTAGAACCAGAAGCCCGAACCGTGATACTGATTCGTACCGCTCTTGGTGACGACATTGACGACCGAACCGGCGGCGCGCCCGTACTCGGGCAGAAACTGATTGGTGATAATACGTACTTCGCCGATGATGTCGGGATTGTTGAGGCCTTGCAGAAGGCCGCCGGTCGAACCGTAGTAGGAGTCCTGGCCGTCGACGAGGAAGGCGTTCGAGCGGAGGCGATTGCCGTTGGCCGAAAACGCGGTCGAGACATTCTCGGTGCCCTGGTTTCCTTGCACGCCGAAGCTGTTGTTGCCGGAGCTGATGACGCTAATACCGGGTACCGATGCAGCGAGGTTCAAGATGTTGCGATTGGTCGACAGCGGCAATTCGGAGACGCGCTTGCCGTCGAAGTTGGTGGAAATTTCGGCATTGGTGGTATTGATAATCGGCGATTCGGTGACAACTGTGATCGCATCGCGTGTCGAGGCGGCTTGCAACGAGATGCG
>VFZW01000404.1 GCA_016871055.1 Acidobacteriota bacterium
TGGAACGGAGCCCCGACCCCCTTCACATGGAAGGCCTCCGCAGACGTTATCCTCGATAAGGTGCGCCTTTGTAAAGAATTATCCAAGACAGGAGACTAGTTGCTCGTCGATAGTACCCCTTACGAGGATTGCTCGATCCGGATCGGGACGATAATGGCCAGGATCGAGCGTGAGGGCCACCTATTTGGTTTCCGGCTCGCGGCGAAGTGCGCTAAAAGGTGATGCGGCAGCGCCAAGAGTCGCAGGAAACTGTGTGGCATGGTGCTGGGATGCGAGTACCTGCCAAGTCCGGTCACCATATGCGGTATGGAGTAGTCTGACCGCCTGGAAAAGGGCAGTGTCTATCGGACGCGGAAGTGTGTTTGGTTCAAATGACATTGCAATCCACTCTCACTATGCATCATATCGGACACATCGTTGAATAGCTATAGGGAGCCCGAGTTGTTACGGCGTCTCCTTCACGACCGTGAACGGCGCCTGTGCCCGGAACGCCTGCGTGCGATCGGTCAACCGCGCCTCGATCACATAGTTCCCCGGCCGCAGATCCAACTCGTCGGTCACCACCCAGTTCCTCTCGCCCGACACCGTCTCATCGCGAATCACCGCCGGAAACAGCCGCGTCGCCGACCACGTGTACACCGTCTCCCCCGTCTCGGTCCGCACCGAAAAATCGTACGACTGCCCGCTCGTAAAATTCAACACCAGCGGCGTCTTCGTCCAATTCTCGAGCGTCAGCCGCAACATGATCCGCGCCTTCGACGGATACTCTCGTTGATCGAGCGATAACCGGAACCCATACTCGCCCGACGCAATCACCGATGCGTTCCCGATCCGCGCATAGGTCAGTTGATACCGCCGCGGGCCGGTGAACGTATTAAATGTCCGCTCCGTCAACCCAAGCCCCGGAACAAACACATCGCCAGTCACGCCCGCATCCGCGCAATTGGCTGCCGAGTAGGACACCCGCACACCGCCGCCCCACTGCCGGTCCAGCGCATCGACCAAAACATCTTTCGCCTCCACGCGCGCACGCCCCGTACACCGGTCAAACCCCGTCGCGTAACTCGTGCCTTCCGCGGCGCTGAAGTCCGCCCACACAGACTCGCTCCCATCGGCGTTGCGCTGCACGAGTCGATTGGTCTTGTCGACCCGCAGCCGAGGCATCTCGCCAAACAATCCTCGATAGCCAAAGTACTCAACGCCGTCGATCTGTTCCGCCGAGACGACCTCCGCCACGCGCACATCGCGCACCGGACCCTCGCCGACACGATAGATCCACTGATTGCCCACTTGCAAAGGAAAGAACTGCGCCGGCGCGATCGCTGCGGCGCAAAGAAAAACGGTACTACGCAACATGTTCACAATAACCAGACGCGAGGGAGCGGCTTCAGGTTGGCCATTCAAGCGGAAAGTTTACGCAATTCACGCGAACGTGTAGACGCCGGGTTGCGGCAGCGGCGGCACTTCCATCTTCTCTTCGTAGCCAAACTTCTTCGGCTGCAAATCGAGCCTCGAATTCATCGCCTGCTCCCACGTTATCTCCTGCCCCGAGTACGCCGACTCCCGCGCCATTATGCAGGTCAGCGTCGACTCCGCCACCGCCATCGCGTGATTGATATACGGCCCGTCGCCGCGAATCGACCTCGCCAGCGCGGTGTGCTCGGCCACATACGGCTTCGGTTCCGGTCCCGGTCCGGCCAAATCGAAACAGTTCGACCGCCCCTTCGTTCCAGCCAGCAGTTCCCCAACTTTCCGGTAGATGTGATTCCCCGCCGGGAACTGACGGCAGTACGACGACACGCGAATGCCGCCGGGATATTCGAGATCGGCCGATACATGATCGTAGATGTTGCCGTAGATCTCGTCGGACGGCCGCCAGCAACGCCCGCCCGTCGCCACGACCTTCGTCGGATGCGCGCCGATAAACCAGTTCATCACGTCAATGTTGTGCAGATGCTGCTCGACAACTTGATCACCGCAGATCCATACGAAGCTGTACCACGCGCGGTGTTGCCACGTCATATCGGCCCACTTCGGATCGCGCGCTTTTTGCTGAATCACGGGATTGCCGACCCAATACGCGTACCCCGCGGTAATGTCGCCGATTTGCCCCGACTTGATGCGGTCGTAGGTTTCCATGTAGCGCCGGTCGAAACGCCGTTGCGCGCCGGACACGACGGTTAGCTTCAACTCCTCCGACTTCTTCGCCGCCGCCATGAAACGCCGCACCCCCGCCGGATCGGTGCCGAACGGCTTCTCGCAGAACACGTGCTTCTTCGCATTCACCGCCGCTTCGAAGTGCTCGGGACGATAGCCTGGCGGCGTCGCCAGAAACACAACGTCGATGTCGGTCTTCAGCAATTTCTGGAAGGCGTCGAAACCAACGAAGCGTTTGTCCGGATCGATCTTCACGCGATCGCGAATATCCTTGTTCCGGTCCTCTTCGCGCAGCCAGCGTAAATTTCCCTCAAGCTTGTCCTCGAAAATATCGGCCGCCGCGACGACTTCGGTATTCTCGGTTCCCCTCAAATGGTCGACAATCGCCTGGCGCCCGCGGCCGCCAAATCCGACGAGCCCCGCGCGCAATTTCTCTTTTCCTTGCCCGCGCACGAGCTCGGGCTTGATGATCTGAAACGCCGTCGCCGCCGCCGCGCCGCGGCCAAAGATCGATCTGCGCGATATGCTATTCGAAGCCGGTTGATTTTCCATGATGGATGACATTGTATCGCTGCGAGAGGAATCCAAAACAAAGATGAACGTGTTGGCGGGGGCGATGGCCGCGGTGGTGGCGCCGCGAAGAGAGACTGGCCACACAATTGACATCGGGCTCGCGCTCGATATTCTCGACTTCGTGAACGAGCGAGGCGTGAAGGGTGTCGCGGCTTTGGGCGCGACAGGCGAGTTCGTTCATTACGATGTCGAGGAACGTATGCGCCTCGTGCAGATGGCCGTGCGCCGCAGCCGAACGCCAGTCATCGTCAACGTCTCGCACTCGACGCTGGAGGCCGCGGTCGTTCTCGCCCGCGCAGCTACCGAGTCCGGCGCGCGAGCGCTCCTGCTGATGCCGCCGCACTTCTTCCGCCACAGCCAGGAAGCCATCGCCGCCTGCTACAGCGAGTTCGCCAAGCAGACGGCCGGCATGGCGCCAACGCTGCTCTACAACTTGCCGTTCTTTACCAATCCCTTCGAACCCGCCACCGCCTGCGCGATTCTAGAAACCGGTAAGTTCCTGGGTATCAAAGACTCCAGCGGCGACACCACCATGTTCGCCGCGCTGCGCGAACTGCGCGATCGCCAGGACTTCCGTCTATTCATCGGCAACGACAATCTCCTCCAGTCGCACCTCGCGCAAGCCGACGGCGTCATTAGCGGCTGTGCCTGCGCGGTGCCGGAGCTAATCACCGCCATCGACCGCGCTGTCGCGTCGAACGACGCCGCGGCGCTCGGTCGACGCGGCGCCATGCTCCGCTCCTATATCGATCACATCGACTGCTTCCCGACGCCCTTCGGCATCCAGCTTACGCTCCTCTGCCGCGGCTTCAAGAAGGCCGCCCCCGCGCTTCCGCTCGGCGACACCCTTCTCGCCAAAGCGAAGGAATTCGAAGAATGGTTCCCGGCCTTCCTCACCAGCATGCTCGACGAATGCCGGAGCGACAATTGAAACATGCCCCACGACTCCGAAGGCTTTCGCCGCGCCGCTGACGAAGCCGCCGATTGGATCGCGCGCTACCTCGCCGACCCCCGCCAGCATCGCGTCAATCCGTCGATCAAACCCGGTGAACTGATCGACGCGCTTCCGAAAGAGGGCCCTGTCGAAGGCCGCCCCCTCGACGCCATCTTCGCCGACTTCGAACGGACAATCCTCCCCGCCGTCGGCCACTGGAATCATCCTCGCTTCTTCAACTACTTCGCCTGCACCGGTTCGACGCCCGGCGTCATTTCGGAGATGCTTTCCGCCGCGCTCAACACCAACGGCTTGAACTGGGTCGCCTCTCCGGCGGTCTCGGAACTGGAGCAGGTAGCGATGTCCTGGCTGCGCCAATGGATGGGCCTCTCCGACGACTACTTCGGCCAGATCTTCGACACCGCGTCGACGTCGACCATGCACGCGATCATGGCTGCCCGCGATTGGGCCGATCCCGCCTCGCGTCTCGAAGGTCCAACGAAGAAACTAACCGTATATTGTTCCGATCAAGCCCACTCCTCGGTCGACAAAGCCGTTGTCGCCGCCGGCCTCGGTCTTAACAAGTTGCGCAAAATCAAGAGCGACGAATCGTTCCGCATGATTCCCGCCAAGCTCACCGAAGCCCTTGCCAACGACAAGGCCAACGGCTTCACGCCCTGTTGCGTTGTCGCGACGGTAGGAACGACTTCGACCACCGCTGTCGATCCCCTCGAACCAATTCTTGATGCTGCCGCGCCCCACAACGCATGGGTTCACATCGACGCCGCCTATGCCGGCTCCGCCGCGCTATTACCCGAGTACGAATGGATGCTCCGAGGCAACGCCCGCGCGCACTCGCTCGTCGTGAATCCTCACAAGTGGCTCTTCACCCCCGTCGATTGCAGCGCGTTCTACACGCGCTACCCCGATGTTCTGCGCCGCACGTTCACTATCACACCCGAGTACCTCCGAACCACAGGCGATCCCCGCGAAGTCAATCTGATGGACTACGGCGTCGCGCTCGGCCGCCGGTTTCGCGGGTTGAAGCTCTGGTACGTGCTCCGCTACTTCGGACTGCAAAAATTGCGGGAACTGCTGCGCGGCCACATCGCCATGGCTCGCCGGTTCGAAGGGTGGATCGCCGCGGACGATCGCTTCGAACTCGCGGCCCCCGTTCCTCTATCGACGGTCTGCTTCCGCCTGCGTGGAGAGGACTCGGAAGCGCGCACGCGCGCGATGGTCGCGGCCGTCAACGCCGGTGGCGAGGCCTTCATCTCACAGACGATCCTAGGAGGCCGCTACGCCGCGCGCGTAGCCATCGGCAATCTCGCCACCGAACCGCAGGACATCGCCGCCCTCTGGCGCTGCCTGCAAGGATAGCGGCGCCGCGGCAGAAAATTACGCTTCTTCCCTTACCAAAACACAGGCTTCCTTGGAGCACGCGCCGTAACTACGTCGGGACGCCTCTGCCCCCGCATGAACTTCATCCAGTAGATCCAAACACCGGCACACAAAGCCCCCGAATCCGAACCCCCCGGCGCGTAGGACAGCACCGTGTTCCCGCCACACCACCGCGCATGTGACCAGCAACAGCGCCCGATGCCCGAATCGAAACAAAGGAAGAAACCGTCGCCAGGCCGCGCCAAGGTTTGCCGCCTGAAACCGCAGGTGATGCGCCTCGTCCCGCAGCAGCCGCCAACATATCGCCCGAAGCCACTCCGATCGCGACGCCCTCCGCACCGCCGTGTAGTAAGGCACCGCGATAATCTCCGCACAGACCAACACCGCAACCATCGGGCCAAATCCGAGCGGCTTGCGAATAAACCGGAACACCGAATCCACCCAATGCCGCTTCAACAACGGTTCGCCCTGCGCGCGCAGGAACTCCCCCAGCCAGTGCGCATGCCGGTTCTCTTCCTGCACGAACAGCGCCATCGCCTCGCCCAGCCAAGGGTCGCCCGTCCGGGCGCCGAACGCCCGCGCGTACCGCAACAGATGCACGCCGTCGGAAGACTCGCCGAGCTGAAATTGCCGGAGCGAATCGGCAAGCGCGCTGTCTACCCAGCGATCTCGAATCGGCGCTTCCAGTCCCTCCTGCAAACTAGCCCGGAAGTGATTGCGCCAGATGAGGCCCGTGGAGAAAGGTTCGAAATTGTCCATGTTTTGTACTTTACTTGACAAAGTACTTGTTGGCAAGTGAAATGTTCGGGCGGCCCGAAACTGTTCTAATGAGGACTTCGGGCCACCGATTACGCCCTAGTCCGAAGTTCCCCCGCCGATAAGCAGTAGTTTTCACCGCAAGGTTCTCAGACAGCGTGGGTTGCGCGTTTTTTTGCCTTGTTCTGTATACCCATGTAAATACTCGTA
>VFZW01000405.1 GCA_016871055.1 Acidobacteriota bacterium
GCGCAGGGGCGCCGCGGGCGGGGGGGGGGGGGGGGGGGGGAAGTTTCAGCCGGCCCTGCTCATCCTCTTCGACCCCAATTATCAGATAGCCGCCGTTTAGGTTCAGGATGTCGTTCGCAAACGCGCAAATCGTCCGCACCGCGGACTCGGCCGTGAAATCATCCCACCCCGCCTTCAACTCACGACGCGCATCCTCGACGCCGCGGGCGTAAAGAAGATCCTCGAGATTGATCGGCAAACCGGCCATTCAGTTCAATTGTAAAAGAAACAGGCCCCGAAACATCCTGGGCCTGTTTTGTTTTTGCTATGGGAAGCCGCGTCAGTAGTTCAGACGCAGCCCGAGTTGTATGTTGCGCGGGCCGACGTTGGTTGTGCCGGTGACGGTGCCGAACGCCGCGGTTCCGAACGTAGTATTGGCGCGCCCAAACTGCGGGGTGTTTGTCGCGTTAAACATCTCCGCACGGAACTGCGCCCTGAATTTCTCGCCGTACTTGAAATTCTTCAGGATCGCGATATCGGCGTGGTTGGTCGGGCCGAAGCGAATGTTGGGCATCCAGCGTGTGCCGTTGCCCATGGTGAACGCCGCCGGCTGCGAGAACGCGCCGATGTTGAACCAGCGGTCAGGTGTCGGGTTGTCCACGGCCGCGGCAGCGAGGCTGGTGATGTTGGGCCGTTGCACCTGGAAGCCGTAGGGGCCGAGGTTATTCGCCGCGGTGAAGCCGAGCGGCAGGCCGCTCGAGAAGCGGACCATCGACGAAACCTGCCAGCCGCCGATCACCGCGTTGGCGATGGCGGGAATGGAATTGGCATACTTGCGGCCCTTGCCGACCGGCAGTTCGTAGACCAACGCGTTCACGAAGCTCTGCGGCAAGTCGTGCGCCGAGATGGAGCGATCGACGCCGAGGTTGTAGTAGTCGCGCAGGGTATCGGCGACTTCCCAGCCCTGCCACTCGCTGGCGTTGTCGATGGCCTTGGACCACTGATACGTCGTCAACAGATTCAAGCCGCCGCTGATCTGCCAGTTATAGCGAAGCACCAAAGCGTTGAACGAAGCGCTCGCGCCCGGCGTATCACCCGACAGGTTGACCGCCACGAACTGCGGATGCGGCCGGAGCAGGCGATGTTGCGGCACCGTACGGCCCGCAAGCACTCCGGTTGGAATCACGCCGAAGAACGGATTCGTCACCTGGGCGTCCAGCGCGGCGCCGCGGCTCAACAGATCCGGGTGAAGCTGGTTCGCCTGCTGGCCGGTTCCGAAGAGAAGCTTGCGGCTCTGCGAGCCGGTGTAGCCGAATTCGAAAACCATACCGCGCGAAATCTCGTATTGGAAATCCATTGAGAAGTTCTGCACGTAACCGAGCGGGTGATGCGCCGAGAGCGCGTTCACCACATCGCCGGTCTGCGTCAACAGCCCTTGCGACGCGCCGATGGGCTGCGCGAGCCCTTGCGGGAACGGATTGCGCAAGAGCGCTCCGGAGTTCGGATTGATTCCGTCGCCGCCGATCGTCGAAACCCACGTCGTCGTTGTCGCGAATCCGTCGCGTGTCCCGCCGCCGGTCTGCGGATAGAAGATGCCGTAGCCGCCGCGCATGACGAGCTTGTCGGTGAGCTTGTAGGCGAGGCCGAAGCGCGGCGCCAGGTTCAGCTTGTCGGTCGCCCATGCGCCGCGGTTGTTCTGATTGTTGAATACCAGTCCACCGCGAAGATTGGGGCCGGTACGCTGCGACAACGGATTGGCGACATTGAAGTCGAAGTTGTTTTGGCGGTTGTATCGCTCGGTGCGTGCTTGCTGCAACTCATATCGCATGCCGAGGTGTAACGTCAGCCGGCGGTTCACGCGCCAGGAATCCTGGATGTAGAGGCCGTGGTACATCGCGGTAACGGCGATGGCGGCGCCAAAGGGCGTGCTGCCGCTGGCGCCGACGCCGAGCAGGAACGACGCGAGCGCATCGCCCGAGGTCGTCGAAGCCTGCGCAGCCACCGGGCCTGAAGTCAGCCCGCGGGTGAACGAGAACGTCGACGTGTTGAAGTCGGTGTTGTTCAGGCGCGCGAGTTCGGAGATCCAACCGAACTTCAAGCTGTGCGAACCCATTTCCTTGGTAATGTTGGCCTGGAGGTTGTGGGTTTCACGAGGAACGTTCAAAAAGCGGCGGTTGCTCAGCGAGGTGTAGTTCTCGAAGCCGAAGGCGGGATAGGTTGCGGCTTGATACTGGCTTACCAGTGTCGCGGGCAGGCCGAGATTAGTGGCGTTCAACCCTTTCGAAGGCGAATTTTGGTTCTCCCTCCAGCGGCCCGAACCCAGCAGAATATTGAACACCCATGTCGGCGACGGCGTTAGCGTCACACCGATCACCGCCTGATGCCGCGGGTTGACGTCGCTGAAGTTCGTGTCGGCGCCGTTGCCGAAGAACTGGGGCGCGACGTTTTCCTGCCAAGCCTTGGTGAAGCGGCCAAACATCGACATCTTCTCGTTGCGCGCCCAATCGATGCGGGCGTCGATACGGTCGTTAACAGTTTTGGTGTTGCCCGCTTTGGCGAAGTTGCGGGCGTTTGTCAAGGCGTCGCCCGCCGTATTGGATTGGGGGAACAACTCCATGACCTTGACCGCCACCGGATCGAACATCGACTGCGGGACGCGATTGCCGGGGAAGGGCTGGCGAACGACGCCGGCGCCGTTCGGATTCGGCGCGTTGGTGAACGGGTTGTAGATCATGAAGAGATTGTTGTTGGCGGCACGGGTCTGGGAGAAATCGCCGGAGCGCTGCAGCGCCGTCGGCACGTTCGAAATGTTGGTTCCCGGATTTTGCAGTCGCGTGCCCTCATACGTCGAGAAGAAGAACAGCTTCTTCTCGCGCCAGATCGGACCGCTGGCCGTTCCGCCAAATTGATTCCGTTGGAAACTCGGCCGTCGAAGGCCCGACCGGTTGTTGGCCCAGCTATTCGCATCGAGCACGTTGTTGCGCAAGAATTCGAACGCCGAGAAGTGAAACGCGTTCGATCCGCCGCGGGTGATCATATTCACCGCGCTGCCGTCGGACTTTCCGAACTGCGCGTCGAACTGGTTGCGCTGGATGTTCATCTCCTGCACCGAGTCGACCGAGGGCGAAGCGATCAGTCCGCCCCAATCGACCGCCGATCCGGGGACGCCGTCGATCAGCGTCAGGCCCGCCTGGCCGCGGCCGCCGTTCATCGAGAAGCGGTTGTGATTCTGATCCTGCGTCGCCTGCGAAATGCCGGTGCGCACGGCGATGACGCCGGCGTTCACGTGAACGAGCGCGAACGGGTTGCGCGCGTTGACGGGCAGATCGAGCACGGCCTGTTGATCGAGCGTCACGGCGCGATTGGCCGTCTGCGTGTCGAGCAGCGTAACGCCGGCCGAGACTTCAACGACCTGAGTCACTTCGCCGAGTTGCAGCGCAAAGTTCAATTCGAGCGTCTGATTCACGCGCAGGGCGGCGTTGGTTTGGACGCTCTTGCGGAAGCCCTTTACTTCGACGCTCACTTCGTAGGCGCCGGGTGGAAGTTGCGAGAAAACGTAGAGGCCGTCGGCGCCGGTCTGGGCGACGCGGGTATCGCCGGTGGCTTCGTTGCGCGCGCGCACGGAGGCGCCGGGAACGGTGGCTGCATTCGGGTCAGTCACAACGCCGGTGATGGTGCCGGTAAACGTTTGCGACAGGAGTGTAGACGCAAGCAGGAATACGATCGCGTGGAGTTTCTTCATGGCGAGGCTTACGGAAGCGTATCACAGCGGAAAGGCCCCGCGCCGCGTCTAGTTCAGCGGGCCTCCGCTCCGTCGCAGTTGACCATCCACTTAACGCCAAACTTGTCCGTCACCATGCCGAACGCCTCGGCCCAAAACGTCTTTTGCAGCGGCATGATCACGTTGCCGCCGTCCGACAGATTGCCGAAATAACGGTTCGCCTGGGCCACGTCGCCCACTCCCACCGAAAGGCTGATATTGCTCGCCGCCGCCACGCCCGCCGGATTCGGATCGTCGCACATCATGATCTCGGAACCGCCAACCCTGATCGTGCAGTGCATGATGTGCGAGGCCTCACCCATGCCGACCATGGGCGATCCGTCGTAGGTCTGCGAAAACCGGACTTCGGCGTCGAGCGCGGTCTTGTAAAACTCAATGGCGGCGGCGCAATCGCCCTTGAACGAAATGTAGGGAGTAATACCCAGCATCACTTCACGCGTTTCGCCACGAACTCCATCGACTGGCCGCCGATCTCGGCCGAGAACTTCATATCGTCCTTCGACGTCACCTTTCCTTTGTAGTCGACCGTCATCTCATTGCCCTGAATATTCAGCCTTAGCGTGAAGCTGAAATTGTCGCCGTCGATCTTGCCGTTCTCAATCACCGACTTCCCCGCGAAGGAACTCACCGTTTCGCCGGTCAGCTTCGCGCCTTCGGCCTTCAGCGAAAGCGTGCGCGTAATCTGGCCATTCGCCGTCTCGGCCGTCGCCTTCCATTCTCCCGTGATATCGGCCGCGTAGCATCCGAGCGCAAACAATAGCAGTGCGAGTTGTTTCATGACTTGTTTCCTCTTTTCGTACCAGCCGATTTTGCAGCACTCAATGGCCGGCTCGCCTTTCGGTTCCGTGTGTGGATATCGGCCTCCGCTACAATGAGCAGCTGTTTCATGCCGAAAGAATACCAGAAAGCCATTCGCGGCGATATTACAACTCTTCATGTCGACGTCATCGTCAACGCCGCGAACTCGTCGCTGCTGGGCGGAGGCGGCGTCGACGGCGCCATTCATCGCGCGGCGGGGCCGGAGTTACTGGCCGAATGCCGTCTGCTCGACGGCTGCAAAACGGGCGATGCGAAGATCACGCGCGGCTATCTGCTACCCGCGCGGCACATTGTCCATACCGTTGGCCCGTTCTGGTACGGGGGCGCGCGCGGCGAAGCCGAAATGCTCGCATCGTGCTACAAGCGCTCGATCGAACTCGCGCTGCAAGTTGGCGCGCGTTCGATCGCGTTTCCCGGCATCAGCACCGGCGTCTACGGCTATCCGAAGGAACAAGCCGCGGCCATCGCGATCGAGCACGCGCGAGGAATCGAAGAAGTCATCTTCTGCTGCTTCAAGGCCGAAGAACTGGCTCTCTATGAGAGCCTGCTTAGTCGCCGACCTTATACATGTACTTGATGTTCGCCTTGTACAGCAGCAAGTTCGGCGCACCTTCGCGATTAACCTTCAAGCAGTTCTTGTCGTACCACTCGATGACACCCTGGATCACCTCGCCGTCGGTGAGCAGGATCACCATCGGAGTCTTCGACTGCATCTGTTTCATGTAGTAGAAATTCTCGGCGTTGGTTTGTTCGGGCGGTACCGGCTTTTTAGCCGAGGCCGACGGGGGACGTGAGGCTGGCATGTTTTCTCTGGGGGACACGAGATGCGGACGAATGAGTTTTCGAGTGTTGGTTGGTTCCACGGACCGACTCCTTCCGGTGAACCCGCTCCATCGGCTCTATTTACAAGTAGGAGCAGAATACTTGCGTGCCGGCTGGAGTGAAGGTCTACCGCTATTGAAGCACACGCTCCCGCATCTCGACAACCCAGGCGTCGAGAGCGATGCCCTTTTGGATATTACGCCGGAGCAGGTCGATCAGTTCGTCGGTCTTTCTCACCGCACCGCGAATCCATGTAAATTCCACGGCGCCGGCCAAGCCTTCCAGTTCGCGCCGCACGTCCTGATTCCGTATCGCGGCACTTGGGTTGTAGCGCAGCCACAGCATGTCTTCGAGCAGGACCAGCAGCACCTTCAGATGATTCTCCAGTTTTTCGCTGCGCGCCGCGTTGAGCGATTCGCACACCTTCGCCCAGTCGCTCCAGGGCAGCACACCCGCCGCCGCGCCAATCATCGCCATCATCTGCGCGCGCCGTTTGTCGTAGGCCGCCAGGTCGATCGAAGCCGCGATGCCCGGACTCCCGGACGCCAGCGCCAAGCGCCGCTGCGTGTGATCGAGCCCGCGCGATTTCGCGAACGCTTCCATCTCCGCCGC
>VFZW01000406.1 GCA_016871055.1 Acidobacteriota bacterium
GTATACAAATACAAGCAGGCTGCCAAACAGCTTTGTGAACGTTTCCATCGGTCGCCAGTCTCCTGTTCTCGTCTTGACAACAAGATCATCCGACAGACGACCGATGGTTTCAACATTTCAAATGTGTTTGGCTAATACTAAGCCTCACACCTGGCCTTGGATTTCCCGGGCAGATGATATATCTAAAGATATTCGGACTTGTTATCGTCAGGAATGTGCGTGCTGGATTCCACTTCGCTTTGCCGCAAGCCACGCGCCCAGATCGTCGAACAGCGAATACGCCACCGGTGTCAGAATCAGCGTCAAAAGTAGCGACAGCGACTGCCCGCCGATCACGATAATCGCAATCGAGCGGCGCTCCTCCGCACCAGGGCCAGCGCCGAGCGCCAGCGGCAGCATGCCGGCGACCAGCGTCACGGTTGTCATCAGAATCGGGCGCAGGCGGTCGCGGTTGGCCTGCAAGATCGCCGAGTCGCGATCCAGACCCTCGCGCCGCAGGTTGTTCGTGTGGTCGATCTGCAGGATCGAGTTCTTCTTCACGACGCCGAACAACACCAGGATGCCAAGCGCCGAGTAGAGATTCAGCGTCTCCTTGAAGATCCACAGGGAGAAGAATCCGAATGGAACAGCCAGCGGCAGGCTGAGCAAAATCGTCACCGGATGCAACATGCTCTCAAACTGCGACGCCAGGATCATGTACATGAATACAACCGACAACGCGAACGCCAGCAGGAATTCGTTCAGCGTTTTTTCGAATTCGCGCCCGCGGCCGATCACGGTTGTTGAATACGCCGCCGGCATCTGCATGGCCTCGGCCGCTTCGAACACTTTGGGCAATCGATCACCCAGTCCATAGCCTGGCGCGATGTTGGCTCGCAGGCCCACCTGGCGTTGCCGGTCCAGTCCCTCAATGCGAAACGCGGCCACCGTTTCCTTCAACTGCACGACATTGTCGAGCCGCACCAGACGTGTCTTCGCCGACGGCACATAGAGCTTCGACACCGTCTCCATCGAATTGCGGTCCCTGTCCTTCAGACGCACTTCGACGTCGTATTCTTCGGCGATTTTGTCATCACGGAAACGCGAAACTTCGTCGTCGCCGCCGACCATCAGACGCAGCGAACCGGCGATATCGGCCGCATCGACGCCAAGATCGGCCGCGCGCTCGCGGTCGATGAACACCCGTAACTCCGGATTGTTTACGCGCAGCGTCGTATCGACGTCGACCAAGCCGGGCATTTTCAGCACCCGTTCGCGCAGATCGTTGGAGTACTTGTAAAGCTGCATCAGGTCCGGCCCGCGGATCACGAAGTCGATATCATACGGCGCCGAGCCCTGATTGAGAGCATGCAAGTTGCCGACGCGAATGCGCAAATCGGAATACTGCTTCAAACGCGCGCGCACCGCCGCCATCACGTCACGCTGCGAGTAGATGCCCTGAAACGCTTCGCCAGGCTTGCCTTCCAGCGTCTTTTTCCAGATGCGGGCGATCGACAGCGCACGGTTCTCGACGTCGTCCAACTTCACGTAGACACGCGCGATGTTGACTGTCTGCAGATATCCCGTGCCGACGATCGAGACGACGTGCTGGATGCCGGGCATTTCGCGGACGTCGTCGTAGAGCCGATCCAGCACCGCCTCCATCGAAGGAAGGCTCGCGCCCTCGGGCGCAAAGACGGAGAGCTCGAATTCGCTCTCGTCGACATTGGTTGGAAGATATTCCTGCCGCAGCATGCGGAACAGCGGTACGGTCGAGATCATCGTCGCGATGCCGAGAGCGGCGACGAGCAACCGGTGCCGCATCGACTTCGCCAGCAGCACCATATAGCCGCGCTCGATCCAGCCATAAAAACCGCCTCGCGAGCCGCCGTGCACCGCCACAGTGTCGCGGCGCAGCAACATCGAACTCATCATCGGTGTGAGCGAGAAGCTGACAACCAGCGAGACCAAAATGGCAACTGTCGCGGTCACGCCGAAAGAAAAAAGGAAGCGCCCGGAGATCGACGACATGAATGATACGGGGAGAAAAACGACGATCAGGCTAAACGTCGTCGCCATCACGGCGAGGCCGATGTCCTTGGTCGCGAAGATCGCGGCCTGCCTGGGCGGCATGTTTTTCTCTTCGATGAACCGGAAGATGTTTTCGAGCACGACGATCGCGTCGTCGATGACAACGCCGACCATTAGCACCAGCGCGAGCATCGTAATGTTGTTGAGCGTGAAGTTCATCATGCGCATTACGCCGAAAGTCGCGATGATCGAAGCCGGAATCGCAACCGAGCCGATAAGCGTCGCGCGCCAGTCGCGCATGAAAAGCAGAACAACTAGCGATGCCAGAATCGAGCCGAGAATCAGGTGTAATTGCACCTCTTGAAACGCCGCTTCGATGTAACGCGATTGATCCTGCACGATGTGCAACTCGGCGCCTTCAGGCAATAGTTCCCTCACGCGCCCAAGCCTCGCCTTCACGTTGTTGACGACGTCGATCGTATTCGCGCCGGACTGCCGCCGGATTTCGATCGCCACCGCGGGCTTGCCGTCGTAACGCGCCGACGTGCGCTGTTCCTTGTGCCCGTCCTCGGCGGAGCCGATGTCGCGAACCCGAATCGGTGCGTTGTTGATGTTCGCGATTACAAGTTCGTTAAATTCGCGGGCATCGGGGAAACGGCCGAGTGTCCGAAGCACCAGTTCCCGCGAGCCCGCGTCGACGCGCCCGCCCGGGATGTCGGAATTCTGGCGCGCGATGGCGTCGCGCACATGCAAAATCGGAATGCGATACGCGGCCAGGCGATCGGCGTCGACCCAGATATTTATTGCCCGCTTCTGTCCCCCGACGACTTGCACCTGTCCTACGCCGCCGACGGATTCCACTGAATCTTTGATCGACCGTTCCCCTATCTCGAAGAGTTCGCGGCCGGTCTTGTTGCCCGCCAGAACGAGTGTCAGGATCGGCGATGCATCGGCGTCGAGTTTCTTGATCAGCGGCGGCTTGGCGTCGCGCGGTAACTCGGAGATGATCGCCGCGATCGCGTCGCGGGTGTCTTGCGCGGCGACGTCGATGCCTCGATTTAAGTCGAAGGTCACGGTTACGACCGATAGCGATTCGGTCGAAGTGGAGCGAATGTTGTCGATGCCTTCGACCGTAGCGACGGAGTCCTCGATGAACCGCGTGACCGTACTTTCGATTTCTTCCGGCGAAGCGCCGGGAAGTACCGTTCGAATCGAAACAATCGGGAGATCCACGTCGGGAAAACGGTCGATGCCAAGCCTGCCATACGAGACCGCACCGACAACCACCATCGACATGATGAGCATTACGGCGAAGACCGGCCGCGCGACGCAGATCTCAGCGAGTTTTTGCATCTAGCGGACCTTGACGCGCTGGCCCCTCGCCATGCGGTCGGTGGCGGCGGCGACCAATTGATCGCCTTCCTTCAGCCCCTCGATAATTTCGACTTGCCCTTCGCTGATCCGTCTGCCTGTCTTCACCAACCGGTCCTCAAGCAAGCCGTTCGTCACAACGAATACGCGATCGATGCCCGCGAAACTCACGATCGCCGACGATGGCGCCGAAATTCCCGTTGCGCCTGCGTTTACCGTGATGTGTCCTTCGACGAAAGAACCGGGCCGCAGGACACCCATCGGATTCGGAATTTCTCCCTCGACGGTCAGCGAACGGCTTTGCGCTTCTATCGCCGGGCTCATGCGGACGACTCGGCCGTGAAATCGTTCCGGCGCGCCTTCCAGGCGAATCTCGATCGGGTGGCCGTTTCGCACGCGCAGTGCCTGGCGTTCCGGCACCGACAGCCGGACGCGCAAAGGGTTCTGCTTCACCAGTGTAATCACCGGCGCGTTCGGCGGAAGGAACTCGCCGATTGAAGCTTGGCGTCTGGTAATCGCGCCGTCGAAGGGCGCGCGGATTGTCGCGTCGTCCAACTGTTGTTTGGCTAATGCGTGTTGCGCGCGGCGTTCGGAAAGCTGCGCGCGGGTCTGCATGACGTCGCTGAGCGCCGCGGAATAACGCGCCTCTATACCCTGCGTACGGACGTTCGCCTTCTCGAAATCGATGCGAGAGACAACGCCGTCTTCGGCGAGCTTTCGAGTCGTTTCGAGAATGAATCGAGCCTCTTTCAGCGCCGCATCGGCCTCGCGTACCACCGACACTTTTTCCGGCGTAACATCGTCGGTCGGTTGCCCCTGAATGCCGAGGCGCGCGCGCGTCTGTTCCACAAGCGCCGCCGCCTGCTGCGCGCGGAATTCGTAATCGGATTTCTCGAGCTCGGCGATGATGTCGCCCTCCTTCACGATCGACCCGAGATCGACGTTCATTTTCGTGACACGCCCCGGCACTTTCGTTGTGACGTTCGCTAACTCTTCGGCGAACAGTTCGCCGTTGGCCGTGACGACACCGGGGATCGCACTCGGAGCAATGCGAATAACAGTTACCTCGGCCGCCGGTTGCGACTCCTTGGCGGCAACAGGCGTGTTGCTGTAAGGGCCGGAACAGTTACAGAGGAAAACTGCGGCGACGAGGACGTAGATTACCCGCGACATCCGCTGTCATTCTATCACCCGGAAGTTATCCCACTCGCATTGTTACACCGGATTGGCTAGTGCGATCGCCGATGTTGACAACGACCGGAATCGCATCACCGACGGGGGTATCGGGGGAGAGGAACATATTGATCTGGAACACGCCGCGAACCAATCCTGGCGCGCCGCCCACGTAGTTCAGCGTCGACGGTCACCGGAAGCAGCGGTCGCGGGAACGGTTCGGTGGCTGCGATGATTTCGCCGTCTTTACAGGGGGGGATTTGTTTGGCCCTCGCCCGTTCCGAACAACAGTACCGTTCCGCCACGCGGAGTGGGGTTGGTGTTGTATTGGCCGTTCTCAAAAGTAAGCGCCGCCGCAGGGCCTCGGCCGGAGTTCGAGATCGTGAAGAGCGACGGATACGAAGCGTATACCGGCAGGTCGACGATGTTTGTCCATGCGCCGTTGGACTCCACTTGCACGCGCACGGTTTGTTTGCCGATCACGTTGCACGGCACGATGGCGTTGATTTGCCCTTCGCTGGCGAACACCAACGACGCCGGCGTTCCGTCGAACAGCACGCGGGTGTTGGCGAGGTTGTTCGACACGCGCCCATCGACGACGGCCAGCGGCTTGGTCACGGTGGGGCCGATGTTGCGTCCGAAGATCGAAACGATCTGCGCAGGAGACACGCCGAAGCCCGCGTAGTTCGCCGTACCTACAATGCCACCGCTAATGATGCACGCGCCGCTCGCCGACAGGACTTCGATTCGTGAAGCCCGTACCGCGCCGTTTGTTTCCAGAACGCCGATCACAGTGACGCACGCGCCGACTACCGTCGCGCCCCGGCTGCGATCGAACGCGGTCGCCGCTTCGACAAGCACGCTGCGCCCGCCGATTTGCCACGTGCCCACGCCGGTTGTCAGCGTCTGAATCACGCCGTCGAAGCGGAATGCGCCGGTTGTGGAGCACTCGCTGGCGCGCTTGGTTTCAATGCGCGACGCGGTGACGGCCGTTGGCGTGAAATCGCCTTTCACCTCGACGCAGACGCCAACCGCAGGCGCGCGGTCATCGTCGTCGATGCGGGTCTGCGCCGACACGCGAACTGTCAATGCGCCTACGCGCCAGTCGCCAATCAGCCCGCCCGAGGGCAGGGAAGCGATGACACCGCGGAAGGAAATATCTTCCTGGCGGTCGAGGCCGTTCGTGCAAACGCCGCTGCCTAGAATCTGCGCGCGCGAGCCGGTGACGGAGCCGTCGTCTTCAAGGCGCCCCTCGATCTCGACACACATGTTCACGGCCAGCGGCCGGCCGCGCGGCGTCACGTTCGCCGCTTGCGTAATGTTGACCCGTCGGCCCGAGATCGTCCAAATCGTCGAACCCTGCGCGGGCGCGGTTTGCACAGTGCCGCGGAACTCGATCTGCG
>VFZW01000407.1 GCA_016871055.1 Acidobacteriota bacterium
GCGAGCGACACGCATCGGCCACTACCGGCGCGTTACCGGAAACTTCTGCGCCTCATCCGGACCAGGGGACGCATAGCGAGGATCCTTAGCACGAATCAGAAGCTCTCCCTTGACCACGCGGACATCGAGCGGCACCAGCGTTAATCCTTGCTGGTTAATCGTCTGCGCGTCGGCGGAAAGGTCGCGTCCTTGTATCCCCTCGACCCTGACGGGCGGAACATTCGCGTTGTAAAAAGCCGTTGACCACCAACGGCCCTGCTTGTCTTGAAACGGCGTGCCGTGGCCCAGAAACCGGCCGACAAATTTTCGCTCGCTGTACGGACCGGTAATTTTGTCAGCGACCGCATAGTAGAGGTTGTAAGAGCCTTTCCGCATCTGGCCGGTCGACCAGCCGGTTCCAAACAGAACGTACTTTCCCGCGATTTTCTTGATGAGACAGCCCTCGTGGCCCATCTTGGCGAACGCGCCCGACGGCCCGATCTTCACCGGATCGGCCGCGAACTTCTTGAAGTCTTTGGAAAGCGGTGCGATCTCGGTAGCGCCCCAAATCATCCACCAGACACCGTCGTCGTCCTTGAACAGCGACGGGTCGTGTCGGATTCCGACGCTCGCTCCCAGCGGGTTCGTCCATGGGCCTTTCAACTCCGAGCCACTCGTCAGCGAGAGATTTGCGCCGCGCACCGGCACGGGCGAGGTGTGCACGAGCGCCCATCGATCGCCCAGCCAGTGCAGTTCGGGCGCCCAGAGCCGCCATTCCGATCTGGCGGCTTCGTCGAAGCGGCCGCGCTCGGCTTTGTACCAAATTCCATCTTCCAGCGAGAATGGCGTTCCGAGCGATTCCCATTCGACCAGATCGCGGCTCCGCCAAGCCTGAACATGCCAGCCGACGAGGCTTTTCGGCCCGAGACCAATGTTGTAAGTCTCTTCCGGCTTGCCAGGGGTCTGCGTGGTACCGGTGTAATAGTAGTAGCCATCGGGCGCCAATGCAATAAACGGATCCCGAACCCATCCGTCTTTGACCCAGACTGCGCGATTGTGTTTGGACAGCCCTTGGCGGATTCTCTGCGGAAGCTCGGCGGCGAAAACGGCCAGAACGCATCCAGCTAAGACCGCGGTTTTCAAAGTGGTTGATCCCAACTCTTGATCGCCGCGAGCACTCGTTCAACTTCGTCATCAGTCATGTACGGATGAATGGGCAGACTGACTTCCTGTTTGGCGACCCGGCGCGCATTCGGCAAGTCTCCGTGCGTCACGTAATTAACGCCCTGCATCGCGGGTTGGTCGGGAATAACTGCCGGATAATGCTCGCCGGTACCAATTCCGTTGCTGCGAAGATGGGCAAGCAGCGAAGCCTTGTGCGGAGTGAACACTGGGAACAGGTGCCAGCAGGCGTTTTCGGGAACAGCTTCGGCGATTCCAATATCGTCCCGTCTCCAGGCGGCGCGGTATCGCGAGGCGATCGTTCTCCTCCGTTCGGTCCAGCCAGCCAGCCGGGGAAGAAATGCCGCGCCCAGGATCGCCGCGTGCAGTTCATCGAGCCGGCTGTTCCAGCCGATTTCAGCGTGAACATACTTGGCGGACTGACCGTAGTCCCGGAGCCGCCGTATTCGCGCGGCCAGCTCGGCGTCGTTTGTGAGCGTGGCTCCGGCGTCGCCCATGGCGCCGAGATTCTTCGTTGGATAGAAACTTGTTGCCGCGGCGTGCCCGATCAGCGATGCGGCCAGAATCGACTGGGAGCAGTCTTCAACGCAAGTCAGCGCGAACTCGTCGATCAACTCTCGCAGCCGCCGCGTATCGAGAGGAATCCCATAAAGATGAACCGGCAAAAAGTAGCGGATCTCGGGGAAGGTCCGCAGCGCATCGCTGGCTTCGTGGAAGTCGATGAGGCCGTTTGAATCGGTATCGCAAAACACCGGAATCGCTCCGAGTCGAATGATCGCCATCGTTGTCGCAAACGCCGACATCGGAGTTGTCAATACCCTGTCGCCTCGCTCGACGCCGCAGGCTTTTAACGCGATTTCGATCGCATCGAGTCCGCTAGCAGTCCCGATGGCCTCGGTCGCCCCCCAGCAACGCGCAAGCTTCGCTTCAAAGTCGAGCACCTGCTGGCCGAGGACGAACCAGCCACTCGCGCCTACCGTCTCAACGGCCCGGAGCACGTCGGCCCGGGCGTCCGCCCACTGGCGGCGAAAGTCGTTCATTAAGATCGGTTCGTTGGCCAAGCTTCTATTATGCCTAGAGTTTGAACCTCCCAAGTTCGGCTGCGACCTCCCGAAGCAGATCCGGCCATGCGCCGGGGCCGCGCTGCCGGAACAACCGGGCGCTGCGGTACCAAGGCGAGTCTTCGCGATCCAGCATCCAGCGCCAGTCGGGTGCAAATGGAAGCAGCACCCAGACCGGTTTTCCGAGCGCTCCAGCCAAATGAGCTACAGAGGTATCGACGCTTACGACGAGATCGAGATTGGCGATCAGCCCGGCCGTATCGGCGAAGTCGGCCAGCACCGCTGCAGCATCGCGCATCGCCATCGACTCGGGCGGCGCATCACCCTTTTGCAGATTGACCCACTCGACACCCACGGCGGACCCCAACCCCTCCAAATGCGGTACGGGGATCGACCGGTTCCGGTCGTTCTTGTGATTGGGGTTGCCCGCCCACACCAGCCCCGCTCGGATCGCATCTCGGCGCGGGCCCAGCCACTCCGAACATCGCTGCACCGCTGCCGAAGGCGCGTGCAAATATCCCTCCGCCGACGGAATCGTGTCGAGCGTGGTCTGTGCGACATGCGGCGCGCTCAAGAATGGGAGTTGAAAGTCGGTAGCCGGCAGGTGATCGATCGGCTGCGGGCCTGATCGGCCGGGCTCGGGGGCCGGCGCGGCAACCCATTCGGAAACTCCAGGCAAACTGCGCAGCAGCGAGATCAGCCCGAACTGGCATTCGACGATTACCTTGGCGCCGCGTTTGGCGAACTCTGGCGCATAGCGGACGAATTGAATCGTATCGCCGAGTCCCTGCTCGGCGTGCAAAAGCAACGACCGGCCTTCCAATGACTCCCCGCGCCATACTGGCTGGGAAAATGCTCGGCGTGGAGTCGCGCCCTTGACATCAAACCGCCGTTCGTAACCCGCCCACCCATCGGAAAATTCGCCGGCAAGCAACGCCGCGATCCCGAGGTTCCATTCCGCCGCGGGCTCGTCTGGCGCCAGACGGAGCGTCTCCAGGTAACACGCGTTGGCGGCCGCGATATCGTTATGCGCCAACCAGGCGTTGCCGAGGTTCGTCCACGCCGCGGCGTGGTTCGGCTCCTTTTTCAGAAGTGCGCGAAACGTGTTTACGGCCTCTGCCGCTTCACCGGACTCGTGCAGCGCGGTGCCGAGATTGTACAGCGCGGCCGAGTAATTTGGGTCGGAAGCAACCGCCATCCGGTAGGAGGCAATCGCGTCAGTATACTGTTTGCGCAATTGAAGCAGGATGCCGATGTTGTTCGCCGCGCGAGCGTGATTCGGCTCTCGCGCCAGTGTGTTTTGAAAGGCTTCTAACGCCTCGCCAGCCCTGTCCAACTGCGTGAGCGCGACACCACGATGAAACGTGGCCTCGACGTTTCGCGGGTCGATCGCCAGGACGCGATCGTACTGTACCAGCGCCTCTCCGCGCTACCCTCGCAGGACGAGCGCGTCCGCCCAATGCGCCCGTAGCGCCGCTTCGCGCCGATCGCCCGGCTTGGTGAGTTCCACCGCGCGATGCCAGCAGAACGCGGAATCTCCGTGCCGGCCGAGCGCAGTGTGTATCGCCGCGCGCTTCTCCCAAAGTTCACGGTCATCTTCGTCTTCGGAAAGGGCCTGCCTGTAACAAGCCAGAGCGGATTCCGTATCGCCCTGTCGTTCGAGGACAACCCCCAGATTGAGACACAAATAGGCACGCGGCCCTTCGATAGCGATCGCCATGCGCAACAGTTGGGCAGCCGCATCGGGCCGCCCTGTCTCGGCGAGCAGCAGCCCGAGAAAGTGCAGACAATTTGAATCCGCTGGATTGGCGTCCAGAAGCCGCACGTACTGCGTTTCGGCGTCACGGAGCATCCCCCGCCTGTGCAGCGATTGAGCGAAATCGAATGTTGGCGGCGGCTTTGCCATCTGTAGGATCAATCGGCGCACCGTTGCGGGGACTGAAGGTCAGATTAGTCCGGTCAACAGACAAGAAAAACCCGGGGCCTTCGCGAAGCTAGTCCCCGGGTTGTTAGTTTCGATCGTTGGTTAGTCCAGCTTCGGATTAACCACGGAGTAGTGCGAGCACCTGTTGCGGCGACGAGTTAGCCTGAGCGAGGGCCGAGATACCGGCCTGCAACAGGATCTGGGCGCGCGTCAGCGACGCGGCCTCTTCGGCCGGGTCGGCGTCACGAATACGCGACTCCGAAGCGGCGAGGTTGGTCAACTGCGATTGAGCCAGGTTCACGGCGAAGGTGAACTGGTTCTGACCGCGGCCGACGACGGCTTGCGCGTTACCGAGCGAATTGACCGCATCGGCGAGGGCGTTGACTGCCTTCTCGGCGCCGGCTTGCGTCGTAATATCGGACGTCGAACCCGTGCCGGTCGTCGCAGCCGTGACGACCGTGCCTTGGCCTCCAACGCCGGTGGCGCCTTCGTTGGTGCCGATGGAAACGCGGAAGTTCTGGAGCGTCGAGATGAATCGGATTCCTTCCGCACCGCCGGAGCTCGCTTTGTCTTTGACGGCGACGATCTTTTGCAACGTCGTGTCGTTGGATTGCTGCAAGGCGGTGTTGATGGCGTCAATGGCCTCGTCGACGGTTCCCGCATTGCGAACCGTGCTGTCGTTGCGCAGCACGACGGCAAGCGAGTGCTCCGCGCCGTTGGTGTCGTTGGCCAAGACGGTGATCGTCTGATCGTCGCCTCCGCCGCGGATCGCCGAGAAACTAAGCAGTGATGTTTGCTGTGATCCACCGGCCGCGAAGAAGTTGATGTCGGTGTTGCCGGCCTGCGTTTCGGCCACGTCGGCGACGCCGGTAGCGACTGCGGAGTTAAAGCCGAACACGTTCGCCGCGCCAACTGTATTGAGCCGGAATTTGGTGCCGTTCGAACTGGTGATATCGATTTCTCCGCCATTGGCCGTCGCAACTAAACCCGCTGCCGCCAGTGTAGCGTTCGCCGCGAATGCGGCGTTGAGTCCCGTTAGCGCCGCCGCTTGGGTCGCCGCCGCCGACCGAGAACTCCAGCGTTTGCGCAGCCGCCGCATACGTCGCGCCGCTGCTGGTAACCACGCTGTAGTCGAAGGTGCCCGAAGCGCCGCCGGAACTGCGGAAACTGCCCAGCCCGAGGCGATTGTTGAGGTCGCCGGAAGCCTGCACTTCGAAGCGCTCGCCGCGGTTGGAGGTGAACACGAGCGCTGAGCCGGCCGCGGCCGTGGTCGCCGTGATGCCCGCCGCTTGTAAAGAACTGTTGGCCGCAACCGCCGAAGTCAGACTGGTCAAAGCCGCTTCGATCGTCGTGCCGGCAATAACCGCGAGCGAGATGTCGACCGGGCTCGCCAGACCCGCGCCCTGGAAACGAACCGTTACGGTGCCAGCGCCTGAGGCGCCGAAGGTAGTAGCCGCCGCAGCGGTCGCCGAGCCGCCGGTTCCGGTATTTGCCAGCGTCTTGCCGGTGGGATCGGAGGTCGATGTCACATTGCCGAGCAATGCGTTCGACAATCGGTCGCCCGCCGCCACCTGGAAGCCCGTACCCGAAGAAGTAAAACCTAGCCAAACACATTTGAAATGTTGAAACCATCGGT
This sequence comes from Acidobacteriota bacterium, assembly GCA_016871055.1. Taxonomy (GTDB): domain Bacteria; phylum Acidobacteriota; class Terriglobia; order Bryobacterales; family Bryobacteraceae. The sequence goes on from VFZW01000407.1 coordinate 5,783, forward strand.
CGTCTGTCGGATGATCTTGTTGTCAAGACGAGAACAGGAGACTGGCGACCGATGGAAACGTTCACAAAGCTG
>VFZW01000408.1 GCA_016871055.1 Acidobacteriota bacterium
CTAAAACTAGCTGTCCACTGCTTTTTTGCAGGGGCCGCCAACTGTCTCTAAACTTTTGTCTCACCGTAGGGGACAACCTCATGCAGTACTCTGATTTAGAATCTTCGATTCTAGAATCTAGATCCAAAGGCGATGTGAATCCTCGCTTGCTTGCGGGAATTGTCGAAGCAGGCTTCGATCGTTTCGCGGCTGCTGAAGTGATAGCGGTAGGTTCGCGAGGTGTTACTCCAGATGGCCGTCGCGCATTTTAACGATGCGGTCGGCGAAGGCGGCGGCTTCTGGATTGTGGGTGATCATGAGGATCGTCTGGCCGATCTTCTTGTTCAGGCCGCGAAGGACATCGAGCACGGCGTTCGAATTTTCCGTGTCGAGGTTGCCGGTGGGCTCGTCGGCGAGGAGGATGGCGGGATGATTGACGATGGCGCGGGCGATGGCGACGCGCTGTTGCTCGCCGCCGCTGAGTTGGCGCGGTTTACGGTCGAGCTTTTTGTCGAGACCCAGGAGGCGCAGCACTTCTAGGAACTGTTCGTCGAAGGGGCCGGTGCGGTGGGCGATGTCGCGCGCGATTTCGATATTGCCACCGACGGTGAGCGTGGGCAGCAGATTGTACTTCTGAAACACGAAGCCGACGACGTGTTTGCGCAGCGCGGTGCGTTCGCCGTCGCTGAGGTGCGACATGTCCTTGCCGTCGATGACAATGCGGCCATCGGTGGAGGGCGTCAGGCCGCCGAGGATATGGAACAACGTCGACTTGCCCGAACCGGACGGGCCGATGACGGCGAGAAATTCGCCGCGCTTTACGGTCAGATCGACGCCGCGGAGAGCGTGGACATCGACGTCGCCGGATCGGAAGGTCTTCTTCAGTCCGGTGATTTCGATGATGGCATCAGTCATAAGACAGAGACTCCAGCGCGTCCTGGCGGGCGGCTTTCATGGCCGGATAAAGCACACCGAGCAGCGCACCGCCGATGGTGACGCCGGTTGCGATCGGCCACCATGCATACACGATGGCCTGCGGAAACGATGCGGGAATGAAGACGGAAATCAACCAGCGCGTTCCGTAGCTCATGGAGATTCCAACCAGGCTGCCGAATATTGCCAGGAACAACGTCTCGCGGACGAGTATGCCGAGGATGTAACCGGAGCCGGCGCCGAGCGCCTTGAGGATGCCGATTTCTCGCGTGCGTTCGAGAATCGCCATGTACATCGACAGGAACACGATGAGGAATCCGAACATTACGGAGAGGCCGGCAACAAGGCGAATAAACATGCGCAACTCCGGGACGTTATTGACGGCGAATTGCGAGACGAGATCGGCCATGGAGTAGATCGGATAGTCGGGAAGAGTTTTCTTCAGTTCGGCGATGACGGCTTCGGTGTGCGAAGGGTCGTCGAGCTTGACGTAGATGATCGACACTTTGCCGTTGTTGGCGGTGAGGTCCTGGAGGGTTTTCAACGGCAGCATCATGCGGGTGAGCTTGCCGCTGCGGAACACCCCGGCAACAAGCCAGTCTTTGTTGAGGATCTTGACCGTCGAGCCGACGCGGAGTTTCTTTTCCTGTGCGTAGTAGTCGTCGATGATAACTTCCTGGCGGTCCTCGGCGAACGCGCCGCCTTCGACGTAGGTGAAACCGCCGGTCATCTGGTTGAGCGAACGGTAGTCGACGCCGTGAACGGTGTTGAAGCCGCCTAGTCCCTGGACGGCGACGCCGGTGGCGAGCGTGACGTGTTTCTGTTCGGCGACCCAAGCGATCAACTTTTCGTTGATGCTTGGCGCGGTGACGCTCATGACGCTGGATCCGGCGGGGCGGATGATGATGTCCGCGCCGACGCCGCGCGTGCGGAGTTGTTGATCGCGCGCCATACCTTCGCCGACGCCGACGAGCGTCAACATCATCGTTACGCCCAGCCCGATCGCGAGAGCGCTCAGCAATGTCCGCACGGGCCGGTGCTTTAAGTTTTCCCAGACGAGCTTGTAGACCAAAACGCTATTGTAACCTGTATGGTCGTTGTCGAAGCCATGGTGGTGGTGGAGCGGCGGGCGCCCTTGGAAATGCCCGACCCGAAAGTGACCGACCTGCAAGCGGCGCTGGGTTAAGGCTGGCGGCTGCGCAGAAGCCAGATGAAGAATGGTCCGCCGGCGAGCGCGGTGACGACGCCGACGGGAACGTCGGCCGGGGCCATCATCACGCGTGCGACAGCGTCGCAGGCGACCAGGAACGCCGCGCCGCCGAATAACGAACACGGCAGCAGGACACGGTGATCGGCGCCGAGCCAGAGGCGTAGCGCGTGTGGGACGATCAGGCCGACGAAGCCGATCGGACCGGTTAGAGTGGTGATGGACGCGGTCAGCACGCTGCCGGCGAGGTAGCCGATTAACTGCGTGCGCTCGACGGAGACTCCGCGCGCGGCAGCCCAGTCTTCGCCGACCGCGAGGAGGTTCCAGTCGGCGGCGCGCCATAACAGGAGCACCGTTAGCGGGATGACAACGGCGGCAAGCAGTCCGAGCGCTCGGGCATCGACGACCTCGATCGAGCCCATGAGCCAGCGCACGACGGTGAGCGATTGTCCCATGGTGGTCGCCGATTGCAGGAAGAGGATTAGCGCCATCGCCATGCTGTTGACGGTGACGCCGGCGAGCAGCAGCGCGAACGACGACATGCGCCGCGCTTTTTGCGCGATGCCGAGTACAACGAAGAGCGCCGCGATCCCGCCGGCAAGCGCGAAGGGCCACACGGCGCCCCAGCCGAAACAGATAGCCATGACGGCGCCGAGCGACGATCCGCTTGAGATGCCGAGCGTGTAGGGCGTTGCAAGGGCGTCGCGCAGGAGAGCTTGAAAGAGCAGGCCGGCGACGGCGAGGCCGCCGCCGGCGATGGCGGAGAGCAGCACGCGGGGCGCTCGGACTTCCCAGAAGATCGACTTGGCGACTGGATCCTGGTTGAGTACGTCGCCGATCGAAAGCGCTGAAGAGCCGATGAGCGGGGCCAGGGCGATCGCGGCGAGCATAGCGAAAAAGCTAGTGGCGATTCTAGTCCACATGGCGCACCCAGGTTCGGCCGTCGCGTTGTTCGATCACGGCGGGCACGTGGAAGACGTCTTGCAAAAGTTGCGCCGAAAAGACGCTGGATGGCGCGCCGTCGCCCGCGATGACGCCGTCTTTGAGAAGCAGCACGCGCGAGGAGTAGGCAGCGGCGAGATTGAGATCGTGGGTGGCGGCCAGGACGAGTACGCCCGACGCCGCGAGGTCGCGGAGCAGGCGGTAGATAAGGCGCTGGTGCTCGATGTCGAGGAACGTCGCGGGTTCGTCGAGGATCAAGATTTTTCCGGATTGTGCGAACGCGGCGGCAAGGAGAACGCGTTGTTTCTCACCACCGCTGAGCGAACGGAAATCGCGCTGGGCGAATTCGAACGAGTCGGTTCGCTGCATGGCGTCGTCGACGTGCTTTGCATCGTCGGGCGATTCGCCTGCCCAACCTGTGTGCGGCGCGCGGCCCATGAGGACGACCTCGCGGGCGGTAAAGGGGAATTCAATGCGCACCGACTGGGGGACGAAGGAGACGATGCGGGCGAACTCGCGGCGGGGCCAGGAGGCGAGCGGCTTTTCGGCTATCAGGCACTCGCCGGTGAAGGCGTCACGGAGGCCGGCGATCAAAGATAAGAGCGTCGACTTGCCCGCGCCGTTTGGGCCGGCGATCGAAACGAATTCGCCCGCGGCGAAACGGCAGTCCAAACCGCGCAGCACTTCCCGCGCGCCGTAGCCGCATCGCACGCCGCGCAGATCAATCATGCAGCATCCGGGCGAAGGCTTTGGCGGCATCGACGACGCGCGGGCCGGGAACGACGAGATAGTCTTCGGCTACGGCGAAGACGCGCGCTTTGACGACGGGGTATTTCTTCCAGAGTGCAACGACGGCGCGCTTGCGGTCCTCGGTGACGCCGACCGTGTCGGCCATTTCCCCCATGTCGATGATCACCTCCGGCCTGCGCGCGAAAACCTCTTCGAGAGAGACGCGGGGGTAGGACGACTTGGCCGAGGCGAAGACGTTTTCGCCGCCCGCGATGGAGAGAATTTCGTCGAGGTAGGACTGGGGGCCGGCGACCATTAGGCCGTCGAGCGAACCGGGGCTGCGGCCGACTACGAACATGACGCGCTTGCGTCCGCGGACGGAGCGGCGCACGCCATCCAGGCCTGTCTGAATTTTCGCGATGAGTGGTTCGCCGGAGACGCCGATGGCGCGCGCGATGGCGCGAATCGCTTCTGGGAGTGCGTGGGCGCTTTGCGCATTGACCTCCTCGACGCGCAGGCCCATGGCGCGCAGGCGTTCGGTGAAGCCGAGAGGGCTTTTCTCGACGAACACCAGATCGGGCCGCGCGGCTACGATGGCTTCCAGGTTCAGCTGCGTGTAGGAACCGATCTTGGCGATACGCGCGGTTTCCGGCGGAAAATAGCAAAATGTAGTGACGCCGACCACGCGGTCGCCCGCTTCGAGGGCGAACAGGATCTCCGTAATCGACGGCGTCGTCGATACGATCCGCCCCGGCCCCGCCCACGCCGCCGCTGCAAATACGAGTAATCCGAGCTGTTTGCGGTTCAAATAGGCCTGCCAGTACTTCAGTCTAACAGCGCCCGAAACCTTCCGGATGCTACCCTAAGGTTCTCTTCAGTACAATGCCGTTTCAGATTCGTCCGCAACGAGAATTTCTCGTCCAACCAGCACTCCCCGCCGCTTTGAGCCGCCTTTCCGAACTTGCCCACAACCTGCTTTGGGTCTGGGATCGTGAGATCCGCAGTATGTTCCGCCGGCTCGACCCGTTGGAATGGCGGGCTTCGTTTCACAACCCGGTGAGCATGTTGGGGCAGGTGTCGCAGGCCACGCTCGAAAAGGCGGCGAGCGATCCACGCTTCGTGACGATGTATCGCCGAAGCTGCGAGAAGTTCGACGCCTACATGGCCACGGCGGCGCCGACCGACCAGAAGTTGATTGCGTACTTTTCGATGGAGTACGGATTGGCGGAGTGTCTCCCGGTTTATTCGGGCGGCCTTGGCGTTCTCTCGGGCGATCACATGAAAGGCGCGTCGGACCTGGCGCTGCCGCTGATCGGCGTCGGCCTGCTTTATCAGAAAGGCTACTTCCGGCAATCGTTGAATCCGGATGGATGGCAGATTGAGCGCTCTCCCGATAACGACTTCTACACGCTGCCGATGCAGCCGGTGAAAACGGGCGACGGGCGCGAGTTGATCGTCGAATGTCCGATGCCGGGCGGTGATGTGTTCGCGAAAGTGTGGCTGATTCAGGTCGGCCGCGTGAAGCTGTATCTGCTTGATACCAACATTCCGCAGAACGAGAGTGCCGAAGCGAAGAACATTACCGATCAGCTTTACGGCGGTGATTCGAACATGCGCATCCGGCAGGAGATCGTGCTCGGAATCGGCGGACTGCGCGCGCTGCGCGAAATGGGTTACAACCCGACCGTTTACCACATGAACGAGGGACATTCGGCGTTTCTCGCGCTGGAGCGGATTCGGATACTGATGGCGAATCACGGGCTGTCGTTCGACGAAGCGCTGGAAACGTGCCGGTCGAACAACGTCTTCACGACGCACACGCCGGTGCCGGCTGGCATCGACCTGTTCGACGCCGGGCTGATGCACCACTACTTCCACAACTATTGCAGTCGCACGGGTTTTTCGATCGATCAGTTGTTGTCGTTGGGCCGGCGTAATCCGTCCGATCCGGGCGAGGCGTTCTCGATGGCGATTCTGGCGATCAAGACCAGTTGCTGGCGCAATGGCGTAAGCCGG
>VFZW01000409.1 GCA_016871055.1 Acidobacteriota bacterium
CTTTTCGGCGGGCCTCTCGGTCCAATGATTTCAATGGGTTGGGTTTTGGCTTGCCGTCGTGGATTCGAACTGGAAATGCCAGCAGCGCGACTCAGGCAGTCCAAACGACGAACAACCGAATGAATCGCGAGCGGCGTCTGTGGGCGATTCGCTGCGCGGATGAGCAAAGACAAACACGCGATTCGTAGAGGGATTTGAAGTGGTTGGTGGTGGCGGGGAAGTTCGCCTCCGGGGAAAGGCAGGAGTATCGGTTGGGGAAGGTGCGATCCGTTGCGGTCGTGGCTCGGAAGAGTAGTTTGGGGGGCGGTAGGTCGGTGGCCGGAAGAGTGGTCCGTTAGAGGCCAGATATTTGGCGCGCGGCTGCTTTGGCGAAGTAGGTGAGGATGATCTGCGCGCCGGCGCGTTTGATTGACGTAAGCGATTCCATCATGGCGCGGTCGAGGTCGATCCAGCCGTTGCGGGCGGCGGCGTGGATCATCGAGAACTCGCCGGAGACTTGATAAGCCGCGATGGGGACGTCGAAGTTTTCGTGCGCTGCCTTGATGATGTCGAGGTAGGGCATGGCCGGTTTGACCATGAGCATGTCGGCGCCTTCGGCGAGATCGAGCTCCATTTCCTTGAGGGCTTCGCGGGCGTTGGCGGGGTCCATCTGATAGCTGCGACGGTCACCGAATTGCGGCGTGGATTCGGCGGCTTCGCGGAAGGGGCCGTAGAAGCTCGATGCGTACTTGGCGGCGTAGCTCATGATGGGCGTTTTTTCGAAGCCGGCTTGGTCGAGTGCTTCGCGGATGGCGGCGACGCGGCCGTCCATCATGTCGCTGGGTGCGACGATGTCGGCGCCGGCCTGGGCGTGTGTGACGGCGGCTTTGGCTAGCCACCCGAGTGTAATGTCGTTGTCGACATCGTCGCCGACGATTTTGCCGCAGTGGCCGTGGCTGGTGTATTCGCAGTTGCAGACGTCAGTGACGACGAGGAGATCCTTCACTTCGCGCTTGATGGCGCGGCAGGCGCGTTGGACGATGCCGTCGGGGTCGTAGTTGCCGGTGGCTTCGTCGTCCTTTTCAGCGGGGATGCCGAAGAGGATGACGCCGCCGATGCCGTGGGCGCGGGCGTCTTCGGCTTCCTTGACGAGTTCGTCAATCGAGAGCTGCGCGTTGCCGGGCATGGAGTTGATGGGCTTGCGGATGCCTTCGCCTTCGACGACGAACAGGGGGAGGATGAAGTTGGAGGGTTGGAGGTGGGTCTCTCTCACCAGGCTCCGCATGGCGGGGGTGGCGCGGAGACGGCGCGGGCGTTCGATGGGGAAGGGCATTTTCCTTATCTTAGCGTTGCGGCGTGGCTATACCAGTTCCAATCGAAGCTGACGTCCCACGGCGACGGCGGCGCGTTGCAAGGTGTGGAGCGTGACTCCGGCATTGGTGGGATCCAGCAGCCGGTCGAGTGCGCGGCGGCTGGTGTGCATGCGGGCGGCCATGGCTGCTTTCGTTAAGCGGTCTTTTTGCATCGCCGCCTTGATCTGATCGGCGAGGATTTGCTTAATCGCCTTTTCTTCACATTCTTGGAGGATGCCTTGTTCGGCGAGAAATTCGTCGAATGAAGAACCCACTTTTCCTTTTTTCTTGGTTACCATCACTCTACCTCTTTCATGCGCTTGAGCGCGAGTTGCAAATCCCGTGGCGGAGTCTTCTGGGTCTTCTTGATGAAGCCGTGCAGGAGCACCATTCGATTACGCGCCACGCAGAAAATTACGCGCCCGATTTTTCCATCGGTTAGATCGCTTCGGACTTCCCACAGACCGCCGCCGAGGCTCCGGCAGTATGGCAATCCAATCGGCCAGCCGAATTCGACCTTTTGAATATCGCGGCCGACGAGTTTCCGATCTTCGATTGTGAGTCTCAATATCCAGTCCCGAACAGGCTGGTGGCCGCCAGCGTTTTCGAAGAAGAACGCCGCGAGTTTCTTGGAGCGGTCGACCACGGCTCTAGTGTGTCAAATATGGCACACTTTGGCAAGGGGTCCGTTTTCTGGGCGGCGGCACTGGTTTATACGGAAAGCGGCATGCGCTCGATTAGGTCCGCGGAAGCGTCCTCGACGGAGACCGTTCCGGGTACCGGCAGCGCGCGGCCTTGTTCTAAATAGAGTTGCGCCATTTCCTCGAGCGCGCTAGCGATCATTTGGCGGGCATCGGCGAGATCGAAGCCTTGGCTCAACACGCCTGGAAAGTCCAGAACCTCGGCGATGACCATGCGTTCGCCGGCTTTTGGGAGGTGGTATGCCACTTGGTAGTGAAGCATGAGTTTATTATTGGCAGTTCTGTGCCGCCCAACCGGTGCATCGATTTGCGACGTCTTGATATAGTCACACAAGCCATGGACAGCCAAACACCTACCGCGCCGCCCGTTGAGTTGCCGCGCAGATTAGGGCTGCTCGACTCGACCAATATTGTGGTGGGCACGATGATCGGTTCGGCGATATTTCTGGTGCCGAGTACAATCGCACAAAATGTCTCTTCGGTGGAACTCACGCTGGCGATCTGGCTGATTGCGGGGTTGGTATCGATGCTCGGTGCACTTGCGTATGCCGAACTCGGTGCGATGTTGCCGGCTTCTGGCGGGCAGTACGTGTATATGCGAGAAGCATGGGGACCGCTAACAGGATTCCTTTGCGGCTGGTCCCTTTTCCTAGTTGCCCGATCCGGAGCTACAGCCGCGGTTGCGGCGGGATTTGCGGCCTACTTTACACAATTCGTGCCGATGCCAGCCTCCGGTTCCCGGGTTGTGGCGGCGGCCTTAATTCTAATCCTCACTCTGGTGAACTATTGCGGTGTTCGACTTGGCGCCGGGGTGCAGAACATCTTCACGGCGCTCAAGGTGCTCGGGCTTGCGGTGATGGTGCTTAGTAGCTACTTCGGCCGGGCTCCGGCGCTACCGCCGCAGACCGCCTCCACGAACGACATTTCGGCGGCTCAACTCGGTGCAGCTCTGATTGTATGCATCTTTTCCTATAACGGATGGTTTGCCGTCGGGATGGTAGGTGGGGAAATTAAGGACCCGGAGCGCAACTTGCCGCGAGCGATCATGCTCGGTGTTTCGGTGGTGATTGTGGTCTACCTTCTTACGAACGCCGCGTACTTCCGGACATTGACTATCTCCGAAATAGCCGGCACTCAGCGAGTGGCGGAAGCTACGGCCGTCCGCACCATGGGCGCAGCGGGCTCCGCGTTTGTAGCACTGACTATTCTGGTCAGCACGCTGGCGGCAACGAACAGCACAATCATGTCGGCCTCACGCCTATACTATGCGCAGGCTCGCGACGGTCTCTTTTTTCAATCATTCGGGAAAATCCACCCGGTGTTCGAAACACCCCACAACGCTCTGCTTGGCACGGGCTTCTGGTCCGCCGTTCTCGCATTGACCGGGTCGTACATTCAACTCATCTCGTACGCGACATTTTCCTTTTGGGTCCTTTATGGAGTGACGGTTGCGGGACTGATGGTCCGTCGACAACGACAGCCCGACGCTGTGCGCCCCTATCGAATGTTCGGGTACCCGGTAACGCCGATTATTTTCTTGATCGCAGCCGGGGGCGTGGCAGTGTTCTCATTCTTGTCCTCGCCCGCGGCGGCGTTGACCGGGGTTGGTATTTTAGCGGCGGGAGTCCCAGCGTACTACCTCTGGCTACGCTTCGGTGCGCCGAAGAAAGCCGTTTAGGTGCGTTTGTCGACGTGCTTGTTGTGGGCGCGATGGATGGCCTTCCACTTTTCCTTCTGCGCGCGGGCGGCGGTGGCGTCTTCTTTCCTGTGTTGATAGGCGGCTTCGCGCTGGAGTTTGTGGTAACTTTCGAGGCGTCTTGGATGGAGGTTCGCGGTGACGGCGCAGTCGGGTTCGCCGGAGTGGGTGCAGTTGTGGAAGCGGCACTGGGTCGCGAGTTCGGTTATGTCTTCGAACGCGTCGTCGACGGCTGTTGACGATCCACCGATGCCGACGGCGCGGAGGCCGGGCATGTCGACGAGCAACCAATCGCCGGGCATGCGGAAGAGGGCGCGGCTTGTTGTTGTGTGGCGGCCGCGCGCGTCGTCTTCGCGAACGGCGAACGTCTCTTGCACCGTGTTGCCGAGGAGCGCGTTGACCAACGTCGATTTGCCGACGCCGCTGGAGCCGAGGAGCGCGGCGGTTTGGCCTTGCTCGACGAAGCGTCCGAGTAGGGCAGGGATGTCGTCTTGGAGCGCCGAGACTAACACCGCTGGGGCGAGACTGGCGACCGCTTGCAGCGCGGCTGCCGGATCGGCGCAGACGTCGCGTTTGTTGAGGACGATTATGGGATCGACGCCGGCTTCGCGAGCGAGGACCAGGTAGCGTTCGACTCTTCTTATGTTGAAATCACCGTCGAGGCCGCAGACGAGAAAGGCGATATCGACGTTCGCCGCGAGTGGTTGGCGATCGCCGTTTTCGATGGCGCGGGCGAAGAGAGAGCGGCGTTCGACGATGGCGACGATCAAAGCGGGATCGGTGGGAGTGACCGCGACCCAATCGCCGACGGCGGGCAGTTCGACGGCTGATGCCGCCGCGTATTCGAGACGCCCGGAGAGTTCGGCGCGGGTGCGGCCGGTCTCGATTTCTAACGCAAACTCACCGCGCGAAACACCGACGATGCGCGCGGGCAATAGTCCAGTCGGAGCGGAAGCTTGGAAGCGCTCCGCCCAAAACGAAGTCCAACCCCAGTTGAGGAGTGACATTTCAACGTTGCCTTTTCTTTCCGCGAGAAGACAATCCAAGGCCCGATACCCATGGCGGAACTTCCAGGGCACGGCCGTGCTGCAGGGGCCGCTTACTTAGCTAGGCGACAATGGTGGCGAGAATCGTCAAAGGCAAGTCTTAGTATATCGCTCTGTTGAAAGTCAGGGGTGCCGGTTGGGGAGGGTACGCTTCCTTGCGGTCGCGCCTCTGTATGGAAGCCGCGCGGCCTGCGGCGGGCCATTGGGTTCCTCGCCCCGAATTTCTCGCGCCTGGCCACTGGTAGGGCGCATTCTTCGCGGCGGTGCGATTCTATGGGTATATGACATCCCTCATCCGTCTTGCGGTGCTCCTACCGGCTGCAGCCGTTTTCGCACAGTTTCCCGGTTTGACGCTGCCTCCGAGCGGCAACAACCAGAAGGCTTCGGTGACGCAGTTCATCGGGCCCGTCAAAGTCACGATCGATTATTCCAGCCCCGCGGTGCATGGTCCCGCTGGTCCGGGTAGTTCGCAAATCGTCGACCGGCGCGGGAAGATCTGGGGCGGGCTCGTGCCGTATGGGATGACAAACCTCGGCTTCGGTCCTCGAAAGGAAGGACCGTGGCGCGCGGGGGCGAACGAGAACACAGTCCTGTCGGTTTCGAATCCGGTGCTTGTCGAGGGCAAGCCGCTTGCCGCCGGCCGGTATGGTTTGCATTTTATCGTCGAGCGTGACGAGTGGACGTTGATTTTGTCGAAGGACTCGACATCGTGGGGGAGCTTTTTCTCCGACCCGGAACTCGATGCGTTGCGTGTGAAGTTGAAGCCCGCCAAGCATGAGTATCGCGAGTACTTGACGTATGAGTTTGGCGACCGGAAACCGGAGTCGGCGCGGGCGTCGTTGCAGTGGGAGGATCTGGGTGAGGTTGTCCCCTACGGTGAGACAAAAGTTTAGAGACAGTTTGAGGTTGTCCCCTACGGTGAGACAAAAGTTTAGAGACAGTTTGAGGTTGTCCCCTACGGTGAGACAAAAGTTTAGAGACAGTTGGCGGCCCCTGCAAAAAAGCAGT
>VFZW01000410.1 GCA_016871055.1 Acidobacteriota bacterium
GAAAGATTGGCGAGCGTGCGCTTGACGATCTTTTTGCCTTGGCGGAAAGCGGTGCGGAGCAGAATCGCGGGAGGCGAGGAGCGGTTCGGCACGGTTTCCACGTACATGGTAACAGTATGCAACAATAGGCGCTACGTGTAAATACATATACGAGTATTTACATGGGTATACAGAACAAGGCAAAAAAAACGCGCAACCCACGCTGTCTGAGAACCTTGCGGTGAAAACTACTGCTTATCGGCGGGGGAACTTCGGTCTAAGGTCACTTTCCCTTCGGTCCGCGAGCGCGCTGCGTCGACCAGCCGCTCCACCGCCATCGCCAGGCCTGATCGCTCCACAAAGTTCGAGTGCAGTTCGTTGCTGACCTCGCGCACCGCAGTCATCGCGGCTTCGAGCGCCTCGCGAATTTCGGCAGTCTGTTCCTTCGTCAGGCCCAGCGCGCTCAACTGAAAGCCGATACCCGTCAGCGCCGGCCCGGCGTCGTCATGCAAACGACGCGCCGCGCGCGAAGCGCGGCGCTCCTGTTGGATGACGAGATCGGCCAGCCGCTGCACGGCCTACTTACGGGCCAGCGCTTTGCGCGCCGTGACGGCGATATCGGCGCCGGTCATCTTGTACTTCGTCATGACCTCTTCCGGCGTTCCGCTCTCGGCGTAGTAGTTCCCCATGCCGTGAAATTCCATCACGCAAGGATGTGTTTCGCAAACCACCTGCGCGACCTTCACGCCCAGGCCCGAATCTGTAAAGTGCTCCTCGGCGACAACGATACAACCCGTATTCTTCGCCGCTGCCGCAATCGCATTGCGATCGATCGGCTTGATCGTGTGAATGTCGATAACGCCCGCCGAAATGCCTTCGCCGGCAAGAATGTCGGACGCCCGAATACACTCAGCCACCAACAACCCGGTCGCGATGAAGGTCATATCCTTGCCTTCGATCAACTGGATCGCTTTGCCGATTTCGAACTTCTGCTCAGCGGTGTGCACGATTGGCGCTTTCACGCGTCCCGCGCGAATGAACACCGGCCCGTTGTGATAAGCCGCGGCTTTCACCAGCGCGGACATCGAAACTTCATCGGCCGGGCTGATCACGGTGAAACCGGCCAGCGAACACGCCAGGCTAATGTCTTCCACCGACATCTGCGACGGCCCGTCTTCACCGATCGAAATGCCGCTGTGCGTGCCGACAACTTTGAGCGGCACCTGCGCGTAGGCGCAATTCACGCGCAACTGCTCAAAGCCCTTGTTCAACACGAACGCCGAAAAACTCGACACAAACGCGATCTTTCCGCTCGAAGCCAAACCCGCGCCTATCGAAACCATGTTCGCCTCCGCGATGCCGCAGGAGAAGAACCGGTTCGGAAACTCCTTTGCGAACAGGTGAGTAAAAGTCGATTTCGACAGATCGGCGTCGCACACCACCACGTTGGGATCGGCCTTCCCCAAATCGACGATCACCTTGCCGAACGCTTCGCGCGTCGCCGCGCCCAGCTTCAATTCAAACTTGGTGTTCACGCTCATGCGCCGATCTCCTGGACTGCCTTTTCCAATTCTTCTTTGGTCGGAGCGACGCCATGGAACTTCGGATTGTTCTCCATAAACGACACGCCCTTGCCTTTGATTGTATGCGCGATCATCACCGTCGGCTTGCCTTTAGTGGCTGCGGCATCGGCGAACGCCTTCTGCAACGCAGGGATATCGTGCCCGTCGACCTCGATCACGTTCCAACCAAATCCGCGCCACTTATCGGGCAGCGGTTCCAGCTCCATGATGTCTTTGACGAAGCCGTCCAACTGAATCTTGTTGTAATCGACGATGGCGACGATGTTATCGACCTTGTGGAACGCGCCATACATCGCCGCTTCCCAAATCTGGCCTTCTTGAATTTCGCCGTCGCCCAACAGCACGTAGACCCTCGTCGGCGAGTTATCGAGCCGCGCCGCTTCCGCCATGCCGAGACCGAGCGAAAGTCCGACGCCCAACGATCCCGTCGACGCTTCGAGCGCCGGAATATAACGCCGGTCCGGATGGCCCTGGTAAATCGATCCGATTCGCCGCAACGTGTTCAGCGGCTCGGCCGGCGTGTAACCGGCCTCCACGAAAACGCCATACAACACCGGCGCCGCGTGGCCCTTCGAAAGTATGAAGCGGTCCCGCTCGGCCCACGTCGGATTCGCCGGATCGTGCCGCATCACGTCGAAATACAGCGTCGTCAAAATCTCCACGGCCGACAACGAACCGCCCGGATGCCCGGATTTGGCCGCGCCGATCATTTCAACGATGTGGCGCCGGACCCTTTTGGCGATCGCTTGCAACTCGCCAAGATTACTGGTCTTAGTCATAGATTCTTCCTAGAGTATCACCCATGCGGGCTATTCCTGAACTACCATAGAGCCATGCGTACCGCTTTCCTTCTGTCGCTGGCCTCGGCCCTCGCCTTCAGTCAACCGGCCCCTCATTGCGTCGTTATCAGCGAAGGCGCTCCGCCTCTGCCAGCGAAGCTGCTGGAGGGCCAGGGACACATCCACTTCCCCATATCGACCAAGAGCCCAGAGGCACAGAAGTTTTTTGAGCAGGGCGTCGCGCAGATGCACTCTTTCTGGGCGCGCGAAGCCGAACGCAGCTTCCTGCAAGCCGCGCAACTCGACCCCGAAGCCCCGATGCCTTGGTGGGGTGTTGCCATGGTCGCCAGCGGAGACTTCCGCCCGCACTTCCAACTCGTCCGCGACAAACACCTCCCGGGCACTTTACCTTCCACGCCCAACGGCAAGCGCGCCCTTTCGGCCGCCAAGCGCGCCCTCGAACTTGCCGGCAAGGCCACGCCACTCGAAAAGCTCTACATCGATTCCATTTGGGCGCGCCGCAATCCCGAATCGAAGGATCAGGACGCCGGCTACATCGCCGGCCTTCGCAAAATCGTCGCGGCGCACCCCAAGGAACTCGAAGCGCGCACGTACCTGGCGCTGCATTTGATGGACGGCTTCGTCCTCCCCGAAAAGAAGCCGCGCCCCGGTTCGATGGAAGCCGTCGAAATCCTTCGCGCCGTCGTTAAGGACGCCCCCGAACACCCGGGCGGCCATCACTACGTCATCCATGGTTGGGAAGGCTCTTCGTTCGCCAAGGACGCCTGGGATAGCTGCAAACGCTACGCCGAACTGGTGCCCAACATCCCGCACGCGCTCCACATGCCCGGCCATATCTACGCGCAGACCGGAAGGCTCAAGGAGGCGCAGCACTCTTTCATCAGCGCCGCCAATCTCGAGCGCAAGTACATGGCCGCGGACAAAGATTACGGCAATGGCCATCACGGTCACAACGTGCACTTTCTGACTGTCGCGCTTACCGCCGGCGGCCAAGCCGATCGCGCCGTCGACTTCGCCAAGGAACTCCTCGGCTTCCCCGAAACCGACAAGGAAAAGAAGACGCCCGATGCCCACCGCACCGCCTATCGCCAAGGCTATTTCTCCATGGTCCGTACGCTCATCTGGGCCGAGCTTTGGGACGATATTCTCGCCGGCAAACTGATCCCCGAGTTAACCACGCCCCGCGAGAAGTTCTGGCGCCACTGGGCGCGGTCGCTGGCTTTCTCGGCGAAGAAAGACACCGCCTCCGCCGCCGCCGAAATCGGCCTGATGCGCGAAGTGCAGCTCGGCTTCGACAAAATCGTCAAGCAGTCGCCGCCGCGTGAGTTCGAAGTCGCGCTCATGGAAGCCGATTCGTTCCTGAAAATCGCCAAGGGCGACTCGAAGCGCGGCCTAAAAGGCTTGAAATCGGCGTCCGAAGCCGAGCGCGCGCTTCGCTACAATGAGCCTCCGATCTACCCGCGCCCGATCGCCGAAGCCTGGGGCCTGGCCGCACAGCGCTCGGGCGATCGCCGCCAAGCCGAGCGCGCCTTCCGCATCGCTCTCGATCAATTCCCCGAAAGCCGCGCCGCGGTCGATGGCCTCAAGTCGGTGCTCAGCAAACGGACCGAACCCATCCCCGCCGGCGGTGGCAACTAAACGAATCGCAATCGCCGGAGCCGGACTGGCCGGGTGCGCCGCCGCCATCGCCGCGCGCGCAGCCGGTGCCGAAGTTGTTATTTACGATTCCGCCCGGACCTCCAAACACAAAGTCTGCGGCGAGTTCCTCACGCCGGAAATTGAACCGGTGCTGACGTCGCTCGGCCTCTGGGCCGAATTCGAAGGCCTGCGACCCGCTCGCATGTCCCGGATGCGGCTAATCTTTGGCGGTCGCGCCGCCGAGAGCCGTTTCGAAACCCCCGCTTACGGCCTCAGCCGCTTGGCGCTCGACGGCCTTTTGAAGCGTGCTGCGCTCGCAAGCGGCGCTGTTCACATCTCCGAACGAGCGCCCGCTGATTGCGCCATCCTCGCACACGGCCGCACGCAGCCATCGAATGGCGATCGCATCTTCGGCTTCAAAGCCCATTTCACAGGTCCCGTTTCCGACGCCGTCGAGCTCTATTTCTTCGACAAGGGATACATCGGCGTCAACCCGGTCGAAAACGGCTTGACCAACGTTTGTGGTCTGGCCTCCGAATCGCTGCTTCGAGACGTCGCCTTCGATCCAGACCGCCTCACCAGCCGGCTGAATGGCCGCCTTTCCAATCTACGCCGTTCGATGAATTGGCTCACTACCGGTCCGCTCGTCTATCACCGCACCGCCGACCCCTCCCGGTTCCTCACCGGTGACGCCCTGCAATTCGTCGATCCCTTCACTGGAACGGGAATGACCATCGCCCTCTGGACCGGAGCGCTGGCCGGGCGCATGGCCGCCGCCAACGAATCGCCGGCGAACTTCTACGGGCAAGCCGTTCAAGCGCTCGACCGCCAGCGCGCCGTCTGCGCACTGCTCCGCCGTGCCCTCGCATGGACACCCGCCAGCCGGATCGCGCCGCTCATCCCCCCCGCCTGGCTCTATACCCTCACCCGCCCAAAATTAGAAAGCCGGTGAGCACTCGGAGGATGATGCTCACCGGCAGGTCGTCACTGTCCGCTGCGGGCGGATTGGTCGACCAAATCGTCGACGCGTTTGCGCCTAGCTTTATACTACCCCCAAACGAGGAGAAATGTGTAGTACCCCATCATAAAAATTGTGAAAAGTGACGCAACCCATAAGGCCATCGTCTCCCACGCTGTGGGCAATACTGACTTAGGTAAATGTTTTCGGCGAAGAAAAAGCGTACCCCCTGCGATCAGAGGCAGCATCATCGCTTGGCCAATTCCGCCGATCTTCACCATCCGGCTCGGATCGACCTTCAGAAAGTACAGCGCCACCGGAATCAGACACAGCCCGACGACGAACCGCTTCCGCCACATGACCCGCGTCGCATAATCGCCGCGGTCATAAGCCCCGAGCAGTTGGACCATATCGGCGTAGACGCGCGAGTTGGCGGCTGTCGCCGCGAAAATCGTACCGTACAACGTCGCAATCGCCCCGGCGTAAAAGAAATAGAGTGCCCACGGCCCTAGCGTCTCGGTGTACATCTTCGACAACACCGCGATCATTTCGTTGCCCTTCGGCAGCAGCCCCTGCGAGTGCAGCACGCCCGCGCCGAGCAGATAGAACGCCAGCGTCGCGACGGTGTAGATGATCATCGAAGCGATGATGTCGACGTTCATCACTTTAATCCAGCCAAACGCCCGCGCCCGCCACGCCTCGGAGTCCTCTCGCGGCCCGGTGAACCGCGCATACCCCTTCTCGACGCACCAGTAAGGATACATAAACAACT
>VFZW01000411.1 GCA_016871055.1 Acidobacteriota bacterium
ATGAGTTGGTTGCCGTTGTGGGTTTCCTCCTGGTCCCTTTTTTCGCGGCGGCGACCGCCTACTTCGTTACCCGAGTATTCATGGACCGTTATGGTCTGTTGGCGATAATCGGAGTCACGGGCCTTTTCGGCATGTTCCACCGGCAGTATGCAGGCCTGCGAACACTGGCCGCGGCAGCGGTCTTAATGGGTTCGTACTTGGGTGGTTTCGTGCCGTGGCCGTCCGGCAGTCGCCTATCGAAGGATCTCGACGGCGCTCCGGCTAGCCTCGATCGCATTTCACCTAGTCTGCCATTTGTCGTGGGAACGGGTATCTGGTTTCTGCCGCTCGACTACTATGCGGACGACGGGTTTGCGAAACGACTGGTCTATCTTCGAGATAAGGAGTTGGCGGTGAAGTACACAGGTTCCGACGTCTTCGAAGTCGGTTACCCGATCCTCAAGCGCTGGACACCGCTACGAGGCTCAATCGAAGACTATTCGACCTTCGTACAAACTCACCCTCGCTTCATGCTATACACTTCGAAGGGTTTCGCTCTCGATTGGCAAATGCGAAAGCTCGTCGACGATGGAGCCGACCTACGTCTACTTGCAATGAGGGATGAGGGTCTGGTGTTTGAGGTAATCGCACCTCCAAGCCGTGAGGTAGCCCCTAGCGCCGCTTCTCCTTCAACTCCGCCATAATACGGGCAAACCGCTTGCGCTGCTCTTCGTTAAGGACAGAATCGATGCGCTGTTTACTTTGGGTCATCACCTCGTCCATCTGCGACGACAGCATCTGGTAGTACATCGAGAAGTCGTCGAGCACCGTTTCGATCTCGCCGGCTTGTTCGGAGGAGAGGCTGAGCTCCTTCTTCAACCGCGCGAGCGTCTGCTCCGTGGTCGAATGCTTCCACGACGCGGCGACCTGCTTGGCCGAGACCGGCTGGGAGGCCAGGCGATAAACGACCGCGCCGGCGAGGGCGCCGCATAAGAACACCATGCTCAAGGCGAAGAGGATCTTGGGTTCTTCCAGGCGGGCTGGAAACTGCTGTTCATTCGATTCGAAGTCATTGTCACGAGCAGATGTTCGCGGTCGCGCTGGATGTCCTCGGCGAAGCCGGCTGGGGCGTGCGGAGTAGTCGGCGCTTGAAGAAGCGCGATCGATTCCGATGTTGCGCGGCGCGGTGCAGCCGATTCGACCAAGGTCATCGGCAACCATGAAAAGCAAGAACCAGGACGTTTCGACACTCCCCCCCGAAAACCAATCGACGGGCCAAGCCGATCGGAAAGATCAGAAGGCCGGTGCGTCGGAGGCGTGAGATTCATGGACGCGTCTTGAACCGAAACGGATCTGGTCCGGGTCGCACGTTGGACAGTCTTCTCGGTTGAAACAGCCCGGGAACGCGGTACGGTCGATTGCCCCGGGAAACGCTTTGGCGGTACAGTATCGACGGCACGGTGTCGTTTGACTTCGGACGCCCCAATCCGAGGCGTCTTCGAACGTCGCCGATTGCTCGACCTCCTGCAAAAATTCGTCGTCTTCGAAGAAGTATCGAATAGCGGAGGTTGTCAATCGCTCTCCCTCTCGCATCGATTTCCAACGATTCCTACGCATGCAAGTTCGTTCAAATCCGTAGAGATGAGCGATTCCGGGCAATTCAATAGTCCCAGTAGCTGGCCACGCCGACGGCAAAGAGCGATTCATCAAATGTAGTCGTCGATCTCTCCCAAGCCTTCGCCCTCTGCGCCGCCAGCGACCAAGCCGCCGAACTCCGTGACGACATCGCCTTCCTCCAAGCCGTGCAAGCCGCCCTCGCCAAACCGAACTCCTGTGCGCCGACTGGATCTAACAACCAGCCACCCGCCCGCTACGCAGCCCTGCACGGCAGTCGCAATATCGCCTTTCCGTTCTCCCTCCGCGCCAAATCCAACTCATACGCACTCTGCAAGTTCATCCAGAAATCGGCGGACATGCCGAAGTACTGGGCGAGCCGCAACGCCATGTCGGCGGTTATTTTTCGTTTCCCGGCCAAAAGCTGATAAAGCCTGTTGGGGGGGAACCTGAATGAGTTCGGCAAGCCGCTTCGCAGTTAGACCAATCGCTTCAATCTCCTCGGCAAGAATCTCTCCTGGATGAGTCGGTGTGCGCGCCATTCGCATCTCGCAACCTCCACATCTGTCGGCCCGGCGCCGTTTGCGAGCCAACGGAAACAGATACGCCGGCGGCCGTTGACCCGGACCGAATTCTGCTCTCGCTGGTCGATTCCAAATGGTTCGAATTCAATGCCGCCAGATCGGTAAGCCCGTCGCGGCATCGAGGATCCGCAGCCGCCGTTCAGCCTGGGGCCGAAACCCCTCCCGCTGGCGAACAAGCAGTCCCCGTGCGAAACGATCCGTGTCCCTGCCACGGTAGCTTTGAATCATGCCGTCAGTCCTAAAGTATAAACGAGTGATGCGCCCATTGGCGGGCCGGAGCGAGGCCCTCAAAAAAGCGCGTGGTTTGCACAAACACCGCGCCCTACAGCCCCAGTTCTTGATCGTAGGCGGCAAGTTCGGCGAGCACCGCTCGCCGTTCGGCATCCAAGCGCCGCTTATAGGCCATCAACCCTTCGAGTCGAACACGCCGGTGCGTACCGACGCGCCGATATTCGGTCTTGCCCCCATCGAGAACCTGAATCAACGAAGGGCGAGATTTGTTCAGCAGGTCCGCCGCCTCCTGAGTAGCGCACAGGCCGGGCAGGCACGGCCCCAAACGGGCGAGGAACTCGCCCGATGGCCGGGCCGGAGCGAGTCCGTTGTGCGCGAGTTCAGAAGTGAGTTCGGGGTGTATCGGAATCAGCGTCACCGCGTTGCCTCGCGCCATTTCCTCAGGCATATGGACCAGCATCTGCACGGCCGAAGCTGGCAGCTTGACCGTTCCCGCGGAGGGCTCATCGACCATGCGGAGTTGCAACGGGGCAGTCGTTGAAAGCCGCGACGCAAGCGTCAAGCTCGTCTCTCTGGCGAGAATAGCTTCGGCCTCGGACGTCAGATTAGGTGCGAGAGTTCCTTGCGCCATCGGTAGATCGCTCCTGAGTTCATGCGAGCACAATCGCAGCAATCGAAAACAAACGAACAAGCGAAAACATCGCCAAGTCCCTGCTCCCAGCCCGAACATCGCCACGCCGTCGAAACCGCCACCGCCAAAAACCGTCCGCGCCAGCAAGGAAACCGGCAACGCCGCCGCCGGCCCCGATCGGCAATCCCGCATCTGGAGCAAACAGCCCCGCCACGAACAAACGCCCCTTCCGAATCGTCATCGTCCGCGACATGTGGCTCACAGCCTGCACGCATGTACGTCGACAAGCCCATGCAGGGCTGCGGACTCAAACAGGCCATCGCCCCCATGCTCAAAAACCCGAAGTAGCCAAAACCGTCGGCGAAAGTTGCACAAGCGCGTTGTTGGCCTCCGGGTTCCCGGCCATAGCCGGCGATCACCGAGCGCGATTCTTGACCTGCATCGCGCCGTTTCCCCCAGTCGTACCCTGCTCCGCACTCCGCAACGCCGTTTTTTTCCCGGTCTCGCCAACCCGTTCACAAATTTTTTTCTCCCCTAATTTCAACAACATAATAACAAATTTAATCTAAAATATTTGACAACTTTATTATAATGGAATTAGGGGACAATTATGACCAAAGAAGAGAAGGCCAACCAAGCCAGAATCAACGGAGCAAAATCCAAGGGAGCAACCAGCGAGGCCGGCAAGGCCAAATGCAGGGAAGTGGCCAGCAAACCACGCAAACCCTCCTCCACACCACCGTTCTTCCCGGCGAAAACCTCGCCGACTACGAGGCCTCTCGTCTCGCCCTCCACGCCGAGTTCCAGCCGGCGACCTTCCAGCAGGCCCATATGGTCGATGAACTCGCGTCCATTAACTGGTATATTCGCCGTGAAATGTTCGGTCGTAATATGGACGTCGTCCGCGCCTATACCGACGCCTCCCAAACCGCCGTCTCCGGCGTCACCAAGGCCGAACTCGTCGCCATGGCCGAATCCGCCGCTCACTCCGACGGCTCCAGCCAGCCCTACTTCGACCGTTCCCTGCAGTCGCACGTCATGATGCGCAATCGCATCATCAACTCCCTGATCCGGCTCCAAAAGCACGAAAAAAATGCGCCTAAGCTCCCACCAACGGTGGAAACAAACGACTTAGCTCCGGAGCCTTCGGAGCCTAAGGACCCGGTCAGCCTCCTCGACGCCGGCTTCTCCGCCGATCCGGCAGAACCGCCCCCCGCCCAGGCCGTCGCCGAGCCCTTGATCACCTGTCCCCCCGAGGAACCGGCCGACCTGTCCCCCGCCGCCCAAGCGGAAGCCAAAGGGGACATCCTCACCTGGGCCAAGCAGAACTTCGCCTTCTCCCCCGACAAGGCCCAGAAGCAAATCCTCACCGGCAAACCCGGCCGAACACTCGTGCTCGGCGCTCGCCAAACCGGCAAGTCGACGGCCACAGCCCTGAAAGTCCTCTGGGAAGCCATCCAAAACCCCGGCCGCCAGATCCTCCTCGGCGCCCCCTCCAGCCGCCAATCCGGCCAGATCGGCCAAAAAGCCCGCGCCGCCGCCCACAAGCTCTACGGCAAAAAGGCCAAGTCCGTCCCGGAAGGCTTCGAACTCCCCAACGGCGCCCAGATCCTCTCCCTCCCCGACTCCGAGGAGACCATCCGCGGCTTCTCCAACCCTCACTTGATCGTCGTCGACGAAGCCGCCTTCGTCACCGACGACATCTACAAGGCGCTTCTCCCCACTCAGGCCACCGGCACGGCCAACGTGATCTTGTTGTCCACCGCCAACGGCCAAAGTGGCTTCTTTTTCGAACAGTGGGTCGAGCAGTCCCACCCCTGGACCCGCGTCCAGATCGACGTCAAGGACTGCCCCCGCATGAACGACAAGTTCCTCGCCGAAATGCGCATCCTGTTGGGCGAAGACGACTTCACCCAGGAGTTCCAAAACCAGTTCCTCCACGCCCCCGGCGCGATCTTCACCCGCGACATGATCGCCAACGCCTTCAAGGACTACGTCAAACCACTCCTGCCCTGGGATAAGCAGGTGATGGAGTAACTATGCTGCCCGAATTCCACTTCGTCGGTATCGACCTCGGCCGCGACAGCGATCACTCCGCCATCGCCATCAGCTCGGTCTACAAGCGCACCGGCGCCACGCCCGACCCCTACTACGGCGTCCGAACCGTTACCCACTCGCTCGAAGTCAGCCACCTCGAGCAGATCCCGAAGTCCACCGAGTACACCAAGGTCATGGAGCGCCTCGGCGACCTCGTCCGCCACCTCGGTCACCAGACCCCCTACGGCTACAAACAGCCCTCGATCCAGGTCGCCCTCGACGCCGCCGGCCCCGGCTCGCTCGGCGCCGAACTCATCCGCAAACAGCAGCTCTCCATCAGCCTCTACCCCATCATCATCACCGGCGGCGAGGAGTCCCACAACCTGAAATCCGGCGCCACCAGCGTGCCCCGCAAGGAGCTCCTCCACAACCTCCGCGTGTTCGTCGAAACCGGCGCCATCGTCTTCGCCGACGGACTCCGCCACCGCGAGCGCCTCATCCGCGAATGCTCCGGCGTTAAAGCCTCCGGGACGACAGAAGCCCACGACGACCTCGTCATAGCCGTCGCCCTCGCCGCCTGGCGAGCCAAGAAGCAGTGCAGCGAACTCATCCCCAACAAG
>VFZW01000412.1 GCA_016871055.1 Acidobacteriota bacterium
GAGCACCCACAAGCAAGAAAACTGCGATCGTCTTGATCATGCCACCGGCTCCTCTGTTTCTGGCGAGTTAACTGGCCCTCCGGCTGCATCGATCGGGACGAACCGGAAGACATTCGTACTATACAGGAGGCACGGGTGGCGGTCAAGGGGGCTTGTTCGCGTCCGTCGTGCTGTGAGTTTTCATCGTCGCCGATCACTGGAATCCAGTCGCTGTGCGGGGGATGAGTCCGTCAACATGAGTTCTCGGCTGCAGGTCCACGCCGACGTCAATCCCGCCATCTGTTGCGTTTTGATTGCTCGACGCTCTCAAGGTTTGAAGGCTTCGGCAAATCCGGAGCGGTTCAGTCTCCTTTGCGAATTTTTGTGTGTCTAGACTCGTGTCTCAGATCTGGGTACAACTCCACCTTCGACCGCGAGTACTTCTGCAAATTCTCGGCCGGCCCCACCCAGTTCCTCGAAAAGGATCTGATCCTCGCCGCCTTCGACGATTCCATCCCCGTCCGCGATCTCGACTAACGAAAGGACCACACCCATGCGCATCACCACGCTTAACCACTACATCGGCATCGACGTCGGCCAGCGCCGCGACTACACCGCCCTCGCCCTCGTCACCGAACAGCGTATCTTCTCCGGCCGCGACAAGATCGCCTACAACCCGATCATCCACCACGAACTCCACGTGTCTTTCCTCAAGCGCCTGCCGTTGCGCACGCCCTACACCGCCCTTCCCGCCAGGCTCCATAAGATGGTGATGGCCCTCAATTCGGCCGACACCACTATCGCCATCGACGCCACCGGCCCCGGCGTCCCCGTTGTCGACATGCTCCGTCGCAATACGATCGGCGCCAACATCATGCCCGCATTCATCGCCGCCGCCGGCGACGGGAAAACGATCAAGAACGGCTTCTATACCATCGGCCGCAATACGCTTCTGTCGCTGCTCCGCATCGGCCTCGAAAACCGCATGCTCAAGTTCGCCGGAGGCCTCAAGCTCAAACCCGAACTCATCGCCGAACTCACCAGCCTCTCCGCTAACCCAAACCTCGCCGCCGCGCACGACGATCTCGCCTTCGCCATCGCGCTCGCGCTCTGGGCCGCACGCACCCGCAACCCGGCTCTCCTCGAGGTCGGCTGACACGCATCGCATTTCCGATTGCAGGCCGCGCCTACAAAGCACCTCCGGCCACCGCTCCTTGACAACTGAATATCTCTGCTTCCAGCTCTGGCGGCACGGACGCGCGCACTTGCGCCGCCCCCTCCCCCTTCGTTAGCATGGAATCCCCATGAAGCCCCTCGCCCTCGCTCTCCTGTCCGTCGCCGCCTTCGCCGCCGAAAAAACGCTCGACATCTACTTTATCGATGTCGAAGGCGGCCAAGCCACCCTCATGGTCACGCCCGACAAACAGTCGCTGCTCGTCGACACCGGCTGGCCCGGCTTCCAGGACCGCGACGCCGACCGCATCGTTAAGACCGCCAAGAAAGCCGGTCTCAAGAAGATCGACTACCTCATCATCACCCACTACCACCGGGACCACGTCGGCGGCATCACCCAACTGCTCTCCAAAATGTCGGTCGGCACATTCGTCGATCACGGTCCGAATCGCGAAACCGGCGCCGCCGCCGAGCAGCTGATGGCGTCCTACGAAAAAGCCGCCGCCAGCGGCAGCCGCCTCACCGTCAAGCCCGGCGATCGCATCCCGCTCAAGAACGTCGACGTCGAAATACTCACCGCCGACGGCAACGTCACTTCGAAATCCGGCCAAGCCAATCCCCTCTGCGCCAACGCGTCCAAGAAGGCCGACGATCCCTCCGAAAACGCCCGCTCCGTCGGCTTCCTCGCCACCTTCGGCAAGTTCAAATTCGTCGATCTCGGCGACCTCACCTGGAACAAGGAACTCGAACTCGTCTGCCCCGCCAACAAGCTCGGCCAGGTCGACCTCTACGTCAGCACCCACCACGGCATGGACATCTCCGGCCCCGCCGAACTCGTCCACGCCATCAAGCCCCGCGTCGTCGTTATGAACAACGGATCACGCAAAGGCGGCTCGCCCGCCGCTTGGAAAGTTGTGAAGGCCTCGCCCGGCCTCGAGGACCTCTGGCAGCTCCACTTCGCCAACGCCGGCGGACAGGAGCACAACGTACAAAACGCCTTTCTCGCCGACCTGAACGACACCGGCGAAGGCAACTATGTCAAGGTCAGCGCCGCCAAATCCGGCGCGATGACCGTCTATAACTCCCGCAACAAATTCACCAAGACCTACGCCGCAAAGTAATTTGTCGATTCAAGTTCTTCACACCGCCGACTGGCAGATCGGCATGAAAGCGGCCTCCGCGGGCCCCGCCTCCGCCCGCGTCCGCCAGGCCCGCCTCGATACCGCCGCCGATCTCGTCCGCCTGAAAGCCGATGCGCTTCTGGTCGCCGGCGATACCTTCGAGGACAATGCCGTCGACCGCGCTCTCATCGATCAGGTCGCCGCCATCCTCGCCCGCTTCGACGGCCCTGTCTTCGTCCTCCCCGGCAACCATGACCCGCTCGTTCCCGGCAGCGTCTGGGATCACCCCGCCTGGGGACAGAACTCGAACATCACCGTCATCCGCGAGGCCCGCGCCTACGCCCTCAACGGCGCAACACTCCTCGCCGCGCCGCTCCGCGAAACGCACTCGCGCCTCGATCCCACCGCCTGGCTCGAAACACTTCCCCGCCCCGAGGGGCTCGTCATCGCCATGAGCCACGGCACCGTCGAAGGCGTCGATCCCGACACCGAGCATCACCCCATCGCCGCCCACAAGCGCCAAGGCATTCACTACCTGGCCCTCGGCCACTGGCACTCCACCGCGGTCTACAACGATGCCGCCATGGCCTACTCCGGCACCCACGAAACCACCAAGTTCGGCGAGCGCGACTCCGGCAACGTTCTCCGCGTCACCATTGGCGAAACGAATGCCATCGAACGCATCCCCACCGGCCGCCTTCGCTGGGAATCGATTGACGAGGAGATCCGCCACACCGGCGAACTCGACGTCCTGCGCTCGAAACTACTGACCCTCCCGGCTGAATCGCTCGTCCGGATCGGGCTGAAGGGCCTTCTGCACGCCGCCGAAGCGCCAATCCTCAACCACATCGACGACATCGGCCGACGCTTCCTGCACTATACCAGGGACTCTGAATATCTCCTCCCCGCCGATGACGCCGCCTGGATCGAAACGCTCCCGGCGGGTGCCGTACAACTCGCCGCCTCCCGCCTCCGCGCAGCCGCCGAAAACGGCGACACCACCGCGGCCGAAGCCCTCCTCGAACTCCAATCCATCGCCGCGCAGGCAGGCGTCGCATGATCCTCGAATCCGTTGTCATCGAAGGCTTCCGCTGCTTCGACCGCCGCATCGAACTCCCCAACTTCGCCCCCGGCATCAACATCCTTCACGGCCCCAACGGCGTCGGCAAGTCGACCATCGTGCGAGCCCTCGGCCACCTTCTCCTCGACGCCCACTCCACCACCGGCCAAGCCGCCAAATCCGAAATGCAGCCCTGGGGCCGAAGCCTCTCGCCGCGCCTCAGCGCCGTATTCACCCATCGAAGCGAGCGATACCGCGCCGAGAAACAGTTCCTCGCTTCGCCGATGGCCCGGCTCGAACGCGAAGAGAAATCGGTTTTCCGTCCGGTCGCCGACGGCGTGGCCGCGAATCAAAAACTCCTCGAAATGTTTCGGGCCGCCGCCCCCGCCAAGGGCCTCGCGGGCGCCGATAACTTCGGCCTGCTCCAAGTCCTCTGGACCACTCAAGCCGCCGGCCCTCTCCCCGCCTGGAGTGCCGGAGTCCGCGAGGTCGTCGAACGCTCGCTCGGCGCCGCCATCACATCACCAGCCACCCAAGCCATCGCCAAAGCCATCGACGCCCGATGGAAGGAGTACTACACGCCCAAGGGTTCGCCAAACATCGCCTGGAAAACCCGCGAAGCCGACCGCGAAGCCGCGCACCGCGACGTCGAACGCATCCGGCTCGACTGGCAAACCGCCGAAGTTCTCCGCAGCCGCCTCGCCAACCTCCGCGCCACACTCGCCGCCGAAACCGCGCTCGCCGAACAATCGCAAGCCGCGTTGCAACAGGCCACCGAACGTGGCCAAACCATCGCCGAAACCCGCCAACGCCTCGCCGACGCCCGCGCCGCCGAAGCCACCGCGCACCGGCAATACGAATCGGTCACCACCAACCTCGAAGCCTGCCGCAAAGCTTCCGCCGCCGCTCGCGATCGCGACGCGGCGCAAGCGGCCCTCGCTAAGTCCGCCGCCGAACTACAAGCGGCAAATGACGCCGCCGCCAGACTCGCCACCTTGGAAGCCGAGTTCCAGCAGGTCGAAGCCTTGGGCAACTATGCGAAGGAATGGTTCGCCGGCGCTAACGTCGAACTGACCATCGAAGCCGAAACGCCGATCACGGTCGATGCCATTGAAGTCCAGCCCGGCCAGCCGCTCACGCTCAAGACCAACACCATCCACATCCCCGGCGTCGCCCGCATCACCGCCCGCCCCGCCGGCACGCGCGATGAACTCCTGAAGCGCCGGCCCGAATGGGCGGCCACGCCCCCGGACATCGACACACTGCGCGCCAAGTACAAGGCCCTCCGTGCCGATATCGCCGCCACCGCGCCAAAGATCAAGGAAGCGCTCACCACCGCGCAACGCGCCCAATCCACCGCCGAAGCCAACATTCGAAACGCCGAACGACAGCTCACGCAGTTCGCCAACGTCACCGGTTCCATCGACGATCTGACCCGGCAACAAAGCGACGCCGCGCTCGCCTTCACCGCGGCCAAAGCCCAGCGTGAAAACGCAGAGCGCGATCTCAACGCCGCCGGCGGCGACCCCGAACCCGCCCGCCTGGCAGCCGCCGAAGCGTTTCGAGTGAACGACGCGAAGCTCACCAAGACCCGCACCGAAACAGCCGGCCTGGAAGGCGAACTGAAAGCCACCACCCAACGCAGCCTCTACTCCCAACTCGTCGTCAAGGAAGAATCGCTCGCCTCGCTCGACGACGCCCTCACCCGCCAAAATCGTCGCGCCAAGGCCCTCGACCTCCTCAAACGCTCGATCGAAAAAGCCGAATCCGAACTCGCCGCCAGCCTGCCCGCCCAGATCGCCACACAGGCCACCGAGATCTGGCGGCGCATCGCCGGCCCAAGCGCCGCCGCGCTTGCCGTCGATGAAACCTGGCGTCCAACAGCCGCCCACGTGCCGGTCGACCACCTCTCCGGCGGCGAAGCCGAGCAGGTGGCCTTCGCAACCCGCCTCGCTCTCGCCAAGGAACTCGCGAAGGACGAACGCCACCTCGCTGTCTTCGACGATGCGTTTTTATCGACCGATCCCGCCCGCGTCCAAGCCGTCATCGAGCTGATCGAAGAGGCGGCCGGGCAGTTGCAGATTCTCATCCTGACCTGCCACCCCGAACGATACGATTCGCTGCAAACCGCAAATCGCATCGACCTCGCCGCTGTAAGACAAAATTTTTGAGCCGCCAAAAAAGTTACACGCGCGTAAGCTGTTGATTCCACAGAAACTTCGGGCCTCCGGTTCTAGTGTCCTGTCTCATATAACTATGTACATATAGGCAGAGTTGCCTCATACTGGGTCATGTTCACCCCAGCAGCTCCCTTGGCGGTAGAAGCGAGCCAACGGGAGCAACTCGA
>VFZW01000413.1 GCA_016871055.1 Acidobacteriota bacterium
TTGACCGCCGCGAGCTTGAACTCGCGGTTGAACTTTCTTCGTGACACGGACATGACTCAAATTCTCCTTTGGGAATTTTTGTGTGTCTAGACTCGTGTCTCAGATTTGGGGACAACTCCACGTCGAACTCCACTAGTTCACATGCAAAGAGGTCGCCGAGGCACCGGGGATGCGCATCTGACCGTTTCAACTCGGTGCGCATCGACTCGATTCCGCGAAGGGTCAAAGTGTATACGCAATTCTGGTCATAGTTGAGAAGCAAGATTCTTGAGGTTGTGTGCTGATGATTGAGCCTGAAAGGTCGAGATCCATCAGATCGAAAGTCCAGGCCATCTCCAACGGAAAGTGTGAGCAAGCGGGCATCGTGCATACTTTCCTTGGCGAAAAATTGCCACGCGCTCGCGCTCAATCGGGGTCGTAGTATGTTCAGCGATTTTTCGTATTCGACCACCGTCTCCTCGAAGCGCCGCGCGGCGTCAGCCTGCCTCTGTCTGCGCTGCCTCGTCCATCCATTCGCGGCAGCGATCAGTTTGTACGTGAAATATTTCATCCAAGACCCAAGTATAGACTCGCGCGACGACGAGCCTGCGACTCTTCCCAACTTGCCGCTCAGCGTCGAGCCATCGATATAGACGGACGAAGTGCACCCCTTGCACTTCTACATATCGCGGTGTATATGTAGAAGTCGGAGGCCTCACACGTGAGTTCACCGAAATCGGATCTGCCCCAGGGGACGCTGGACCTACTGATCCTGAAGATCGCCGGGCTGGGTCCGGTGCATGGGTATGCGATCGCCCAGCGGTTGGAGCAAGTCACCTCCGACGTGGTTCAGGTACCGCAGGGCTCGCTGTACCCCGCGCTGCACCGGTTGGAGAATCGCGGGCATTTGAAGGCCGATTGGCGCGTGACCGAGAGCGGGCGCGAGGCCAAATTTTATTCGCTCACGCGGAAGGGCCGCACGCGGCTTGACTCCGAAACCGCGGGATGGCTGCGTTTGGCCGAGGCCGTCGGCGTGGTGCTGCATCTGAAGAAGGGAGTCTCCGAATGATGCGGCGGAAGCAGCGGGAGAGCGATCTGGAGCGTGAGCTGCGGTTTCATTTGGAAGAGCGCGCCGCCGACTTGATGGCGCGGGGCGCGACGCGGGAAGAGGCGATGCGACGCGCTCGCATCGAACTCGGCGGCGTGGAGCAGGTGCGCGAGGGGTGTCGAGACGTACGGCCGTTTCACTGGTTGGAGCGAGTATTCGCCGAAACGATTCTTGCGATTCGCGGCATGCGGAGGAATCCATTGTCGACTCTGGCCGTGGTGCTCACGATCGCTGTTTGCGTGGCGGTAAACACAGCGGTCTTCACGGTCGTCGATTCGCTGCTGCTGCGGCCGCTGCCGTTCGCGGACGCGGATCAGTTGATTACGATGGAGAACCTTTACCCGCGCGCGGGAGTGACCGAACAGGACGGCGGCGCGGCCTCGGGAGATCTATTCGATCGCACGGGCCAAATGCCCGCGGTCGCGGAACATGCGCTGTACCGATACTTCGCTTTTCCCGTGGATCGAGGCGGCGTCCCGGTCCAAGTTCGAGGGATCGGCGTTTCTCAGGGATTTTTGCCGCTGCTGCGCGTTCGGCCTTCGGAAGGCCGTTTGTTCCAGTCCGACGAAAGCGATCCGGGCAAAGGAAACGTCGTTATGTTGACCGCGGGGTTCGCCCGCGAATTGTTTGGCGACCAGCCCGCCACCGGCAAGACAATTCGGCTGGGAAATTGCGAGTGCCTGATCGTCGGTGTGCTTCCGGCGAGCTTTCGATTCGTAACTCCGGAGATCCAGTACCTGATCCCGCTCGCGCTCGGAGCGAATGAGAAGCGGAGCCGGCACTCCAACAACTACGGGTATGTGGCGCGCCTGCGGCCGGGTGCAACGGTTGCGCAGGCGCAGTCGCAGTTGGACGCGATCAATGCGCGAATTACCGAGTCGCTGCCGGAGCTGCGGGAACTGCTGACGAACGCGGGCTTTCACACGCGCGTAACTCCGCTGCAAGACTGGCTGATGCGGCATGTGAAGCCGAGCCTGCAACTGTTGTGGGTTGGCGCGGCGCTGGTTCTCGTGATCGGCGCAGTGAATGTCGCGGGGTTGTCGCTGGCGAGGGCAAGCGCTCGGGTGCGAGAGACGGCTACGCGCGTGGCGCTCGGCGGAACGCGGCGAGACATCGTCATCCATTGCCTGCTTGAGAATCTGCTGCCCGCGGCGATTGGCGCGGCGATCGGCGCGGCCGGCGGTTGGCTGGCGCTGGGTGCGTTGAACAGTTCACTATTGCCCGGCGCCGCCGCGATCGAGATGTCGGGAGTCGTTGTGGCATATGCCTGTGCAGGGGCGTTGTGCAGCGGTATCGCCGCGGGGCTTGCGGCCGCGATGCCCGCGCGGAGGATGCAGTTGTCGGCCGCAATCGCCGATGGCGGGCGCGGCGGGACTTCGAGATTTTCCTTTTCGAGGCGCCTGCTCGTCGTCGTGCAGATCGGACTGGCGTTCGTTTTGTTCAATGGCGCGGCGTTGTTGACGGCGACGCTGCGCGAGTTGGGCCGGGTCGATCCCGGCTATCGTTTGACGGAGGTCATGACCGCCTCAACGTATGCAAACAGCGCCGGTTTCCAGGTGTCGATCGAGCGCGCGCGAACAGCGATGGCGGCGATTCCGGGCGTGGCCTCGGTGTCGGCTGGATCGGAGGCGCCGCTGTCGGCGGGCTTCGACGACAACGTCGTGATGGCGGAGGGTTACACGATGAAACAGGGCGAGTCGGCGATCTCGCCGATTCGATTGCACGTCATGCCGGGCTACTTTGAAACGCTTGGCATTCGGTTAGTCAGCGGGCGAACGTTCGATGAGCGCGACACAGAGCAATCGCCCGCCGTCGTCGTAGTCGATGAGCGGCTGGCGCAGCGATTCTGGCCCGGGCAGAACGCGGTCGGCCGGAAGCTGTACTATCCGGGGCAGGCACAGAACTTGTTGTTAGTGGTTGGTGTTGTCGGTTCGGCGCGCATGCAGAACCTCGATGGGAAGGGCAATCCGAACGGGACCTTCTATGTCGCGTGGAAGCAGGCTTCGACGCGGCGTGTAACGTTCGTGTGGCGCGGCAACGCGGGAACGGTCGAGGCAGTACGCCGGGAATTCGCGCGGAACGTTCCGGGTGCGGCGTTGTTCGATATTCGCTCGATGACCCAGCGGCAGGAATTGACGCTGGCTTCGCGCCAGGCGGCGCATTCGCTGGCGATGGTGTTTGCGTTCGTAGCGGTGTTGTTGGCCGCTATCGGCATCCATGGGTTGCTCGCGTTCTTTGTGGAGCAGCGGCGGCGGGAGATCGGGATTCGCATGGCGATAGGCTGTGAGCCGCGCGGGATCTTCGCGATGTTCTTGCGCAACGGGCTGATGCTGACGGCTTTCGGCGTGGCTGCGGGCACGGCGCTTTCGATGGCGCTGCGCGATTGGATTGCGGGGCAGCTTTACGGGGTCGGCGCGATGGAGCCGGCCGTTGTGGCCCTGTCGATTGCGGCGATTGTGTTTGTTGCGGGGATGTCGGCGGCGGCGCCGGCTTGGCGCGCGGCGCGGTTGGATCCGGTGCGGGTGCTGGGGGACGGATAAGGTACCCGACTCTGTTAGAGTACAGAGGCGGAATCGTCCGGAGCAGGAGGGTTTCATGGATTGGAAACAGGTCGAAACACTCGCGCGCGAGGCATACCGCGCGGCTGTGAACGAGTGGATCGGCGGCGCCCGCATTCAGGGCGGTAAGGTGAACGGGCCGGAGCTACTGCTGTCGACCGGAGGGCTTGCCCGCAGCTCGAACATCGAACAAAACGTGCTTCAGTCGTTGTCGAAGGGGAGCGTTCCGCCGCAGATAGCACAAGGTCTGGCGCGTGCGCTGGCATCGGCGTGGAACACATGGGCCGCCGGGTTTCAAATGCGCATACCGAAGGCGTTTCCTACTCTCGCGGCCGTACCTGGGCGGGTTGCGCCGAGAACTCCGACCGCGCCAATCTTACTGCGCCTGGGCAGTTCGAGTGGCGAGAGGGCGATGCAATCGCTACAGTTGGCGGGCGTGTTGACGAATGCTCTGCGGTCCCAGGCGCGCATGCTGCCTGAAAATCTTGATGAGTCTATGCGCTCACTGGCCACTTGGGTGGGCACAAGTTTTGAGGAGTGGAAAGGCCATGTGACCATGGTCAATTTGACGGGCGGCGGCTCGGTCCCGACTTTCGCGCCGCCGTACGTACCGGTCGGCCCGGTGATCCAGGGAGAGATTAAGAGCGCCGGGCCGTTGTTTGCCGGTCCGCGTTTCGGAAAAATTGCAATATAGCGCGGCACGATGAGAGTCTTACTCATCAATCCGCCCTCGCCCGAGCAATTAGGATCGCCGCTGTTGGGGCTTGAGTATGTGGCGGCGGCGATGATGTCGCACGGCCACGAGGTGCGCGTGATCGACGCGGCCGCGCGCTACTTTCCGCACGAGGCCGAATGGGTTGCGCGGGAAGCGAGGGGTTTTTCGCCGGAGTTGATCGGCGTGAGCCTTTTCACGCGATGGGCGTGGCATGCGTATCAACTTGTAGAGCGGCTTCGCGGTGGCACATGGACACTGGTGGCTGGGGGCGCGCATACGACGGTCCGGCCTGAAGAGACTCTGCGCCGGGGCTTCGATGTGGCGTTGGCGGGTGAGGCCGAACACAGCTTGCCGCGGCTGGCCAAATGGCTGCGCGGCGAAGACGACATCGCAACGATTCCGGGTGCGGCGTTTCCTGTACAAGGCGGCGGAATCGGCTACGGCCCGCCGGCCGCGTTCGTGGAAGACTTGGATTTGCTCGCGCCGCCCTATCTGGCGCAGAGCTTGTTCGACCCTGCCTGGTATAGTGCGCCGGGCGCGGATTGGGCGGACACACCCGCGCCTGGCGGCATTCTTACGAGCCGCGGTTGTCCGGCCCGGTGCACGTTTTGCGCGAATCATGTCACGGGGCGATCGTTCCGGCATCGCAGCGCTCGAAGTGTCACCGATGAGATCAACGCGTGGCATGATCTTTGCGGCATGCGTTACTTTCCCTGTTGGGACGATGCTCTGACGGCCAGTCCGGCGCGGCTGACGGCGCTCTGCGAGGCCATCGAACGCGACGTCCGGTTTCCCTTTTCGTTCGGCGCGATTACCCGCGCGAACATGGTGACGCGCGAACTGTTGCGGACGATGCGCCGCGCCGGACTGTGCCATGTCAACTTCGGCGTAGAAAGCGGCGATGACGAGATCCTGCGGGCGATCAAGAAAGGCATCCGCACCGAGCAGGTGGTGCGGGCTCTGGAATGGGCAAAAGAGGAGGGCCTTGTCACCGCTTGCAACTTCATGCTCGGCTTTCCGCAAGAGACGCCCGTCGAGGTGGAGCGCACGCTGCGTTTCATGGAGCGCATCGCGCCCATGGTGGATTCGTTCAGCACGATGGGTGTTGTGGTGCCGTTTCCCGGCACGCCGCTCTACGATGATTTTCAGTTCGAGTATGGCTTCAAGGGCTGGTGGCTCGATCCTGCCTACACCCGGTACCAAGCGCCGCCGGGGCTTGATGACCCGGACGCCTTCTATCGCTATTACGTCGACGACGCGAACCTCGAACTCGATTTCTTCCGGTACAGTCCGGC
>VFZW01000414.1 GCA_016871055.1 Acidobacteriota bacterium
CGCTATCGAGGACATCGTCAAGTTACTCGCTGCGTAACTTCGTTTGTTGCAGTACTCTGATTCTAGAATCTTCGATTCTAGAATCTAACTGCTTTGCGAAGCGCCGGTTCGCCGTCACCTGGAGGGAATGATAGTTCGACGTCGCATAGGCGTCGCGCATCGCGACGTCGGAGTATCCGCGAATCGGCCGCAAGAAAACGTCCGGAAGCGGCACGCGCGGATTCGCCGGATCGGCGTTGCGCGGATCGAACCGCGCGCCGAGCGGAACATCGGAAAGACTCCGCTCCCACCACATGTGCCGGCCCAGCGCACCAACGTAGCCGACATCGACAACCGTTCCGAAACCGATCTGGCGCTGCACGGAAAGGCTCATGTTCATCACCATCGGCGCCTTCATGTCGCGGTCCCACGCGAGAATCGCCGGCGGCGTCTGGAACCCTTGCGCGTTGCGGAACGTGCGCAACGTGTCGTACTGCACGACCGGGGTTTGCACGAGCGGAAAACTATTCACGGCATTGTAGGCATAGCCGAGAAACCGGTTGTAGAACATGCCGAAACCGCCGCGCACCGAAGTCTTGCCATCGCCGAACGGATCGTAGGCGAAACCGATGCGCGGCCCGAGCAGCGGTCCGGCGTTATTGATCAGTCCGCGCGGATAGCTCTTGTCTTCCGCGGCGATGACGATGCCGTTGGTCGGACTTCCAACACCGGGCGCGATCGCGCCAATCAACGCCGCCGGATAATTCTGCCCGGTGACGGGATGACGCCCGACGCGAACACCGTTGTTCAGAGCCGGCGTGATCAACTGCACACGCTTGGCGGGATCGTAGCGCTCCGGCACAAAACCCGCGAGCAGATTGTTCTCCATCCAGAACGGTTCAAACCACGTCACACGCAGGCCGAGATCCAGCGTCAACCGCTTGTTCACGCGCCAATTGTCCTGCACGTACCAATCGAGACCACGCGACCGAATGTCGGAGTTCGGCCGCGAGATCGCTTCCGTGTAGGAATTGAACACGCCGAGCGCGGCGTTCGAATACGCATAGTTCGAATCGAGCGGATTGTTCACATTGCGGCCAAAATCGAAGCGGCCGTTGAAGTTGTCCGCCCACGGGCCATCCAACTGCGCGATCCACTGGTAGAACACTCCGGCTTTCAAGTTATGTTTGCCCCAGACCTTGCTGATGCTGCTGTTGAAGTCGATGTTGTCGCGGGTCAGGAAGTATGGAAATCGTCCGTCGAACGAAAAGTTCGGCGCGCCCACCACGCCGCCGAACGCAACCGCCGGCATCAAATCCAGCGGGTTGCTTACGGCGCTCAACTGCCCGGCGTTGAATCCGTTCGGCTTTCGTTGCACTTTTTTATAAGCCTCGTCGGTGATGACAACCGGTCCACCGTTCTTCACGAAGCCGAAGGTGCTCTCCAAAACCAGCGTAGGAGAAAACACGCGCTGATGCCGGAACGAACCAACGTGATTCGTTGTCCGCGTACCCGTCTCAATCGCCGCGAAGGAGGCCGAGGCGCCTCCGCCGTTGAAGCCGGTTCCGCGCGCGCGCTGCGCGCTGTAGCTTCCGGAAATATTGTCCTTCGCCGTCGCCACGTAATCGAGCTTCAGGGTCATCAACGTCGTTGGATTGCGGCCCTCCCACTGCGTGATGTAGTTGTAGTTGCCACGCGTCACGGCGCGGTCGAGCGCGTTCGGCACGGGGAGGAACTTCAACAATGCAACGCCGTCGCTATCGAGGCGCGAGGCCGGAACGATATTGCCCGGGAACCGCTGGCGGTTGAGCGGATCGGTAATCGGGATCGGCGTACCGTTGACTTCAACCGATTGCGAAAAATCGCCTCGGCGTTCCAGCTCGGTCGGCATGGTCGTCGTCATCGTCGCGGATTGCGTTTTGCTGGGCCAGTACTCGTGATTCCAGAAGAAGAACAACTTGTCGCGATTCCGGTTCAGCAATTTCGGAATCACCAACGGGCCGCCAATGTTGTAGTTGTACGTGTTGAAACGATATCGGCCGATGGGCAGCGAGTTGCGATTGCGAAAGAAGTCGTTCGCATTGAACTGCTCGTGGCGTTTGAAGTAGCTGACGCCACCATGAAACTCTCGTGTGCCGGACTTGGTAACTATCTGCACACTGGCGCCGCTCAAGCGGCCAAACTCGGCCTGAAAGGTCGAAAGCATCACCTTCACTTCCGAAACTGAATCCATGCTGATGGGCAGCGTCAAGTTCGCCGCACCGCCCGGCGCGGAGATCACGACGCCATCGACGGTGAAATTGTTCGTGTTGCTCCGGCCCCCGTTGACGTTGAAGTTCGATGTCGCCGTCGGCGTATGAATGGCTCCGTCTTGGGGATCGACAACACCGGGCAGAAGATTAAGCAACGCGGTTACGCTGCGTCCGCGCACGAGCAGTTGATCGATCTGCGTACTTGTGATCGCGGCCGATTTCTCCGCGCTCGCCGTTTGCACGGTCGTGCCTTGCGCGGTGACGGTGACACGGTCTTCCACCGCGCCGATCTCGAGTGTGATGACGCCAACCGACAACCGGTCGGCCGAGAGAAGCATGACGCCGCGGCGCTCGGCGGATTTGAATCCCGCCATCTTCACCGACAACCTGTATTCACCCGGCGCAAGACTTCCGATGACGAACGCGCCGTTTTCACCGCTCGGGCC
The DNA here is from genome assembly GCA_016871055.1 of Acidobacteriota bacterium. Lineage (GTDB taxonomy): Bacteria > Acidobacteriota > Terriglobia > Bryobacterales > Bryobacteraceae. Next base: position 2,678 of record VFZW01000414.1, read on the forward strand.
CGAGCGCACCGCGCCCGTGCTGATGTGCACGACCGAAACTTCGGCGTTGGGGATTCCGGCGCCGGAGGAATCGGCGACGGCCCCGACGATCGTCCCGGTGATCGTCTGCGCGTGCGCGGAAGCGGCGAATACAAATGCGGCGAGTTTCATAGTTGCCCGCTACAGTATCACTTTCAAGAGCGATATGATAGGTCTCGACAACGCCGCCTCCCATGAAAGCGATCTCGCAGCTCTTTCTTGCGTTTGCCGCGCTTGCCGCGCCGCCGAAGACCGAGTCGATCTATCCGGTCAGCGGGCGGCCTGGCACGGAATTCGACGCGCAGATCCGCGGCACCAACCTGCGTGAGGCGTATTCGGTTTGGTTTGAGACATCGGGCGCGAGCGCGGAGATCGCGAGAGTCGAGACCGATTCGACGCGCAAGAACGCCGAGATTCTTCACGTCAGGTTCAAGCTCGGCCCGACGTTCCAACGCGGCACGTTTCGAATCGTCGGACCGAACGGACTTTCCAACGCTCTGCCGATTGTCTCGCACGCAGAACCGACCATTCCCGAGGCCGCTGGCGCGCGCGATCTGCCGGCGCAGGCGCAACGCATCGAATCGTTGCCTGCCGCGATCCAGGGCCGCATCGGCGAATCGGGCGAAGTCGACTACTACGCGATTCGCGTGCAAGCCGGCGAGACTTGGACGTTCGAAACGATTTCCAGCGAGGCGCTCGACGCCGGGATCAGCATCTACAAACCGGGCGGCAGTTGGTTCGATCCGGATCGCCCGAAACGAATCGCATTCACCGACGAACCCGTCTCCTATCCAGACCTCACGACGGAGGCTTCGCTCCGCCACAAGTTCGAAACCGCCGGCGAGTACTTTGTTCGCGTGAATGGATTTTGGGGGCACGGAGGCGCGGGCCAGGAGTACACGCTGCGCATTCATAAGGGCGCGCCGGCGAAGCCAGTGAAGCATACGCGCTGGGCGGAGCGTTCGTGGACACGCGAAGTCACGCCCGATCGCATGACGGCGTTGCAGGCTCGCGCGCTCCCGAAAACCGAGAAGCCGATTCCCATCGTCGACGCCGACGCCGAACCGCGCGAACTTCCGGTCGCGCCGCCCGCGATTCCGTTACCCGCGCTGGTTACGGGTGCAATCGAACGGCCCGGAGACATTGACCGCGTGAAGTTTTCGGTGAAAGAAGGCGACCGGCTCGCCTTTGAGATCGAGACGCCCGAGAAGACGCTGCCGCTATTGAATCCCTATCTGCGCATCGTCGACGCCGACGGTGTCGAAGCGTTCACCAACATCATCGCGAACGTAAACTCCAACGGCAACGCATCGAAGCAGATCCGGCCGAAGACGCAATATTCGTTCCCGCGCGCGGGCGAGTTCACGCTCGAAATTCGCGACATCACGGCGGCATACGGCGATCCGTCGATGCGCTACAAAGTTCTGGTGCGCCCGCAAGTGCCGCACATGGGCGAGGTGAAAATCGCCGTCGATGAACTGAACCTCGAAGCGGGCAAGGCGGGCAAAGTCTCCGTGATTACGGATCAAGAAGAAGGCTTCGACGGCTTCGTCATTCTGTCGGTGGAGGGCCTGCCTGAAGGCGTTCGCGCCACGCCCGGTACGGAGGTCGAACCCGACTCGCCGCCGCAGGAGTCGATGGGCAAACGCGAGCGGTTCACGACGAAGAGCCAGAAGGCGACGCTCATCTTGTTCGCCGATCCCGCTGCCGCGTCGATGAAGACGCCCGTTGTTGGCCGCGTCTTCGCGCAACCGGTCATCAAAGGGAAGCTCGGCGATCGCATCTTCGTTAAAGCTATTCCGATATTCGTTGTAAAAGGAGCCGCATGAGGTTCGCGTTCTTTTTCACTGGCATTGCGCTGGCCGCCGTTCCGGAGTTGGTCAGCGTGCGCATCGTGCCCGCCGAAGCGGCGCTGATCGGCAAAGGCTCGTCGCAACAGTTCGCAGTGATTGGCAAACTGCGCGACGGCACCGAGACCGATGTCACCGGCGATTCGGCCTTCACCGTGAGCGCGCCGAACGTCGCAACGTTTCGCGAAAACGGGCGCGTGTTCGCGGCCGCCGATGGCGCGGCGCGCGTACAAGCGACGGTTGCAGGCAAGGCCGCATCGGCAAAAATCGACGTGCGGCGTTCAACGGAGGCAAAACCGTTCAGCTTCGCGCGCGACATCGCCGAGATATTCACGCGGCGCGGCTGCACGGCGGCACAGTGCCATGGCGGTGTGAAGGGGCAAGCGGGATTGAAGCTCTCCGACAATGCGATTCATCCCAAGGAAGATTACCGCTGGATCGTCGAAGGCGGGATTTTTCAAGTGCTCACTTCCGAGTCCGGCGGGCCGAAGATTCCGCGCATCGATAACGCCAAGCCGGAACAAAGCCTGCTGCTGCGCAAGGCGTCGATGGAGACTCCACATGGAGGCGGCAAACGATTCGCGAAAGACTCCGACGACTATCAAGCCATTCTCAACTGGGTGCGCGCGGGCGCGCCCTATGGCGAAGCCGCCGCGGCCGATGCGGCGCGCGTGGTGAAACTCGAGTCGGTTCCGCGCGAGGTCGTCGGACCGCCGGCGCGCAAACAACGAATAATCGTCACGGCGCATTTCTCCGATGGACACACGGAAGACTACACACATCGCGTCAGTTATTCGGCGGCCGATAGTGAAATCGCGCGCGTCACGGCGAGCGGCGAATTGGAAACGCAGAAGCCGGGCGAGACCGCGTTGCTCGTGAAGGCGGCTGGGCGTAGTCTGCGCGTGGGTGTCGGCGTGATCGGACCGGCCGTAGCGAACTATCCGAAAACCGTTTCGAACAACTTCATCGACGATGAAATCTTCGCCAAGCTGCGCCGGTTCAACATCGTGCCATCGCGCTTGACGACCGACGCGGAGTTCATCCGCCGCGTTTGCCTGGACATCACCGGCCGCATTCCGCCGCCGGGTCGCGTCGCGGAATT
>VFZW01000415.1 GCA_016871055.1 Acidobacteriota bacterium
ACTAGCTGTCCACTGCTTTTTTGCAGGGGCCGCCAACTGTCTCTAAACTTTTGTCTCACCGTAGGGGACAACCTCAGAGAGACGCCCCGATCATCAGGGCAAGAAGTAGACGCATCAGGCAGATAGGACGCCGGTCCGCAAAAACAGATTACAAGACTTGGGGTTAAATCTCTTAAATGGTCACTTCCGGCGGTACGGCGAATCGAGATAGCGGCGGGACTCGCGCGCGGCATCGCTGTCGGGAGCGAGCGAAACAGCCTTTGAATACGCGCTCTTGGCCAGATTGCGCTCGTTCAGCATATCGTGGCATTGCCCTTTGCGAAGCCACGAGTTGACGATTGTGTTCAGGCCGATGCTCTCCGGCGCGGCCGACGATTTATCGAGATCGGCGAGCGCCGCGCGATAATCCCGATACCAAAACAGCAGGTTGCCGCGCGAGTACTGAACCTTCGCGGGCGGCGCGCTCTTCATTGCCGCAAGTACCCCGAGCGCCTCTTCCTTCTTTCCAAGATCGCCGTACATCTGAACCAGATCAAGCGGGAAAAGGTAGTTGCGGGGGAATTGGGCGATCAACGACTGCAACAGCGGCACGGCCTTCTCGGCGTGCCGCTCGCGCCGGTAGGCCACCGCCAGAAGGACCATCGCTTCGACACGATTCTGTTCGCCCTCGCGCGCAACCCGCTCCACCGTGCGCAGACCGGCATCTTTGTCGCCGTGAAAGCCGGCGAGAAAACCAAGCAGTTTCCAGGTGAACGGCAGGCTTCCGACAATGTAGTCGTGCGCGCCCTCCACCATGTGCGCGTCGATGAAGGTCGGCTTCAGCTTGACGACTTGATTGTGCAGCTTGCGCGATTGCGTGAACTCGCGCAGAGACTCGCGCCACTGTTTGCGAATCAGGAAGTTGTAGTTAGCGCGAAGACCGTGCGCGACCCCGAGTGTGTACAGGCCATCCGGATCGTTCGGATTCCTCGCGAGCCGGGCTTTGCTGCACTCGATCGCCGTGGCAATGGCGTCGTCGAATCGTTTTTGCTCCGCCTCCGGCGGCACGATCTTCGCGCGGGCGAGAAACGGATTGTTGCCGCTGACCAATTCGCTTTCAAGAGCGCCGGCGTTAAACATCTCCCGGTAGAGAATGGCTTGCGCCAGATGATTGTGCGCCGCCGCGCTGGAGGGGTTGGCGCGGCGTTCGGCCTCGAAAACGCCGATGGACTGTTCGTACTCGAGGTTGTAGAAATGCTCGAATCCTTTGGACAAAGGCGGCGCGGCGCTCAACACGAGTGCCGACACGGGCCACAGCCAAAGTCTCATCTAATCAATTCTAGTGCCCAACGGGCGTGGCTGGCGATGACTTCGTCTGGCAATGCGGCGAGGCGCTCAAGCGGGGCGCGGAATTCGGGACGTCGCGCGTTACCCATGGCGATGGCGACGTTGCGTAGAAAGCCTTCATACTTCGTGCGGGCGATGGGAGAGCCTTTGTAGAGCGCGCGGAATTCGGCTTCGGTAAGAAGAGCCAGTTGTTCGAGCGGCGGCGCGTGAAGGCGCGGCTGCCAGGGATCGTCGTGCGTTTCCGCGGCGCGCCGGTTCCACGGGCAGACATCCTGGCAAATATCGCAGCCGAACACGTTTTGACCCATTGATGGACGAAGTTGTTCCGAAACTGCGCCCTTGAGTTCGATGTTCAAATAGGCGATGCAAAGCCGCGCGTCGACTTCATAGGCAGGTTTTGCGACGCCAGTGGGAACGATGGCTTGCGTCGGACAGGCGTCGATGCAGCGCGTGCAAGAGCCGCAGCGATCGGGCGGCGGAGCGTCGGCCTCGAGCGCAAGCGGCGTAATTAACTCGCCGAGAAAGAACCACGAGCCCTTGTGTTGATTGATTAGGCACGCGTTCTTCCCGATCCAGCCGAGGCCCGCGTCGCGGGCCAGCGCGCGCTCCAGCACCGGCGCGGTGTCGATGCAAATCTTCGACTCGCCCTCGATCTGAGCCGCGACACGTTCGAGCTTGGCGCGCATAACGCCGTGATAGTCCTCGCCCCAGGCGTAGCGGCTGATCCAGGCTTTGGCCGAGTCGTCGAGCGAAGTCGAATACGGCAGCGGCGCGTTATAGAGTTGGCCGACGACGAGAACGCTTCGCGCCGAAGGCAATACCGCGGTTACACCGCGGCGTTTTTCGGCGCGATGATCGGTGAGATAGCCCATTCTCCCGGCCATGCCTTTTGAAACCCAGGCCATGTAATGGGGCCACTCGGGGCGGTCGGAGGCCGGGGCGATTCCGGCGAGATCGAAACCCGCGTCGAGAGCGAGTTGCTTGAGCGTGGCGGCGGTCATCAGGGGTTGGCGGTGAGCGCCAGCGACTTCGTTTCGCGCTCGGCGAGTTCGACCGTCTCGCCCTTGGCCTGCTTCATCAAATCGGCGTCATGCCACGCGCCCTGTTCGATCTCTTCAAACGCATAGACCCGATATTTTCCGGGCGCGACGCCCTTCATCTGGTAACGGCCCTCACTGTCTGTGTTGACGTAGTGAAAGCGAGACAGCCGGAATCGGAGCTGTTCGTCGGGCACGACAACCACAACGGGAAGCGACAGCCGGCCGCCATCCCTATTCGTGACGACGCCTTCCAGCGTTGCGCCGTTCAGAGAGGCGATTACTTCAAGCTCCATGTCTCCGGCAATATTGATTTCCGAACCGTTGACCGGATTGCCCGCGACGCGCACCTCTTTCAAGTAGGCGTCTCCGCCGCCCTGCAAATACGGAGTGTAGGCGCCCGGCATCAACGCTTCGAGTTTGAATTTCCCGTCCGCTTCGGCTCGCGCGCCGCGGCTCAACAGGCCGTCGTCCGAGCCGAGACTGAAGAGTGCTTTTGAAAGATCGAGGCCACCCTCGCCTTCGAGGCGAATCCGGCCGGAGACTTGCGGCGCGGGACCGACGGGCAGCTTCACGCTCTCGATGTTCTCGTTCAACTCGATGACGATACGGCCGACTACGGCGGGACTTGTCGCCGTAAGCGCGTAACGCCCGGCGACGACACTGACGAATCGGAAGGTTCCTTCTTTGTCGCGCACAAACCCGGGAATCGGCGCGTCGGAGGAGTCTTCGCCGATGGGCATCATGTTGACGTTCACATTCGCGGCCGGCGAGCCGTCCTGTGTCACCACGCCGGAAACGCTGTGCGCGCGCGAAGGCCGCAGCGCAACCTCGACGCCGCGAACCTCGCCTCCCGGAGGAACTTGAATCCAAGCCGCGCGATCGGCGCGGTCGGCGGAAGGATGAAAAGTTCCGAGGTAGCGATCGGCCAGGTGCGACGGCACGAAGCTGCGTTGCATCGCGGAGTGAACGAGGTAGCGGCCGGGCGCGAGGCCGTAGAAACGGAATTCGCCGCGGTCGTCGGTCGAGACCGCATGGCCGACGCTCGCCAATCGGCGGCGATTTCCGGAGTAGTTCCACTTGCGAAGGGCGACGAACGCCTGCACGGCGGGTTCGCCGAACTCATCGGTAACCCGGCCGCTGACAACGCCGCCTGGAGTTAAACGGATCGTCTCGCCGCTGCGCTTCTCATCCGGCTTGAGCTCGATCGACGTACCGGCGGCGGTTGGGCTTTTCTGCCCGTGCCGCCAGGTGAGAAACGCAGGCTTTTCGGCGGTGAAGCGGTAGCGGCCCGGCTTCACGGCGGCGAATGCGAACTTTCCCGCCGCGTCCGTGAGAACCGACGGCGATTCCCTCGCGCTTGCGCCGGTGAGAACTACGAGCACGTTGCGAATGGGATCGCCGGTCAACGCATTTACGACAGTGCCGGACAGCGACGCATCTTGGGCCGCGCAAATGGCACTCGTGAATAGCAGCCACTTCACAGAAGCGCCTTGGCGTGGGCAGCCGATGCGGCGGCGAGTCCGGTGAGACTATAGCCGCCTTCAAGAACGCTGACCAGACGGCCCTTCGCGTGTTTGTCGGCGAGTTCCAGCATGAGCGCCGTCAACGCGGCGAAGTCGTTGTCGTCGAGGAGGAATTGGCCCAGCGGATCGCCGGCGCGCGAGTCGAAGCCGGCGGAGAGCAGTATCAAATCGGGCTTGAAGGCGTTGACGGCGGGAACGAGTTTTTCGCGGAACGCGCCGAGAATTTCTTGTGACCCACTTCCACTCGGAAATGGACAATTGAGGGTTGTGCCTTTTCCCTTCCCCTCGCCGGTTTCGTTGGGCATACCGGTGCCCGGATACCACGGCGACTGATGCGTCGAGAAGAAGAACACCGAACCATCGGCGTAGAAAATGTCCTGCGTTCCGTTGCCGTGATGAACATCCCAATCGGCGATGAGAACCCGTTCGACGCCGTGTTTCTTCTGGGCGTAACGCGCGGCGATGGCGACGTTGTTGAACACACAAAAACCCATGCCGCGATCGGGTGTGGCGTGATGACCAGGCGGGCGAACAACGCAGAACGCATTGCGAGCCTTGCCCTGCATAACACTATCGACGGCGCTAAGAACGCCTCCCGCGGCGCGTTTGGCGACCGCGAGCGATTGCGGGCTGACCTGTGTGTCGCCGGTCGAAAGCTGGCGGTGGCCGACGGCGATGTCGCGCTCGACTGTCTTCAAATACGGCGACGTGTGACACAAGAGGATTTCGTCGTCGGTGACGTCGCGGCCCTTGACCTTGGCGGCCGCAGCGGAAAAGCCGGAGGCATCCAGCGCCTTCGCGACGGCGTCATAGCGTTCGGGGCGTTCAGGGTGATTCGGTCCGGTCTTGTGGTCTTTGGCGACTGCGTCCATGTAGAGGGCGGTGGGCATAGCTGCTCCTATTATGATTTGCCGAGCGATTGGAGCGCGGGGCCTTCGAGTTCGTAATGGACTCGGCCGTTTTCGCGCGTTGTGCCGAGGCGATCGTAGAAGGCGAGAGCGGGCGAGTTCCAGTCTCCGACCGACCAGTGCATCGCTCCGCAACCGCGCTTCACGGCGAGGTTAGCGGCGAACTGCATCATCAATTTTCCAAGCCCCTGACCCCGGCTTCGTGAACGCACGAAGACATCTTCAACGTAGAGAATCGGCGCGCCGCGATAGCTGGAGAAGCGGTTCTGGAGCATGAGATAGGCGACGGGTTCGCCTTCCCAGAAGCCGAGGAACACATCGGCGATGGGGCGGTCGGCGAAGACGTACCGGTCCAGCGCGGCGTGAGAAACGGTCACCGAAGACAGGCGCTGTTCGGCGGCGGCCATCTCGCGAATCAACTGTAGAATCAACTCGGCATCGTCCGGCGAGGCGGACCGGACGCTGAATTCTGGAGGCATAGAGTTCTATTGTGCCAGCGCGCGGAGAGCGAAAAAGTACCAGTGGGGAGACGTTACTTTCATACTCGTGCCAGTAGTACGGAATAGCTGTAACGGAATTGCCATCAATACTAGATTCTAGAATCGAAGATTCTAGAATCAGAGTACTGCAACAAACGAAGTTACGCAGCGAGTAACTTGACGATGTCCTCGATAGCGCGGTCGGCCTTGTAGTATGCGTTTTCGAGTGCGGAGTGGGGTTTGTGATCGGGCGACGGCCGATGGTGAAAGCGGCTGTTGGCAAGGGGGCCGCACAAGCGTTTGTGAAAGAACAGGAACAGTAGTGCCACAGTAATGCCTTTGGTGGTGAGCCTGTAGG
>VFZW01000416.1 GCA_016871055.1 Acidobacteriota bacterium
CCAGCCGCCAACGCGCGGTTCACCGAGCGTGAGCAAGAGCTTGCCGTCGTGTGTGAATTTGAATACCTGTTGCAGGCCGACGTCGGTGAGGAAGACGTTGTTGTCGGCATCGATTGTGATTCCGTGTGGCACAAGAAACGTGTTCGCACCCCAAGAAGCGATGAGCTTGCCGGACTCGGCATCGATCGTCAGCACGGCGGGCTCGGTGAGCATCGTTGCCGCCGATGGATCGAATCCGCGGCCTGGCCGGTGAAACACAAAGACGTGACCGTTGCGATCGACAGCGACACCCGCGGCTTCTCCCATCTGCACGCCGGGCGGCAGCTTCGGCCAATCCTTAACTTCTTCGTACTCCGCCGCGGCAAGCGATAACGCGGCAACCAGGATCCATCGCATCAGAATGTGAATCTCGCGCTCAACACAACGATCCGCGGGTCCGTGGTGGTCCCGGTGATATTGCCGAAGTTCAGTGAGTTGATGTTCGAATCGGGATTCGAAAAATTAGCGCGGTTCATGATGTTGATGGCGTCGGCGCGGATGTTGAACTCATAGCGCTCTCGGAAGGTGAAACGCTTCAAGAGATTCAGATCGAACTGAATCTGGCCGGGGCCGGTGAGGAAGCGCGGAGCCATGCCCATTTGGCCCGGCTCGGGGTTGCGTAGGAGTAACTTGCCGGAGGAATCGGTGATGGCCAGCATGGTGCTGCGGGCGCGAATCGCGTTGGTTTCGGTGATCTGGGCGACATGGGGATCGACAATCTGCCTGAGACCGGTGAAGTAGACCACAGTGCGGCCGCCGCGTTGGACGGCGCCGAACGATTTGTCGAACGGCGCGACCGGCACTGGCGTATTGGTACCGGCACCATTGAAGGCCCCTACCGCGCCGAGCGACAGCGGCGCACCGGTCTGCATCACGAGAATCGATCCAGTCTGCCAGCCCTCCACCACCCTCCCAAACCATCCTCGGCCGCCGCCGGCGAATCGCTTGCCGCGTCCGAAGGGGAGTTCCCAAATGCCGTTGGCCTTCAGCACCTGGGCGCGGTCAAAAGACATACGCTGCTTGTCGAGGCTGCGATTGCGCAGTGTGCGAAAGTTCTGCGCCAGCGCGGATCCATCGCCATCGTAGTTACCCAGCGCTTTGCTGAAGGTATAGTTCGCTTGCAACGTCCAACCGCCGGAGAAGCGGCGATTCAGCTCGGCCTGCATGGAATGATACGTCGACGCGCCAAAGTTGCTGGCAAGCGTCGCGGAACCGAATTGCGGATTGGCGACGATGAAATTCTCGGGTAAACCGACGCGGCGGAGGATGCCGCCATTCTGCCCCGGAACCAATGGCGTGTCGTTAATGGCGGCGGCCAGTCCCGCGACGTCGTTGTTGGCAAGAAATCCCTGCAGCCCCGAGTTGTTAGCGCGGACAAAGTCTGAGCCGGTGCCGCGGACGCCGTCGACGCCGGGAAGGCCCACGAACAGCCTGTCAAACAAAGGCGCATTCCCGCCTCTCTGCGTGATGCGGTAGGCTTCGAGGATGCCGTTCTCCACCGTGTTGAGTTCGTTGATGTTGGCCTGCTGGATGAGCTTGCTACCCTTGTTGGAGACGTAGCGGACTTCGACGGTGGTGTTGGGATTCAGCGCCCGCGAAAGCGAGACGCTGAGGTTTTGATAGTAGGGCGTTCGGAGACGGCTGTCGAGAGCGTAGGCGGGCGAGGTACGGTCGGTGAATGGAACCGGCTGCAAAGGCTGTGTGGTTGGCCGAAGCGGCAGAGGCACGTTCGCCAGATTGGTGAACGACGCGGGCGTCAGGTTGGCGAGGCTCGAAAATCCGGGCTGCTGGCCGTTGATGGAGGAGATGAGGAAAATCGGATTGCGTTCGAAGCCGACGCCGTACCCGGCGCGGAGCACGGTCTTGCCTTTTCCCCACCACGGTAGTTGCCACGCGAATCCCACGGCGGGCGCGAAGTTGTTGTGGTCGCCGGCGAAGTAGCGATCGTTTGGATTCGCGGTATTGGGACCGATCGGCCGAATGACCAAGGCTTTGCCGTTGGTCGTGCCTGGACGAAACAGGTCGCCGAAGCCGGTGCCGGAAATGCCGAAAATTCCGCCGCTTCCACCTTCGAGCGCGGCGCCGCGGCCGGTGTGCTCAACGGGTACGGCATAGAGTTCGTAGCGCAGGCCGAGGTTCACGGTGAGCGTCGACGTGACCTTGTAATCGTCCTTGAAAAAGAAGCTGTACTCAGGGGCGCGGACATGTTGAAAGCGCGTCTGGCCTGGAACGAACGCGGGCCCGCGCCCGGGCGAGGCATTGAAGTTCTGCAGCACGAGCGAAACCGAGCCGGAGAGGTCGGTCAAGAGATTCTGCGCGCCGAGATTCTGGCCGATGCCGGGAATTGTATTGATGCCTAACACCGGGTTGGCGGTAGTGCCGCCGAGGCTCACGCGTGGCATGGTGTAAAAGGTGTCGTATCCGGCGCTGGACACGAAGCGGACTTCGCCGCCCGCCTTTAAAGTGTGTTTGCCGGCGACCCAAGTCATGTTGTCGCTGAACTGATAGACGGGCGAAATGCGGGTGCTGGGATCGTCGCCGACGGCGGTGGCGAGGGGACTGTTCGATAGCGACATGACAAGCACATAGGGTTGTCCGCCGACGTTAGGCAGGACATCATTGCCGGCAACGGTCCATGGCGCCTGGTACGTCTGGCGCGGGCGAAATACGCCGGCGTGGAACTCATTCAGCCAAGTCGGCCGCAGCACGGAAGTCGCACTGAGCGATTCGGTCGTGGTCTCGTTCGGACTGCGGCCGCCGGGGACGTTGGGATAGCGTTGCGCACCGATGAAATTTGTAGCCTGCGAACCCTGCTCACTGTAGACAAAATTGGCGCGGTGATCCTTGGTGAACTGGTGATCAACACGAATGTCGAATTGATTAAAGTCGTAAGGGCGAGCGCGATTCCAGGTGAAGCCGGAGGTGTTCAGGCCGTCGCCAGCGCGGAAGTTGTTTGGCAGCGGCATGAGCGCGAGTTGCTTCTGCACGGTTCCAGTGGGGTCGGGCGCCATGCGGTTGGGGTCGCGCCCGAACACGTTGATCGTTTGCAGATCGCCCGTCGCCGCCGCGGGGCGAACTGGATTGCCGTCGAGATCGACCGTTGGAGTAGGAGACAGAGCGTTCGCGTTGCGAGCGCCGGGATAGAAACGCCACAAACCCTGGCGAGCCTGGCTGGTCAGGACGGTGCTGGTGACCGTCTGACTAAAGCGCTCATAGCGGCGTTCGTAGAAAAAGTTGAAAAAGGTCCGGTTCTTGCGGATTGGCCCGCCAACGCGGCCGCCGAAGAAGTTGCGAATGAGGCGGTCTCGACCCTGCCCGCGCTGATTGTTGAAGAAACTGTTGGCGTTGAGAGAGCGGTCGCGGTGTTCTTCAAAGAGGCTGCCGTGAAAGGTGTTGGTGCCGGACCGGGTCAGCGCCTGAATCTGGCCGGAACCTCGGCCAAGTTCGGCGTCGGCGGGCGAGGTCACGATCCGGAACTCTTCTATGCGGTCAACGCTGATGCCACTGCTGACGGTAGCGAGGAACAGCGAGTTTAAGAGGTTGTCCTGCGCGTTAGTGCCATCGACGGAGATGTTCAGGCTGCCGACCCGGGCGCCGTTAAAATTCTGTCCGCCGTTGGCGCCGGTGACGCCGGCCTGGGTCTTCAGCAGGTCCATCGCATTGCGGCCGGCGAGAGGCAGTTCCAACACACGCTTACCGGAGATGACGGTGCCGACCGAGGCGCTGAGATACGCCAATTGTTGGACCGCCTCGGCTCTGACTTCGATCACCTCGGCCGTGGCGCCGATCTCCAGAGAGAGATTTAAACTCAGTTTCGCGCCGACTTCGACTTCAAGTTCGTTGATCACGTATTTGCGAAACCCCGGGTGGTCCGCCGAGATCTGGTAGGTTCCCGGCTGGAGCGCCGCAAATACGTAGACACCGGCGGCGTTGGTTTCGGACTCGCTGGCGACTCCGGTTTGCGTGTTGCGCGCGATGACACGGCTACCCGCGATACCCGCTCCGCTGGGATCGATCACCGAACCGGAGATGGTTGCGTCGGTCGACTGGGCGACAGCATAGGAGGCGGCGAAAGTGAGAACTGCGGCGACGGCGAATCGGAGCATGGAGGCACCTAACCCAAAATGGAGTGCATCTACATTACGCCTTGCCTATTCCGGAGTCAATCGGTCTACTTCTCGGTCTACTTCTCCGCCTGCTGCATTACGCGTAGTGCATTCCCGCCCATGATCTTGGCGATGTCGGCTGGCTTGAAGCCGCGCTTGGTCATCTCGGCGATCAGGTTCGGCGTCTGGCCGATATGATCCAGATTGGCGGGCGTTTTCGGGCCGATGCTGTCGAAGTCGCAGCCGAGGCCGACGTGATCGATGCCGGCCACGGCCGCGGCGTGCTCGATGTGATCGACCAGGCGGCTCAACGGCGGCTGACCGATCGACTTGACCTCTTCCCGGCCAAGTTTCCACAGCTCTTCAGACATGCGCTTTTTGTCCGCGCCGAACTGCTTCACGATTTCGCCGCGCTTGCGGCCGAGTTCAGCGACTTCGCGGAACTTCTCGCGGTGCGCGTCGTCGAGCATTCCAGTGTAGTAAGCCACACCCAAAACACCGCCGTTCTTGGCGAGCGCCTTGAGCATATCGTCGGTCAAATTGCGCGGATGATTCGCCACCTTGCGACAGGCCGCATGCGTGTTGATGATCGGCGCCTTGGTTACGGCGAGCGTATCGTAGAACGCTTGATCGGACGCATGCGCGAGATCGATCATCATGCCGAGGCGGTTCATCTCGCGCACGACTTCGCGGCCGAAATCGGTCAGGCCCTTCGGCCCGTCGAGGTACTCGGCCGCGCCGACCCACGGTGTGTTGCCGCTGTGCGTCAGCCCCATGTAGCGCGCGCCGAGTTTGTAGAAATGCCGCAGATGATCGAGGTTTGAATCGATCATGTGGCCGCCTTCGATGGCCAGGAGAATCGCGATCTTGCCGTCGCGCTTCGCTTTCAGAACTTCTCTCGTCGATGTCGCCAAAACGAGATCTCGCCGGTGGCGCTTTACCTCATCCACGACGGTCTTCGTGATTTGCAGGGCGCGCTTGTAGGCTTCGGCCGGCGTCATCGACCGCGCCGATGCGAGGATCGCGAAAAAGCCCGCGTGCAGGCCGCCCTGCCGCATCTTCGGAATGTCGACGCAGGTGTAGGGGTGGCTCTCGTCGAGCTTCAAGTCTTCGGAAATGATGCGCGCCGGCGTGTCGATATGCAGGTCGAAATAGAACGGACTCTCGGCCGGCGGTTGCGCCAGCAGCATCATCGCCAATTCGCGGCGCGTCGGCACTGATTGATTCGCGCACAACGGACTGGCGCCTGTGCGCTCTACAGCAGCCACTTCGGTGCGATCTGATCGTTCTCGTCCGCGGTGATCATCCATTCTAGTATTCGCTCCTTCATCTCACCGACTACCGACTGACGGGCGGCGTCCTTGTAGAGGTTCGTTGAGGTTGTCCCCTACGGTGAGACAAAAGTTTAGAGACAGTTGGCGGCCCCTGCAAAAAAGCAGTGGACAGCTAGTTTTAGTTTTAGCAGAATCGCAGTAGTCGA
>VFZW01000417.1 GCA_016871055.1 Acidobacteriota bacterium
CTTGTGCGCGGGATCGGCCGCGTACGCCTTCAGCGAATCCGGCCCGCCCAGCATTTCCATGCACACGCCATGCTTGCGTTGCAGGTGGGTGATCTTGCCGGGTGTGTCCTTCTGGCCGCTCATGGCCACCTTGCGGCTCTCGGCATCCGGGTTGAAGATGTTCAGCGGCGCCCGCAGTTTCCCGAACCACACCCGCTTGATGTACTGGGACATCGTGGACGGCAGGGCATCGGTGGCCTTGTAGAAGGCGTCCCACTCGGCTTCCGTCGCCGTGTCAATCGGCGTGAAAGCAAAGCAATGCATCATGGTCTTTTCGCCCGCCGTGATGGAGGAAGCGCCCAGCACCAGAGCGGCCGCGAGGGCCGGAATTCGATGGCTCAATTTCATGCTGGATATCTTAGCAAACGCCGGGCAGCGGCAACCACGGCGGTGGAATGACCAGTGAAACGGGCGCTTCCAAACACACGGACATAAGTGTTTGCGCATGATGATGGTGGTGTTACCTCCTGGCGGCATGATGTCCCTTCTGATCCTGGGCGCTGGGGCCGTACTTGGCGTCCAGCAGGAGATTGGTCGCTCCGACGAGTCCACCTATGATCACGACGTGTGCCTGCCCGACAGTTCAGCGGCTTCCTTCGAACACCGTTATCCGAAGTAACCCGGCCCGCAGTTCTCATGACGCGCGTGCATTTCTCCGCCGGGTCACGCCAGATAGCGTTATAACGTGCTGCAGGAGCTATCCCCGTCTGCCGCCGCAAACTGCCCGCCACGTTCCGGCGACCGATGAGACAAGGTCGCGATGTTCGAAGACGGCACAGGTCTGCGGCGGAATCCGAAGCCGGGTAAACTCCTTTTGGCTCGGCCGCAAACGTTCTCACTTCAAATCCGCAAGTATAGTAGCAACCGCCGGCAAAGCTCCGTCATGCTCGCCTCGGGCAGCCATCTCCCGGACTCTCGTTCGCTATCCCACTTCTTCGTTAGCCCGCCGCAGCAATGCCTTGAAGTAGGCAATGCAATAAGCCAGCCCGGCGCGGCGTTCGGCGTTGTCGCCCGCCAGCGGCGGAATGTGGTCCGGCACGATGCCGTCACTGAACTTCACCTGCCGCAGCGCCTTCATGATCTGGTACATGTCCGTGTAGCCTTCGTCCGGGAAGGTCTCATGAAACACCGGAAGTGGCGAACTCACGTTGCGGAAGTCGATGTCGAAGAGCTTTCCCCGGCTGCCGAAGTCGTGGATCATCTCGATGGTGTTCTTGCCCATCCGGTCCCCGCCTTCCATCCACGTGCCGACGCACAAACGCAGTCCCCAGTGCTTGCTATTGCCCGCGATCTTCTCGGCGCGCTTGTAGCCGTCGTAGTGCACAAACAGCTTCGCCACGCCGTTCATCTTCGCCAGCGGCGGGTCGTCCGGGTGCAGCGCCATCTTTACGTTCGACTCCTCGGCCACCGGCAGCACGGCCTTCATGAAGTAGGTGTAAGTGGCCCAGATGTCCTCGGCCGAGTACTCGCGGTCAAACGCGGGCTTCTCCACCTTCTCACGGAACTCCTTCTCGCTGAACTGCCGTGTCTTGTAGCCGCGGTGCTCGATATGGGAAGTTGTGTAGGTGTTGGCCGGGTGGAAATCGTAGTTCACCGCCGGAATGCCCAACTTGCCCATGATGCGCACGAACTTGCGGAAGCGCTCGATCTCTTCGTCGCGGCCGGGTTGGCCGAGCTGCACCTTCAGCGAGCGATATGAGTAGTGGCACCCGCTGTAGAAACGGACGCCGTAGCTGGCAAAGCGTTTCTGAATGCCCGCCAGCCGGTCGAGATCCGGCTCCTCGTGGTACATCAGCCGCGCCCACTTAAGGCCAATCTGCTTGCAGAACAGCAGGAAGTCATCGCTGACGTTCCAGTTCATGATGTGGCCGATCTTCACATTCGCCGGGTCGTCCTCGGCGATCACGGCCTTGCGCGACGGCGGCGCGGCCAGCACCGCCGCGGCGGGAACGGCCAGAGGCGACACCAGGGCGGCGCGGCGGGAAAGTTTTTTCGTGGTCATCGTATCCTCGATCTCTCAAAACAGGAACCGCAGCCCGAACTGCATCTCGCGCGGAAGCCCGGCACTGGTGATCACACCGAACGTGCCCGTGCCAATGGCCAGCCCCGGCGGATTGAAGGGCGGCGTATTGGTGGCATTGTACATCTCCCACCGCAGTTGCAAGCTTTGCTTTTCGCGCACCTGGAAGTTCTTGAACAGCGAAAGGTCGAGGCTCGCCAGCCCGGGCGCGGTCAGGACGTTGCGGCCGGAAGTGCCGTAGTGGCCCACGGCCAGTGCAAAGGCTGACGTATCGAACCACCGCCGCAGGGTGCGCTCGGATGAAGAAAGCCGCCCGTCAGCGATACGGTTCGGCCGCCGGTTGCAGCGCGAGCATTCATCGGCCAGCGGTTGCACGCTTTGCGAGGGGTGTATCGGCATACCGGTTTCGAGCGTCAACACGCCGTTCGTCTGCCAGCCGGCGAGCAGGCGGCCCACCGCATCCCTGCGCCCGCGGAAGAACGGCAACTCATACAGCCACGACCCTGTCACGCGATGCCGTTGATCCGTCTCGGCAAGGCCCTTTTCGAGGAACAGATCGAACGGCGAATTGTGACGCTGCCCGGCGTTGCCGGCCCAGGCATCGAACATCGTCTTTGACCACGTGTACGTCCCCAGGAACGTTAGCCCGTTCGACATCCGCTTCTCCACTTTCGTCAACAGCCCGTGGTAGTTGCCCGACGCGTCCGTCGTGATCAGCTCGATGTTGCCCCACTGCGGGAACGGCTTCACTCGTTCACCCTTGAGGACATTGATCGCGTTGAACGTCCGCGGCCGGTCAAAGTGGCTCGACTTCGACCCCACGTAGCCCACCTCCAGCACCATGCTGGACGGTAGCGCGCGCTGGATGTTGAATGTCCACTGCTGCACGTCGCCCACCCCGTAGTTGTCCGGCACGGCCAGCACCTCGCGCGCCGACGTCGCCGCGATGTTGTCCGACACGCTGGCGCTGGCCATGCGAATACGGATCACGCCGGGGTTGTTGATCTCATTGATGCCCGCGCTGAACGGAATATTCTTCGAGCTCTCGGTGAGATTGTTCAGCATGTTCACGTTGTAGAAGACGCCGTAGGAAGACCGGATCACGGTTTTGTTGTCGCGGAACGGGCGAAACGCAAAGCCGAAGCGCGGTGCGAAGTTGTCGGGGTCGCGCTTGTAAAGGGGCGCGGAAACGCCCGGGGCCGGGAACAGATCCTGCGTGTGGAAGTCGAAGTTCCGCGTGCCGCCTCGCACGTCGCGCAGGACCGAGTTGTACTCATAGCGCAGCCCGATGTTGAGCGTGAGGCGCGAAGTGATCTTGAAATCGTCGGCAATGAAGCTGTGCGACCGCCAGCCGAACAGCCGCGTGAACTGGCCGGGCTTGAAACCGGCCACCTCGCTGTGGGCCGTGCGCACCTGGAATGGGTGGTCCAGCAGAAAATCGGCCCATGACAACGCCTCGCGTCCGGCGGTTGTAAGCCCCTGGCCCGCGTGAATGCCCGTGAAACCGAACTGGCCGGTGACGAACTGGTAGGTCTCGCGCCGCAGCAACATGTGGAAGAACTCCGTGCCGATCTTCAGCGAGTGGCGCCCCTTGATCCAGGAGAACGTGTCGGCAATACGGCGTGACTCGTCCCAAATCGTGTTCGGGACCACGTTTCCGATGCCACTGACGCCCGTGATGCTGATGGATGGCACGCCGGTGGTGAACCGGTCGTTGGTCTGCCCCGGAATCAACAGGTCGCGTGCGATGTTGAAATCCTGGCCGCTCACCCGGTCCAGCGTCTGGAACAGGTCGCGGTTGTAGGAAACCTTCAACTCGTTCAGCTTGGTGGCCGATACCAGGCGCGTGTATTGCAGCGCGAGATTCTGCTGGCGCTTGGGACGGTCCTGGCCGAAGAACGGATGCGGGTTGATGATGCCGCCGAACTCGTTGATGTCCTGAATGCCGTAACGCCCGAAGATACGGTTCTTGTCGCCCAGATTGTAGTCCATGCGCAGGAACATCTGGCGGTCGTCCACCGTCGAGCGCGCATCGCCCGAGTAGTTGTTGCCGCCGTCGAACTCAGCCGGTCCAAAGTTGGGCGGCACCCAGAACTGGAACAGCCGCGAGGCCTGCGGAGCGATGCGCGAAGCTGGAATCTGGTTGCCGGGGAACGGCGTGTTGGCCGTGATGTCGCGAATCGGGAGCAGCCCGCCTGATGGCGCGCGCCCGGTACGGAAGAACGGTTCGGTGAGGTCGCCGCGGAACATGCGCTGCGTCGGGAAAATCCCGAAGCCCTGTGCGTTGCGCCGCTCGGCGAAGGCCTCGTAGTTGGCTGTGAAGAACAGTTTGTCGCGCAGAATGCGGCCGCTCAGCACTGCGCCGTAGTTATTGCGCCGGTAAGGCTGCTTCTTCACCAGCGGATTCTGGAAAAAGTTCCGTGCATCCAGCTTCTCATTGCGCAGAAAGTGGAACAGCGCGCCATGAAAGTCGTTCGAACCCGGCCGGATCGACGAGACGATCTGAGCGCCGGACTGCGTGCCGAACTCGGCCGAGTAGAAGCCGGACTCCACCTTGAACTCCTGTAGCGCCTCCACCGACGGCCGCAGCCGCATCGACGCGTGGATCGATGTGCGCGTGGGCGCGCCGTCCAACAGGAACCAGTTGTTGTGAACCTTCTGTCCCATGGCCGCGATGCCAAACCCCGGCCCGAAGCCCGACGTAGTGACGCTCGATGCCGGTCCGCGACTCATTCCCGCGCCCAGCAGCGCCAGCATGTACATGTTGCGCTTGCCTGGAATCGGCAGTTCGCGGATCTTGCGTTCGTCAATGAGCTGCCCCAGCGTGGCGTCGTCGGTGGAGAGCAGCGGCGCCGAGCCCTGAATGATCACCTCCTGCGAGACGGACCCGACTTCCAGCTTGATATCCACACGCGCCCGCTGTCCCACCACCAGCACGATGCCGCGCACCACTTCGCGCCGGAACCCGGTCTGTTCGACCGCCACCTCGTACTCCCCGATATTCAGCACGGGCGTCTCAAAACCGCCGCGCTGGTCGGTGACGGCGATGCGCCGCTCTCTGGTGCCGGTATTCGTCACGGTGACCGTGGCCCCAGGCACCGCGGCGCCGGAAGCGTCGGTTACGTCGCCGAGAATACTGGCGCGGTCACCCTGGGCGACGACGGTGCAGGGAATGGAAAGCAGGGCCGCGAGCGCAAGTGGCAGAAGCCGGCGGAGGAAATGCATGGGCAACTCCGGGAACGAGAGTGGACCGGGATTTCTATTTTGGGTCTCCCGGACCCCGACAGTATACACCAACGCCTCACTCCCGTATGGTCCGAAAACTCGATCAGCCGCACCCCAAGGCCACCCAGTGGATGGAGGTCTGTGCGAAACTTCGGAACTTGAGCTGGCGAATGCTCCGGAAACTCCGCGGATCAAGCAAGAGGCGCCAAAATCGCGGATACGGCGCAGACCTTCGGCGTATCAGCCGTTCATCACTGATGCAGCATGGCGGGGGCGGTCACGACTTCGTGGGGTCAGGCGGCGTTGCGGTAGTAATAGTTCAGCGCGGATTTCT
>VFZW01000418.1 GCA_016871055.1 Acidobacteriota bacterium
CAAAATCTTATTGGATAGATACTAACACTTTGTTCCCAGCGCCGCACACCCTCCTCTTCGTCTAACTCGTTTGGAGTGTGTCGATTGCCCCGTTTTGCCAAGGGGAACTTCGGGCTAAAGCGGAGGAAAAGACCGCGAATCGATAGCTGGCGCAATGACTCCGCAGCGGTCCATTCGAGAGCGGTACGGCGCAAACTTCGCTCGCTTGTCCCTCGGGCGCCAGCGATTCGACTTGCGCCGACTGCCAAGCCATCGCCAACAGCAGGATCAATGGGGCAATGACGACCATGCCCACCAGCGCGCGGACAACCCGCATCACGCCACCGTCCAACGCCGATCGCCCGTCACTTTACAGTCGGCCTCCGTCCAGCCGCCACATCCGCTTGAGGACATCATCCCAAGCTGGGAATCGACGTGGCGAGGCTTGTCGCGCGCATGCTTCTACGTTGGCGTGCTTTTCCACGTGATCCCGCCGGGCCTTCGATCGGAGCTTTACGACGCGGCCCGCTTAGCCGTGAACTCCTGCGGCGCCTGCCCGCCTTCGCGCTTGAATTTGATCTCAGCGCCGGAAATCGTCCCCGTGTAGGTGCGTTTGCCACGTTGTGTCTCGACGCTGAATGTCACCGTGTCGCCGCTAATTTTTCCGTCCGTGAACGAGACGTCTCCGCCCTGTCCGCCGCTCATGGTTCCGGAGACCTTGTCGCCTTCCACTTTGAAGGTGAAGGTGGTGTCGCGGGGTTCGCCGCCTTGGCGTCCGGGCACTTTCGCAATCCATTTGCCGCTGATGTCGGCCGCAAGCGCCGTGAGCGCCAGCGTGGCGAAGAAAACGAGAGTTCGTAACATGTGGTGTCCAGCCTTTCGGCCAATTACTCTACTTCATTTGCCGATGCAGAACGTTGAAAAGATGCGATTCAGGATATCGTCGGCGGTAGTCTTGCCGGTGATGGCGTCGAGCGGATGCAGCGCGCCGTAGAGATCGAGCAGCAGCATCTCGTGCGGGATGTTTTCGTCGACGGCTTTTTCGGCGGCCCGCAGCGCCCCGGCGCATTCGGCCAACAACTGGCTTTGGCGCAGCGAGGTGATGAAGCCGAACTCGTCCTCGCTGGCGGCCGCGCGGCCGATGGCGTCGAGGATAGCGGCTTTCAGTTCTTCGATACCCGCACCGGTGGCGGCGGAAACGGCGATCGCCTCGTGCGGACTGTGGAATTCGGGGAGGTCGGATTTGTTCGCGATGACGAGGCGGCGGCCTTGGGCTTGTTGGAGAATGCTTTCGTCTTGCGGAGTCGATGCGACCGAGCCATCGAGGACGACGAGAGTGAGATCGGCGTCGGCCATGGCGCGGAGCGAGCGTTCGATGCCCAGCGATTCGACGAGGTCCGACCCTTCACGGATGCCGGCGGTGTCGACGAAACGCACGGGCACGCCTTCGATAGACGCGGTTTCGCTGACGGTGTCGCGCGTGGTGCCGGGGATATCGGTGACGATGGCGCGGTCCTGCTCCACCAAGCGGTTGAAGAGCGAACTCTTCCCAACGTTGGGGCGGCCGGCGATGGCGAGCGTAACGCCGTCATGCACAAGACGCCCATAGGCGAAACTGGCGGCGAGCTTTTCGACGCCTACCAGGAGCGGCCCGATACGGCGGCGGAGTTCCTCGGGCGGAGCGACGGAAACGTCGTCTTCGGCGAAATCGATGCCGGCTTCAAGCAACGCGATGCATTCGATCAACTGCGCCTTCCATGGCGCGAGCATCCTCGCGACCGAGCCCTCCACCTGGCGCGCGGCGACGCGGGCTTGATAGAGCGTGGTGGCGTCGATGAGATCGCGGACGGCTTCGGCTTGCGGGAGATCGATGCGGCCGTTGACGAAGGCTCGCAAGGTAAACTCGCCGGGCTCGGCGAGGCGCGCGCCGCAGGCACAGGCGCGCTCGACGCAGAATCGCAGAATAACCGGCGAGCCGTGGCAGGAGATTTCGACGACGTCTTCGCCAGTATAGGAGCGCGGGGCTCGGAAACGCGAGATGACGACTTGATCGACGACGTTTTCGCCGGCGTCGATGAGATGACCGACCCGCTTGCCTCTTCCGAATTTGGCGGCAACTTCGAAGGCGGTGTCGCCGGATAACCGCACGACGCCGAGACCTCCTCGGCCGGGCGGTGTGGCGATCGCGACGATGGTTTCCACTTTATGTGTTGCGCGGGCGCGGACCGCGCCGGCGTTCAGGCGGGCCACCGCGATCCCGTCCGCCACGTCCGCCACGGAATCCGCCGCGATCCCTGCGGTCGCGATCGGTCGGCTCGTCGTCGCGGCGCGGGCGCGGCGCGGGTTTCAGCACAATGTTGGCCGGCACGGGCATGTCGGAACGATAGATCACGACCTGCCGCGTTGGACCGGCGCCAAAACTCTCGCTCTTCACTTCCGGCTCATCGCGCAGCGCGAGGTGCAAGATGCGGCGTTCGCGGCTGGTCATCGGATTGAACTGGAAATACTGGCCGGTCTTGCGCACGCGCTCGGCGGCTGTCTTTGCGGTCATGCGCAGCTCTTCGACGCGCATCATGCGGAAGTCGTTGGCGTCGAAACATACAAGCGCGTGTTCGTCGGAAGGGACGTCGAGAATTTCGAGCGTGAGATGTTCGAGGGCGAGCATCAACTCGGCTTTGTTGGCGAGAAGAATGTCGGTGTCTTCGCCACTGAACAACACCATTACATCGGGATCTTCGATCTCGGGATGCGCCGTACGCCCGGGCTGCACGTTGATGGAAAGCTCCAGCCCGGCGGTCTCCAGAATCGGTTCCAAGAAGGTGCGGATGCGCGGTCCGTGATCTTCGACTGTATATTTCCTCGGGCCGCTCATGCTGTCGTTAGGAACGTGTCCTTTATTTCCCTTTCTTCTTCGGCGCTGGTTGAGGCGCGGAAACGGTGTCGGACGAAATTCTGTTGAACACCAGCTGTTTCGCGATGCCTACGATGTTTCCGGTAAGCCAGTATAACACCAGACCGCTTGAAGCATTGTAGAACAAGAATCCCATCATGAGCGGCATGAGAAGCATCATGCGGGCTTGCGCGGGGTCCATGCCGCTGGTGGGCGTCATCTTTTGCAAGTAGAACTGACTGCCAATCATGAGCACCGGAAGAATGCGCACCGCGAGCGTTTCGGGCTGGCTCAAATCCTTCACCCAATACCACGGGGTGCCGCGCAGTTCGATGGCGACGTTCAACACTTTATAGAAGCCGATGAAGAACGGGAACTGCAGGAGCATCGGCACGCAACCGCCGGCGGGGTTGACGTTGTGCTTGTTGTAGAGCGCCATCACTTCTTCGTTTTGCTGTTTCTTGCGCGGGTCGTTGAAGCCGATGCCTTCGTACTTCTTGTTGATGGCCTGGATCTGTGGCTGCAGCGACTGCATCTTTTTCATCGACTTCATGCTCGACAGCGCCAGCGGCACGAGCGCGAGATTAATAAGAACGGTCAGAATGATGATCGACCAGCCCCAGTTGTGGACGTAGGTCGAATCGAGCCAGCGCAACGCGGCGAACAGCGGGCGGCCGATCCAGCCGAACCAGCCCCAATCGACCAGCGAGACGAGGCGCTTGTCGGTGGCTTCGAGCAGATCGAGATCCTTCGGGCCGAGATACATCGTGAACTGGTTCCGCCCCGCGACACTCAAACCCGCGCCGATGTGCGGCAGCTTCTCACTGGAGCCTGTGGGATAGGGAAGCGAATCGGACAGCGTGGTGAGTTCGACAACCTGCCCGGGCTTGGGCAGCGCGACCGCGGCGAAGAAGGAATCCTGCAAGCCGGCGAAGACGTAGTTGCCGGCATCGACCACCGGAGAGTCCTTGGCTTTGGCGCTTTCGTATGTTGTCGGAGAGGAGTCGTTGGGAGGCAGGAAGACCGAGAACTGCGCGGCATAGGATTTTTGGACGGTGTGATCGCCGAAGCCGCCGCGCCAGACAAGGGAGTGCGTGATGGGAACCGCCTTTTCGGCGACGGAACTATCGACCTCGACGAGGTACTTGCCTTCGACGAAGCGGAAGGCTTTGCGAGCGACGGTGGAGGCATCGGCGTAGTTGAAGGCGATGCCTTCGGCGGTCCTGACGACGGCAAAGAGTTTGTCGTTGAGCTCCTGCGCGGGCTTCAGATCCTTGAACGCGTAGGCGAAGGGGTGAACGCCGGTGAGATCGGCATTCGCCGTGCTGACGAGGTTGAGCGGCTTGCCGTCGGCGTCCGTGAAGGCCTTGAGCGTCCATTCGAGAACGACGGCGCCCTTGTTGGAAAACTTGATTCGGTAGAGGCCGTTTTCGAAGACCGGGTATTCGACTTTTTCGGCGGCGGCGGGAGGAGCATTTGTGTCGACCGGCGCGGCGGCAACAGGCGCGGGAGTCTCCTGCTTCTTGGCCGTTTCGGCCTTCTTTTGCTGCGGCGCGGGTTGCGGCGGCTTCGGCAGCGGGTACTGCGACAGGAAAATCACGCCGCCCATTAAAACGAAGGCGAGCAGCAGTCGCTGCTCCATGGTCAATTCTTTTTTTCCATCAGCCATTATGAGAACTCTTTACGGTTACGGGATCATATCCGCCCCGGTGGAACGGATGGCACTTGCCGAGGCGCTTGAGGCCGAGCCAAATGCCGCGCGCGGCGCCGAATTCAGCGACGGCGTCGTACATGTATTCGGAACAGGTCGGCCGGAAGCGGCATGCCGAGGGAAGCCACGGAGAGATCGCGGCTTTATAGAAACGGAGAAGGCCCAGGGCGATCACGCGCGGCATCGTTCGAGGAGCCTTTCGACGTGGCGGACGAGGTCGGCCTGCGTCGCTTCGAGCGCGGCGCGGCGGGGGTTGAGAACAATGTCGAGTGCGGGATCGACACTGGCGAGGCGCACGCGGATCATTTCGCGGATCCGGCGGCGGATGCGGTTACGGTCGTGCGATTTGCCGACAGCGCGAGGGATAGTAAAGCCGATGCGGGGTCCCGCTGTGCGAGGCCCTGGTTCACAGGAATTGGACACTAGCGCACGGGCCGCTTGCGGCTCGCCGCCTCCGGAAGGTTCTTCTCCAACCGCGGCCGCGAGCGAGTCCGTTGTGCGCGTGTTTCTGAGAAGGAAAGCCACAAAGTAGGGACATGAAAAACGGCTGCCCTGGTCGTAGACTTTGCGAAAGTCGGCGGACTTGAGCAGCCGGTTGGTTTTGGGATACCGGTAACCGCCTGGTTTAGGCGATCTTGGAGGCGCGAACGGCGCGTTCGTCACTGACCGTCAACTTCCAACGGCCTCGCGCGCGGCGGCGCGCCAGCACGGCCCGGCCGTTCTTGGTCTTCATCCGCTCGCGGAATCCGTGAGTCTTGGCGCGTTTGCGGTTGTTGGGCTGAAATGTACGCTTCGGCATGAATCTTTCCTGTTCTTGTGGCTAGGGACATACCTAGCCGGGAGCGCGCGAAGCGCCCGAACTTATAGTATAGGGGAGGCGGGGGCAGGGGCGCAAGTTGGGCCGATCGGAGGCCATCTGGAGTTGTCCCCAAATCTGAGACACGAGTCTAGACACACAAAAATTCCCAAAGGAGAATTTGAGTCATGTCCGTGTCACGAAGAAAGTTCAACCG
>VFZW01000419.1 GCA_016871055.1 Acidobacteriota bacterium
AGGGTAATACACAAATCGCCCGAGCGCATGCCCGCTAAGTGATTCACAATGAACCGCTTACCTCGCGCTCCCGCACGAGGTAAGCGCTCTTCGCAGTAAACTCCCGCTAGGAGCAGCCTGCGAAGGCAGCGTTCGTGGATCGCGGCTTCCGAGGGCGTGCCGGCGAGCGCGGCTTCGCGGCGGCGCATGGCGACGACGTAGTCGAAGAAACCGCCGCTCATAGCGCCGTTGAGCGCGATGGCGCGCACGGGAAGTCCGCGGGCGACCAAAGGGGCGAGCGACGCACCGGCGCTGTGGCCGAATAGGAAGACGTCTTTGGCGCCGGATGCCGCGACGGCGGCGCGGTAGCCGTCGACCTCCTGTTCGATGCCGCCGGCCTCGCTGTAGCAGGGCGGGCCCTGGCTGTCGCCGGCGCCGGTTTTCTCGACGCGAAGGGTGGCAAAGCCGAGTTTGGTCAGGGCGTAGAGTAGCTGGGCTTCGGGTTGTTTCCGTCCAGCGACTCCTGGGAGGCGCAACCGCTGCCGGCGATCCAAACGATCAGCCGATTGTAGTTGCCGTTGGCCGGGCGCGTGAGGAGGGTACGGCGGAGGTGGCCGCCCGCATTGACGGCGCCGTATTCAATGGTTATTCCGGGATGGTGTTCGGATGGTGGCGCGGCGAACCGCAAGCGGATGGGGATGGTCTTGCCGGCGCGCAGGATGTCGAGCGATTTTTCGCTGCCGGCCGGTTGCCGGATCAGCGATTGGGCGAACTCGGCAGTTACCGCCGCCGGTTGGCCGCCGACCGAGACGATGACGTCTCCGGAGGCAATGCCGGCGCGGGTGGCGTTTGAATCGGCGGCGACCTGGGCTACTACGAGCGAGCCGTCGCGGGCGGTAAGCGCGAGACCGGACCGGCCGAGTCTGGGCGGCTCGGCGGCGTTGGAAACGAGGACGAAAAACACGGCGAGCCGCATACATTGAGTGTATGCGGCTGGCCGGGTGAGTATGGGGGACTAGAAGCCGTCGAAGTTGTCGGAGGGGCCGCGTCCGCTGGCGGCCAGGGCCGGTTTGCGGGCGTTGGAGGGGTTGTGGCGTTGCGGCGGCGTTGGACGTTGTATCTCGGTGGGATCTCCGGCGGTGAACAGATCCTGAAGGCCGGCGATGATTTCGTCGACGCCGCGTGCATGAGAACCGAGTTCGGTGCCGGCGGCGGCGCCTTCTTCGGCGGTGGCGGCCAGTTGCTGGGTGACTTGCTCCATGCGCGCCACGGCGCGGGCGATTTGTTCGATTCCCTTGGATTGTTCCTCGCTGCCGGAGTGCACATCTTCGACGAGCGTCTTGACGCGGTTGGCGGCGTTGGTGACGCCGGAGATTGCGTTGGCCACTTCGTCGAGCCGCTGCTTGCCCTCGCCCGCTTTGGCGATCGACTCCTCGATCAGTTGGGTGGTGTCCTTGGCGGCCTGCGCGGAACGCTGGGCGAGGCTGCGGACTTCGTCGGCGACGACGGCGAAGCCCATGCCGGCTTCACCGGCGCGCGCGGCTTCGACGGCGGCGTTGAGCGCCAGGATGTTGGTCTGGAAGGCGATGTCGTCGATCACCTTGATGATCTTCGAGATCCGGCCGGAGGAGTGGCTGACCTCGTTCATCGAGTTCATCATCTCGCGCAGCGCCACGTTGGCGTTCTGAATGATCTCGTGGGCTTCCTTGTTGCACTTGGTTGCGCTTTCGGCGTGTCCGGCGTTGCGGCGGGTCATCGAGTGGATCTCCTCGGCCGACGCCGAGGTTTCTTCGAGCGATGCCGCTTGTTCGCTGGCCGCCAAGGCGACCGACTGGCTGGAGGCGGAAACCTGCGCGGCCGTGCCGGCCAACTGCTGCGAGTTCTGAATGAGGTCCGCGATAGAGTTGCGCAGCGCAATCGTGATCGACCTTTGTAGGTTGAGCACAGTCAGGCCGACGATGATGCTGATGACGCAAAGGACGCCCAACACAAGCAGGATGGTGGTTCGCGTGCCGCGCGCCGATTCGCCGAGCGAGGCGAGTTCGCGCGCCTGGCTGTCAACCAGCATTCGCGCCGTTTTGTTCATTTGGTCGAGCTTGGGTAGCAGGCTCTGGTTCAACTGGCCGAGCGCCTCGTCCATTTTTTGTGCCTGCAACTTGGCTAGCACCTGGCTGTGCTCGGCGCGAAAGCCTTCGAATTCGCGCCGCAGGGAAACCAATTCGTTCGACTGCCCGTCGATCGATGCAAAGTCGCGCAGCAGACCGTTCATGGCTTCGTCGGTGGAGCGGATCTCGGCGCGCGCCTGTTCGGCCGTCTGCGTCTGCTGGAGGACGGTCGCCATGGCCAGGGCCCGTTCCATGCTCTCCAAACGAGAAGCGTTTGTGGCGATCTGTCCCGCCAGCGTCTGTTGCCGCGCGTTGACGTCGACGGCGGTCGTTAAACGCGACGCCAGGTAGTTGGCCGCCCACAGGGCGCTGCCTCCTACGACCACTGTGAGTGCGACGACGACCCACGCGCACACCACTAATTTTCGTCCAGCTGACCATTTCATACGTATCGATTCCATTTCCTTGGTGATTTCTAAAGTTTGAAGCTGAACCGCAGGGCCGCGACGGCCGGAGCGGGTTTCCCGTTTTCCTGGAACGGTTGGAACTTCCATTCCTTAACTGCCTTCACGACTGCGGAAGTCAGTGACGCATTGCCGTTGAGGACCTTCACGTCGGTCACGTCGCCAGACTCGGAAATGCGTGCTTCGACTTCGACTTCCCCTTGCACGCGCATCTGTTTTGCCATCGGGTTGTAGTCCGGCTGGACCTTTTTTGTCACCGCGCGGAGCGCCTCGGGCTGGGCGACGCGCATCTCGGCGGCGTAGGGCAGCGCGCCGGCGATCAGAACGGCCGCCAAGGTTCGAATCAT
Organism: Acidobacteriota bacterium; assembly: GCA_016871055.1. Classification (GTDB taxonomy): domain Bacteria; phylum Acidobacteriota; class Terriglobia; order Bryobacterales; family Bryobacteraceae. Next base: position 2,896 of record VFZW01000419.1, read on the forward strand.
CGTACTCATTGGTGGTTTCTCCTAAACGGTGAACATACTTTCCCCTGATGCACTCTTCGGCGGGGTTGCAGGAAATGAGAGGCGGAAGGTGGGAAATTGTTGCTTCAAGATTCCACCGTTCCAAACGATAAGACTAACGTGCCCACCTTCGACGGGCCAGAGGACTATAGTGATCAACAACCCGCTCTCAAAGACGATCTCGCAAGAGTTGCAAGGCGCCGGCAAGTACCTTGCTTTCTGGCTGGCCAAGGAGGAATTCGCGGTGCCGGTTGGCCGGGTGCGCGAGATTATTCCAGTACAGGAGATCACGCCCGTACCGCAGGCGCCTTTCTATGTGTTGGGTGTGATCAATCTGCGCGGCAAGGTTGTGCCGGTAATGGACCTCCGGCTCCGGCTCGGCGTGGCGCGCGAGGGTGCCGACGTTCGCGCTTGTATCGTTGTCATGCAGCCGGATCCGTCGCGAGGCCGGTCACCGATCGGCGTGGTCGTCGACGGCGTCAGTGAAGTGCTACAGATCCAGCCCGGGGAGTTGGAAGACACCGCGTCGCTCACCAACGGTTGGATGCAGCTTGGCTACGTGAATCAGATCGCCAAGTGCAAGGGTAAGGTGAAGCTGCTGCTGGAGATCGACCGGGTGCTGGCGCCGGCGGCCGAGGTTGACGCCGAGCCGGAACTGGCCGCGGCCTAATTAGAGACAGAAAGAACGCATCCTTGGAACTCGAATCGCAACTCCTTCAACTCCTGGACGCCGTGATCGGCAAAGTCTTCGCCGCCAGTTCGTCCCCGGACCAGAGCGGTGCGCTACTTCATGGCGGACAGGCGCGTGTTCACGCCCAGCAAACCGCCGGGTGCGCGCGTGATCTAACCATGGGGCGCACCGAAGGCGCCGCGCTGGAACTGGTGGCGTTGCTTGATAGCGGGGCTCCCGATGGCGACGCCGCGTTTGCCACTTGGCGCGCGCAACTGGAGCAGTGCGCCGAAAACCTGCAGTTCATCGCCGAAAGCGAACTGGAGGAAAAACTTCGCGCCGCTTCCGGCGATACCGGCGCGCCCGGCATGCCGTGGGGCGACTTTGTTTTCGAATGCCGCGAGCATTTGGGCAACATCGAGCGCGACTTGCTGGTACTCGAGCAGTCCCCGGACGACACCGAGTCGATTCACTCGTTGTTCCGAAGCTTTCATACGATCAAGGGTCTGACCGCGATCGCCGGGGTTGAGATGGCGCGGGAGGTGGCGCATCAGGCGGAGAACCTGCTCGATCAAGTGCGGGGCGGCCAGCGCCGCATCGACGCCGCTCTGGTCGACATCGCCTTGGCCAGCGCCGACTACTTAGGTGAGGTCGCCTGTGCCGCCGAACAGTGGGAGCGCGGCGCCGCCGTCTTGCCGCCAGAGGGGGCCGAGCCGCTTCTGGATCGGCTCTTTGCCGCCAGCGCCAATCAAACGGTCGTGTCTGGACCCGTTTCGGAATCCCCCAAGCGCGCCGCCGCGCGGGTCAAGACAGAGCAGACCGGCTCGGCGGTCAAGGTCGAAACCGCCAAGCTCGATCAATTGGTCGATCTGGTGGGCGAACTGGTGATTGCGCAATCGCTGGTTCAACTCGATCCGCACATAGGGGCCATTGGCGAACCGCGCACAACCAAGAATCTCGCCCAGTTGGACCGTATCACCACCGAACTGCAGAAGACGGCGATGTCGCTCCGTGTGGTGCCGGTCGGACTGGCATTCCGGCGCATGGCGCGTGTGTTCCGCGATCTGGTGAGGGAGTCGGGCAAGGACGCCGTTCTTGAGCTTTCCGGCGAAGACGCCGAACTGGACCGCACGATCGTCGAGCAGCTGGCCGATCCGCTCATGCACATGGTTCGCAACGCCGTCGATCATGGCCTGGAATCGCCGGCCGTGCGTGCGGTCGCCGGAAAGCCCGAGCAGGGCAAGGTCCGTTTATCGGCCTCGCATCAATCGGGTCATGTCGTCATCGAAGTTTCCGACGACGGCCGAGGGCTCGACAGCGCGCGAATCCTCAAGAAGGCTATCGACCGCGGACTGGTGAAAGACGGGGCTACCCTCAGCCAAGCCGAAATTCTGGACCTGATTTTCGAACCTGGTTTTTCCACCTCGGAAAAGGTCACCGAGATATCCGGTCGCGGCGTCGGCATGGACGTGGTGAAACGCGAGATCGAAAAGCTGCGAGGGCGTGTTGAAGTCCGCAGCGAGCAAGGCGCCGGGACTACGTTTTATCTGCGGGTGCCGCTCACCCTCGCCATCATCAATGCGCTGGTGGTGAGACAGGGCGCCGACCGGTTCATACTGCCTCTGTTCGCGGTGAGGGAGATCTTGCCGCCCGGGCAAAAAATCAATACGGTGGAAGGCCGCAACGAGGTCTGCCTGCTTCGTGACCGGGTCGTGCCGATCGTGAGGCTGGAAAACGTATTGGGCCGCCTGCCAGGGAGTGGCCGCAAGACCGCCGGCGCCGCCATGATTGTGATCGAGAACGGTCCGAAGCGCGTGGCTCTGGCCCTGGATGAGGTCGTCGGCAAACAGGAAGTGGTTATTAAAAGCCTGGGCGACTGGCTGGGGAAGGTGCGAGGCGTGGCGGGAGGAGCGATTTTAGTATCGCAGCGCCGGGTCTAATCCCCCCGCCTTTCAGGCGGGCTGCTTTCAGCCACGGTACTGCAAAATGGAAAGATGGCCGAGTA
>VFZW01000420.1 GCA_016871055.1 Acidobacteriota bacterium
ATGGAAGGCCTCCGCAGACGTTATCCTCGACAAGGTGCGCCGTTGTAAAGAATTATCCAAGACAGGAGACTAGTGAATGCCGTGCGGAGTTATGCGGTCTATCTCATGCAAACTGTTTGGCCCGTGGATTTGTCACCTTTCTACGCCCTGCCGACGACGCATCCGAGTTGGCAGATTTTCCTTTCGACCGCACTATTGCTGAGCCTTTCGTGGATGGCGTGGCGCAAATGGAAAACGCAACCCTGGTGGGCGGCGGCATGGTTGTGGTATCTGGTTGTGCTTGTGCCGAACATCGGAATCGTTCAAGCGGGAGAGCAGGCGCACGCAGACCGCTACACCTATTTGTCCACGATGATGTTGATTGCCGGTGTTTGTTATGGTTTGGCGCGAGTTTCCAATTTTGTGGCGTACGGCGGAGCGGCGTTAAGTCTGGTCTTACTTCTTGCGAGCTTTGCGCAAACGAAGTATTGGAGGGACGACTTCGCACTCTTTGGCCGGATGATCGAGATCGAACCGGGTTCGCCGGCGGGTCATAACAATCTCGGGTTCGAACTCCAGAAGGCGGGCCGGCTGCCAGAGGCGATCCCCCATTTTGTCGCGGCGGCGCGCAGTCCGCGTGTCTACGGAGAGGCCCGCGTCAACGCGGCGATGGGGTACCTTGCGGTGGGACAGGCCGCGGAAGCGTTGCCATTCGCCGAGTCGGCTGTGCAATCGACGCCGGCCAATCCGAAGGCGTATCTGGCACTCGGCCGGGCGTTGGTTGGCCTTAAGCGGCACGATGATGCGCAGCGAGCGTTTTCAAGAGGTCTCGAACTGTCGCCCGTTGCGACATTGAAAGCTCAATTGGACATGGAAATGGGCGTTTTGCATTACGTTGCAGGGAGGGACGAGTTCGCGTTGGCTTCTTTTCGCGCTGTGCTTGCTTCGAATCCCGGCTCCGCGCCGGCGCGAAAGAATGCCGGTATCGTTCTGGGAAATCTGGGGCGCACGCGGGAAGCGATCGAGGAGTTGGAGAAGTATCTGGCCGCGCAGCCGGACGACGCGGCGGTGCGCCAGGCGGTTGACTCGCTGCGCGCGTCTTCGCGAATCGCGCGATAATCTTTCTTATGCTCACGCGCGCCGCAACCGCCGACGAGTCTGGCCTTCGAAACGCCGCGTCCAAACAATTGGACCGGGCGACCCTCATTCACGCTCTGCGCGTTATGCAGACATCGCGACGTATCGACGACCGCGAAGTGCTGCTCAAGCGCCAGAACAAGATCTTCTTTCAAGTTTCGGCCGCCGGCCACGAGGCGATTCAAACCGCGGTCGGGCTGTACTTGCGCCCGGGCTTCGACTGGTTCTACACGTATTACCGAGATCGCGCGGTGGCGCTGGCGTGCGGCATCACGCCGAAGATGATGATGCTGCAGGCGGTGGGCGCGGGCGAGGACACGCAATCTGGCGGGAGGCAGATGCCGTCGCACTGGTCGTCGCCGGAGTTGCATGTTGTTACGGGATCGTCGCCGACGGGATCGCAGTATGTACAGGCGGTCGGCTGCGCGCACGCGGGACGGTTGTTGTATCCGCAGTCGGACGAGGTGACGGTAGTCACGTCCGGAGATGGCGCGACGAGCGAAGGCGAGTTTTGGGAAGCGGTGAACGCGGCGTGTTTGGAAAAGCTGCCGGTCATCTTCGTGATCGAAGACAACGGCTGGGCGATCTCGGTGCCGGTGGAGCATCAGACACCAGGCGGAAGCATTTCAAAACTGCTGGCGGGTTTTCCGAGTTTGCTGCGGTTGGAGATCAACGGATCCGATTTCGTGGAGTCCTGGAAGGCGATGGAAGAAGCGGCCGCGCATTGCCGCGCGGGCGTCGGTCCGGCGCTTGTGCACGCGCATTGCATCCGGCCGTATTCGCATTCGTTGAGCGACGACGAGCGGTTCTATAAGACCGAGGCCGAGCGAGAGGAAGAGGCGCGGCGCGATCCGTTGCGGTTGTATCCGGAATGGTTGATGCAGAACGGCATCATGACCGAAAGCGAGATCGCGGCGCTCTATGCCGAGATTGAACGCGAGGTCGAAGCCGCCACCGATTACGCGTTGAATGCGCCGCCGCCGGATCTGGGTACCGCGATGCGGTTCCTGTATTCGCCGGCCGTCGATCCGACGTCGAAGCGGTTTGAATCGACGCCCGTGTTTAGCGGCGAGCCGCGGACGATGGTCGACTCGATCAACCTGACGCTGCAAGAGGAGATGGCGCGCGATCCGCGGGTTGTTGTTTTCGGCGAAGACGTGGCCGATTGTTCCCGCTCGCAGAATCTGCCCGAGGTGAAGGGCAAGGGCGGCGTGTTTAAAGCGACGCTTGGATTGCAGCGGACATTTGGCGACAAACGATGCTTCAATACACCGATCGCCGAGGCGTGCATCGCGGGGCGGGCGATCGGGATGTCGACGCGCGGGATGAAGCCGGTGGCGGAGATTCAGTTCTTCGATTACATCTGGCCGGCGATGATGCAGATTCGCGATGAGATGGCCAATATCCGGTGGCGGTCGAACAATGGGTTCTCGTGTCCGGCGGTGTTGCGGGTGCCGATCGGCGGCTATTTGACCGGGGGATCGATCTATCACAGCCAGTGCGGCGAAGTGACGTTCACACACATTCCGGGTTTGCGAGTGATCTTTCCGTCGAACGCGCTGGACGCGGTTGGACTGCTGCGCACGGCGATTCGCAGCGACGATCCGGTGCTGTTTCTTGAACACAAGAAGTTGTACCGCGAGCCGTACAATCGCAGCTTGCATCCGGGGCCGGACTACACGATTCCGTTTGGCCAGGCGCGTGTTGTGAAGAGCGGCGAGAAGCTGACGATTGTGACCTACGGGGCGCTGGTGCAGAAGTCGCTATTGGCGGCGCAGTTACTGGAAGTGGCGAATCCGCGGCACACGGTTGAGGTGATCGACCTGCGGAGTCTGGCGCCATACGATTGGGCGGCGATTGAGAAATCGGTGCGCAAGACGAGCAAGGTGATGGTGGCGTACGAGGACACGCTGAGCTTTGGCTATGGCGCCGAGATCGCGGCGCGGATCGCCGATGAGCTGTTCGAATGTCTAGACGCGCCGGTGAAACGTGTGGCGGCGAAGGATACGTGGGTTGCGTATGCGCCGACGCTGGAAGATCACATTCTGCCGCAGGTGGATGACTTGGTGAATACGGCGAAGGGGTTGCTGGAATATTAGGCGCTTGGCACGACGTCGTAGATCAGGCTGACCGATCCGGTCGTTTCGAACACGCGATGGCTGCGTAGTTTAAGCGTCGTGCGTGTCGAGGTGGGCGGGAGCAGGGGGACTCCGCCGCCGAGCAAGACGGGGATTACACCGACTTCAATGGTGTCGACCAACCCGGCGGCCAGCAGGGCTCTGAAGAGTTCCCCGCCGCCGAAGAGCATGATGTCTTTGCCCGGTTGTGCGCGTAATTCGGCGACGACGCGTTCGGCGTCGTCTCGGAGGATTATGTTCGGATGCTCTTCGGCTTTGAGTGTGTGTGAGAACACGATGTTCCGGACGCCGGCGGGCGCGGGGGCGTCGCCCATCATGCTTCGCATCGCCTCGTAGGTCTTGCGGCCAATTAAGAAGGTGTCGAAGCGGGCCATCATGGCGGCGAAATCGACGTCGGGGTCCATGACGATCCAATCGTATTCGCCGTTGGGGCCGGCGATGTAGCCGTCGAGGCTCGTCGCGCAACTGAAGATGACGCGTCGCATTGGGGCAATTTACGCGACGTGGGGCGCTCGTGTGGGTTGTCCAGCGGCGTATAATCACAGACAGAGTCCAAGGAGACACGAATGACAATGCGACGACGACACTTTTTCTACGGCGGTTTGCTGGCGGGCGCGGTCCCGGCGGCGGGGTTTGGGAGCGCGGCGTCCCTGAAGTCGTTGGGGTATAAGTCGCCGAATGAGAAATTGAATTTCGCGGCGATTGGGTCGGGCGGGCAGGGCGCGAGCAATATCCGCGCGGCATCGCCGACGGAGAATATCGTCGCGTTGTGCGACGTCGACGACCGCCGTGCGGCTGAGACGTTTAAGAACTTCCCGAAGGCGCCGACGTATCGGGACTTCCGCAAGATGCTGGACAAGGAAGCGGCCAACATCGACGCCGTGATCGTGGCGACGCCGGATCACATGCACGGCATGGCGGCGATGTGGTGCATGGAGCGGAGCAAGCACGTTTATGTGCAGAAGCCGCTGGTGCGGACGGTGTGGGAAGCGCGGCAGTTGCGCGCGGCGGCGGCGAAGTACGGCGTCGCATCCCAGATGGGCAACCAGGGTTACTCGAACGAGGGGACGCGGCAGTGCGCGGAGATGATTTGGAATGGCGAAATCGGCAGCGTGACGCAAGTTCACGCCTGGAGCGATCGTCCGCTGTGGCCGCAGGGCATTACCGAGATTCCCAAAGAGGAGCCTGTGCCGTCGACGCTGGATTGGGATCTGTGGTTGGGTGTGGCGGAGAAGCGGCCGTTTACGATGGCCGGACGGACGGAGCCGGACCGTTGGGGCAGCTACTTTTATCAGCCGTTTGCGTGGCGCGGATTCTACGATTTCGGCGCGGGCGCGCTGGGCGACATGGCGTGTCATATTTTGGGTGCTCCGAACATGGCGCTGCATCTATCGAAGCGAAAGATTGTCGGCGTGGAGTGCGTGAAGAAAGAGGGCGTGAGCCCGTTCCAGTTCCCGAAGGCGTCGGTGATCCGGTTCGACTTCGCGGCGTACGGCGATATGCCCGCGCTGCAGGTCTTCTGGTATGACGGGATGAAGGAGAGCCCGAAGATTGCAGGGGTTCCGGCGGGAGAATGGGTGGGTGATCCGCCGTCGCTTCGGACCGCCGACCCGCGCCGTGGCGCGGGCTCGCGAGGCGGCGCGGCGGACTTCCGATCGCCCGGCAGGACGTTCAGCACGGCGGAGTTTGAAACGTTGAAGGCGCCAGGCGCGGAGTTGCGATTCCCGACGCCGAATGGCAGTGTGTTCCTCGGCGATAAGGGGATACTGACGACCGGCACGTATGGCGAAGTGACGCGGTTGCTGCCGGTCGAGAAGATGAAGGACTACACGATGCCGGCGCCGTTGTTGACGCGGTCGCCCGGCCATATGCGCGACTTCATCCGGGCGTGCAAGGGCGGCGAGCCGGCGTGTTCGAATTTTGAAGTGGCGTCACCGTTTGTGGAGTGGATGCTGTTGGGTGTGATCGCACTGCGGCATGAAGGGAAGTTGGAGTACGACCCGGAGAAGATGCGGATCACCAACAACGCGGAGGCGAATAAGTTGCTGAAGCCGACGTTCCGCAAGGGCTGGGATTTCCACGCGTTGAAGGGATAGGGGTGTGAAGCCCCCCGCCGAGGATAGCACCCGATGGGTGACAAACAAAACCAGCCCGTTCTCAACGGCCTTCTCAAGATCGACTTCCAGGAATCTCGAGTTACTTCCGATGGAGGTGTGATCCTGGTGCGTGAGTTGGACGAACGGCTGGGCTTCGGTGATCTCATTGCCCAAAAGTTGACTGACTCACGGCGCGGCAGGAATACCCAGCTTCCGCTGGCGGACT
>VFZW01000421.1 GCA_016871055.1 Acidobacteriota bacterium
AACGCCAAGTTGGTGACGGAGGGCCAGAATCTCAAGCTGAAGCGCCGTGCGCTGGCGAAAGAAAGCAAAGAATGCCGACACCAGCCCCACCAACGGAGGCGAACAAGGGAATCGAAAGAAGGGAGGCAACCCTCACTTTATCAGCGACTTCGGGGTTTGCGAGAACCACAGCCGTCTCCGGCAATCGGGAAGACCGTCCGAAGGAGTTGTCGGAGGTCGCTGACCTGCTTGCGGAAGGTGGCTCGTACTCATGCACCTTGCCCCACGGATCCGGAACAAAGCCCGGAATGATCGTGCCGAAGCTCTTTTCGATCAATATACCCAGGAAGAGTAACAAACGGCTGAAGTCCAGCACGGCGTGGTTCCTGCGCCAGCGATGCACGCTGAGAATCGTTGGCGCACCGTCCGCCGATTACCGGACAAGATCACCAGGGCCGGCCGGCGGCGCGGGCCGGCGGGTTGGTTTCGCGGAGTTGTATCGAACGTTCCGAGGCTTGGCGCGCGCGTGTTTCGTCACCCGTTTTGAAGTAGAGCCGCGAGAGTTGCAGGAAAACACGGGCGTCTTCCGGAGCGCGTTGCAGTACAGCGATGGCTTCGGCGGACTCGCCCGTTTCCGCCAGCGCGCGGCTCAAACCCAGAAGCGTTTCCACATCGTCCGGCATCCTGGCGGCGGCCTGCCGAAACCAGGCGATGGCTTCGGCGTACTTCTCTTCCTTGAGGCAGACTTCGCCCAGCAGGTGGTAAGCCGCCGGGTGCGCCGGATCGATCTCACGAGCGTGCAACAAATGCCGCCGCGCATTGTCATAGCGGCCGGCAAACTGCATTTGGAATCCGAGCCACGCCGCCACCGGAGCCGATTGCGGAAACCGCTGCGCGGCCTGCCCTGCCAATGCCAATGCGCCCGCCGCGTCACCCATTCCCTGTTTCGCTTCGATCGCCAGCAGATGCGTCTCTTCGTCGGTGGGTTGACGGATCGCCGCCAGGGCCTCGGTATACCGCCGCGTGGCGATGCACTGCGCGGCGAGGAGTTTGCGAGCGTCGGCGTGGCCGGGATTGAGTGCCACGGCCCGCCGCAGATGGGGAATCGCCGCGCCGGGATTCCGCAATTGTACAAACGTAGCGCCCAGCAGGAAGCGCACCTGAAATGAGTTTGGGCGCAGGGCGGCCGCTCGCTCCAGCGCGTCGCGCGCTGCGTCAAACCGGTCCTCCGCGTAGCGGTCAAATCCAAGCTTGGCGAGCGTGTCAAAAGAGACAGCGGGAGCCTGCGAGAGCGCAACGCCCAGCCACAGCAAGCCGATCATCGCACCCGCTCCCGCACCGCGTTGAACACCTGTCCGGCTTTCAGATTTCGCCAGGTCCGCACCGCGCCGTCCGGCCAGGTCACGGCCAGTTCCTCCACCACGTCCGTTTGGCCCAAGCCAAAGTGCACACGCGGGTCGTTGGCCGAGTAGTAGCTCGATTGACTCAGCGCAACATTGATGAGCGTTCGCCCCCCGGCCTTCACGCGAACGATCGAACCGGTGGGCGCATTCACCATTAGCCAGCGGTTGCCGCTGCGATTGTCGTTGCGCAGCAATGACGGCGGCTCGTTCCGATTCATCACCAGGATGTCCAGGTCGCCGTCATTGTCAAAATCGCCGGCCGCCGCGCCACGGCTCGAGTGAGCACCCGGCACGGCGGCAACCTGTTCAAACTTCCCGCCGCCGAGATTCCAGTAGAGCAGTCGCGGATTGCGATAGCGTTGCGGCGTCTTCAACGCATCCACCTCCTGAAATACGTGCCCGGCCGAGAAGAACAGATCCGGCCATGAGTCGTTATCGAAATCGGCAAACAGCGCGCCCCAGAGCACGTACTGCGGATTGATGCCGAGGCCGGCGTGAAGCGCGCGATCGGTGTAGCCGAGTTGAGGACCGAGGTTGCGGTAGAGATTCGGGTAGTCGTCAGCGAAGTTCGTTTTGGCGATGTCAAGCAGGCCGTCGCCATCGTAGTCGCCCAACGCAAGTCCCATGCCCGCCTGCTCCAACCCGTTCTCGTCATAGGCGAGGCCGGTGAACGAGGCGCGTTCGCTAAAGGTGCCATCTCTGTTGTTTCGATAAAACAGGCTGCGCGTGGAGTCGCCCGCGACGTACAAATCAGGCCAGGCATCGCCGTCCAGATCCGCTGTCAGCACGCCAAGCGCGTAGGTCTTCATCGGCGCGCCGAGTCCCGACGCCTCCGAGGCATCCGCAAACCGGCCACCGCCTTCGTTGCGGTAGAGATAGTTGCGTGCAAAGGGCAGCCCGCGCGGACCGCAAAACACGGGCACGCCGAGCCACTCACAACGCGAGTCGCGTCCGGGCGCGGGCGCGGTCTTCAAATCGAAGTCGAGATAGTTCGCCACGAACAGGTCGAGATCGCCATCGCGATCATAGTCGAAAAAGCTCGCCCCGCTCCCCCAGCGTATGCCGCTGTGCGCCAGACCCGCGGCGGCCGTCGCATCCTCAAACGCGCCGGCACCCGTGTTGCGATACAGCACGTTCTTACCCCAATAGGTTACGAATAGATCCGCGAACCCGTCCCCATCGTAGTCCGCCACGGCGACGCCTTGCCCCCAACCGGTACGCGTGAGACCAGAGCGCGCGGTGACATCGGTGAATGTGCCGTTGCGATTGTTGCGATAGAGCAGGCTTTTCGGCGCTACGCCATCGAGCCGCGCGCCGTTGACCAGGAAAATATCCAGCCAGCCGTCGTTGTCGAAATCGAGGAAAGCCACGCCGCTCCCCATCGCCTCCAGAATGTAACGGCTCCGGAGGGCTGAGCCGGCCACAACAGGCTGAGTTAGTCCGGCGGCGGCCGCCACATCAGTGAAGGCGGCAGGGAAGACACGGCCGGAGGACTTCGGCTTCGGCATCGCCGAAGCTCCGCCGCGCGCGGCCACGCCCTGCGCCGGCGCGCTGGTGGGGAGCGGCAGCAAGAGAGCTGCGCACGCTAAAAACCACTGTGATATCATCAGTGCCCAAATGGCCAAGCTATCTTTCATTTTTGCTCTTTTGGCCGCCAGCCTCGCCACGCTGAGCGCACAACAGGATCGCGGCTCGCTCACCGGCGCGGTCAAGGACCCGAGCGGCGCGGCTGTCGTTGGCGCTAAGGTGACGGCGACGCACATCGACACGAACACCAGTTTAGCCACCGCCACGACGGAGACGGGTGACTACACTCTTTCCGCGCTCAACATCGGCAACTACCGCGTCGAAGTGGAAGCGCCGGGATTCAAGCGCGCCGTGCGCTCCAGCGTCATTGTCTCTTCGGGCAGCACGCTGCGCCTGGACTTCAGCGTTGAGATCGGCGCGGTGAGCGAGTCCGTGCAAGTGGCCGCACAGGCTTCGGCCCTGGAGACCGAGAACACGCGCGTTGCTACCAGCCTCACCACGAAGCTGATTGAAGATCTGCCACTGGTAGTGGCTGGACAGATCCGAAACGTGTTCAACCTCGCGTTGATCGCGCCCGAAGTGCGCACCAACAACGGCTACCGCATCGGCGGCGCGCAGGGAGCGGGCTGGGAGATGAACATGGACGGGGCATCGCTGACCAGCGCGTCGACGGCCTATCAGGCCGAGCGTGCGCCGATCAGCTCGGTACCGGTGGACGCGATCGCCGAGTTCACCGTGGAGAGCACCGGCATGAAGGCCGAGTACGGCCGCGCCATAGGGCAGATCAGCTTCGTCACCAAGTCCGGCACCAACCAGGTTCACGGCAACGTATTTGAGTTCCTGCGCAACAATGCCTCGGACGCGCGCGGCTTCTTCGCGCAAAGAACGCCCGTGCTGAAGCAGAACGATTTCGGTTTCACGGTCGGCGGCCCGGTCTATCTGCCGAAGATCTACAACGGCAGAAACCGCACCTTCTTTTTTACCAGCTACGAAGGGTTCCGCAACCGCAGCGGCAACACGCCGAGTTTCAACACGGTGCCGCTCGAAGAGATGTATGCCGGCGACTTCCGAGGCAACATCCGTACAGTGAATAATCAGCCGGTCCTGATGCCGATCTACGACCCCGCCACCACCACGCTGAATGCCGACGGCCGCACCTATTCGCGCCAGATCTTCCCCAACAACACGATTCCGCGCGCGCGTTTCAGTTCGATAGCCAACAAGTACATCGGCTTTCGCCCGGCGGAGATGGTGGCCAATCAGCCCGGCATCAACCGCAACTACTTCCGGGACCGCGGCACCAGCGTCAGCCCGTGGAACAAATTCAGCGTCCGCGGCGATCACAACTTCAACTCCGCTAACCGCGTTTCGTTTCTCTATCTGAGCGGCACCAAGGACGACCTGTTCGGCGCCGACGGACCTCCCGGACTGCCTGTGCCTTTCAACGGCGGTTCGGAGTGGTATCGCAAGAACGCCTCCGGCCGCTTCTCGTGGGACCACACCGTGAGCGCGCGCGTATTGAACAGCCTGCGTGTCAGCTATCAGCGCGAGGCCGGCGGACTCACAACGATCAATTCGCTGGATCCGAATGCCAAGTGGGCCGAGAAGCTGGGCCTGAGAAACGCTCCGGGACCGGATCGCGCGCTGACTCAGGTTACCTTCTCCGGCTACACGGGTTGGAGCGGCGCGGCCTGGGGCTTTGACCGCGGGCGCGACCTGATCATCACCGACGACATCACGCTGGTGCGCGGGTCACACACGTTCAAGTTCGGCGGTTTCTTCCAAAACGACCAATGGTGGGGCGGCGGCCAGCATCGGCCGAACGGCAGCTTCGGCTTCACCGCCGACCCGACGTCGCTACCGGGCGATACGACGGCATTGACCGGCAACGGCTTCGCGTCGTTCCTGTTGGGTCAAGCCTCGTCATGGGGCCTGGAAACCCCGCGTGCGGTGATTCAGACCTGGAAATACTACGGCGGCTTCTTCCAGGACGACTGGCGCGTGAACTCGCGCCTAACGTTGAACCTCGGGCTGCGGTATGAGTACACCAGCCCCATCGGCGGCGGCGCGGTGCTCGACATCAAGGACTGGACAGACTTTGGCAGCTACAAGAGTCCGGCCGGTTTCATGAATTTCGACCCCTCGATTCCGAATCCCGTGGTTGGCGGCTTGCTCGGCTCGACCGTTTATACGGGCAACTGCAGCGACGGTTGCAACGGGCAGAAATACCCGTTTGACAGCTACAAGGCGGCTATCGCCCCGCGCATCGGCCTTGCCTACCGGGTGCGGCCGGGCACGGTGATGCGCTTGTACGCCGGGCGCTCCTACGGCGCGGTGAAAACCACGGGCGGCAGCACGCACTTCCAGGGTTTGATTCTCAACAGCAATTTCGGCACCGGAAACCTGCCCGCGTTTACTTATTTCAACTTCGACAACGGCCTGCCGGCGTGGCAGAAACCTCCGTTCCGCGGCCCAGCGACGGACTTGGGAGGTACGACCTGGTTGTGGCAAAAAGAAGACTCCGGACGCCCACCGGTTTACTACAGTTGGAACTTCGATCTCCAACA
>VFZW01000422.1 GCA_016871055.1 Acidobacteriota bacterium
CCAGGCAGCGCCGGCCCATCTCTTCGGTGAGCGGATCGTCGAGGCCGTACAACTTTTTCGTTGCGTCGGATTCGCCATCGACGCGGAGAACCTCCGGCGCCGAAAGCTGCAATCGCGCCGCCATCTCATACGACTTAATGCGCGCGTCGAGCCGTGAATCCTCGGCGCGCAAAGCCAGATGTTCCCTGTTGACCTTCTCGAGCAACGCGAGTCCATCCATTTCACTCGACGCCGTAACGAAGCTGCCCTCGGGCGCGAACAGATCGTGAATCGGGTTGGCGCTGCCGATGCGAATCGACGTCGCCTGATGCGCGGCGGGCAGAAAACCGGAAGACCAATTCGCGGGGCCGTTCGGCGGCACGCCGCGGTTGTCGGGCAGCACGACGAACACCGGCAGATTTTCGTTCATCGAGCCGAGCGCGTAGGACACCCACGATCCCGCACTTGGGAAGCCGGGCAGAATAAAGCCCGTGCTCTGCAGAAACGTCGCGGGCCCATGAACATTGGACTTCGAGAGCAACGAATGCACGAACGCGATGTCGTCGGCGCAAGTGGAGACATGCGGGAACAGGCCGCTGATCCACTTGCCGCTCTGCCCGTGCTGCCGCCACTCCCACGGGCACGGCATCACGACACCGGGGTTGCTTTGGAATAGTTCGACCTTCTCGCCGGGATCCCATTTCTCCCCGGCCTTCTTTTGCAACAGCGGCTTGTAATCGAACGAATCGCACTGGCTGGCCGCGCCCGACATGAAGAACTGCACGACGCGTTTCGCCTTCGGCGCATGATGCGTCGCGGCGTTCATTTGCGCCAGCGCGATGCCGCCGAGCCCGCCACCGTATTGCCAGAGAAAGTTGCGTCGTGTCATTGGCGGTTAGTCCACAAAAAGAAATTCGTTCGTGTTGAAGAGCAACCGCGCCAGACTGGCCAGTCCGTGCTTGCTCACATGGTGTTCGAAGAAAACGCGCTCCGTGTTCGAAGGCTTGCGCTGCCAGGCCAATTCGACGGCCGCATCCACAGTCTTGGCGCGTTCGGCCAACTCCGTCGACATCCGAATCATGAACGGGTTGTTCCATAACGCAAGCGCCTGGATCGCCGTCAGCGTCGTCGAACGCTTCGGCGCAAGCAGCGAAGGATCGGGGCAATCGAGGCGGTCCATAAACGGATCGGCAACGCTGCGCACGATGAAGCGATAGATGCTGCGGCGATTGGCGCCGGGCGTCGCGGGATCGAAGCGCGCGTAGTCGTAAATCGGCGAGTGATCGTTCTTGAACCAGAACATCCGCACGCTGGGCCCGCCCATCGTGAGATCGAGTTTCCCGGAGGTTTGCAGCACCGCATCGCGCACACTCTCCGCATCAAGCCGCCCGCGATTCATGCGCCACAGCAAGCGGTTATCGGCGTCGATCTTCGCGGCGTCTTCGCGATTCGCCGACGACTGCCTGTATGCCGCCGACATCACGATCGCCCGATGCAGCTGCTTCAGCGAACCGCGCGCGTCATCGCGAAACCAAACCGCGAGCCAGTCGAGCAGTTCCGGATGCGAGGGCTTGCCGCCCATGCGGCCGAAGTCGCTGGGCGTATCGACCAGACCCGCGCCGAAATGATAGTGCCACACGCGATTGACGATCGAACGCCACGTCAGCACGTTGTCCTTCGCGGCGATCCAACGCGCCAGCGCGGCGCGGCGCGCTCCTTCGTCCGAAGCCCTTTCAAAACGGACCGACGGCAGGCACGACAGCGCGCCGGCTTCGACCAGATCGCCCGGCGAAGACACGCTGCCTCTTCCCAGCAGATGAACCGGGCGCGGTTCGAGCGCCGGGCGAAAATTGCCGATGCGGTCGAACAGGCTTGTGCCGGCGTAGACGTGAAGAGGTTTCGGCAGCGCGTTGATCTCGCCGGTAATACGTTTCACTTCCGCCTGATTTTCCGCAATCGCGGCATTGGTCGCCTCGCCAACTAGCGCGTCAATCAACTGTTTCCGCAGCACGGTATCGCGTTCAACGCGCGCTTGCAGCGTCTTCTTCTCGGCGGCGTCGGCGGGGGTCTTCGGCTCGCCGATATGCGTGATGAGTGAACGAGCGTCGCGGATGCGGTCGTCGACTTCGATCAACGCGGGGCTCGACGCAAACTCGACCTTGTCGAGCAGCGGTTGCAGCCTGCGCTGCGCCTCACGCTTGCGCTCGAGCAGCGAGAGGCGCTTGACGTACACGGCGGCGTCATCGTCGTAAGGGCGATCGGCGCGGTCGACACCCGCGAACACGGCCTGCAAACGGTAGTAGTCGATCTGAGGAATCGGATCGAACTTGTGATTGTGGCAGCGCGCGCAGTGAGCGGTCATACTGACGAATGTGGACATCGTCTGCGCGACAATGTCGTCGCGATCGAGCAATCGCGTCTGCATCTTGTCGGCCGTGCCCTCGCGCAACTCCTGATGACCGACGAAGTCCCACGGGCCCGCGGCCAGAAAACCAAGCGCGGGCGTCGCGCGCGGGGCGTCGCGATGCAACACATCCGCGGCTAGTTGCTGTTCGACGAAACGAGCGTAGGGCATGTCGCTGTTCAGAGCGTTTATGACCCAGTCCCGATACGGCCAAGCGTTGTCGCGCGGCTTGTCTTTGTCGTAGCCGTGCGACTCGCCGTAATGCACAACGTCGAGCCAGTGCCGCGCCCAGCGTTCGCCGTAGCGCGGCGACGCGAGCAGCCGGTCGACAACCCTCGCATACGCATCCGGCGTGCGATCGTTCTCAAACGCGCGGACCTCTTCGGGCGTTGGCGGAAGCCCGTGCAGATCGAACGAAACGCGCCGCAGCAGCGTGCGCCGATCGGCTTCCGGCGAAGGCGCTAAATTCTTGCGCGCCAATTCCGCCCGAATGAATCCGTCAATCGAACCCTTCTCCGCCGCTTGCAGCGGCCGCAGCGACCACCACATCTTCGTCGCCAGTCCATCCCGCACAACCGCTAGTTCCGCCGCGCCCAGCGCCCGCCCGCCCTTGGGCATTCGCCCCGCCGAGACGGCTTCGACAATGCGCGCCGCGTTGCTTTCGACGCTCGCCGCGTCATGCACATTCAGCCCGCCCGGCGCCGCCGCGCCATGACACCCCGCGCACCGCGCGCGCAGCAATGCGTTGACATCGCCCTGCGCGAAAAGGGCCGCGGTGGAAAGGAGGAGTTCTCGAACCATTACGACTATCTTAATTTCTGCTAGCATTCTTCGCATGACCCGCTGGCTACTCGCTTTCTTCACGCTCACCCTCGCCGCGCAGGATTTCCGCGCGAGCCTCACCGGCCTTGTCGCCGATCCACAAGGCGCTTCCGTCGCCGGCGCGCGCGCTCGCGCCATCAACACCACGACGAAAGCCGCCGCCGATGCCGTCACCAACGATGCGGGCCGCTATTCGATTCCGTTCCTGATTCCCGGCAAATACGCGGTTGAAGTCGAAGCGACCGGCTTCAAGAAGACCGTGCGCGAGAACGTCGAGTTGCAGATCAGCGTGCAGGCGTCGCTCGATTTCGCGCTCGAAATTGGCGCGATCACCGAACGGGTTACGGTCAGCGCGCAGATGTCGCCGCTCGATACGGAGACGGCCTCTCGCGGCGGCATCGTCGACAGCGAACTACTGCAAAACGTGCCGAACGCGGGCCGCAATATCTACCAGTTGGCATTCGCGATGCCCGGCGTGCACAAGCCTTCCACGGCGCAAGGCACCGCGTTCAGCCTCGACGGCCTCGCCAACTCGCGCACCGCGATCAACGGCGCCGCGTCGGGCGTGGGCGGCACCGAGTCAAATACCGACATCCTAGTCGACGGGACTTCGGACACCAAAGGCGATCGCCAGGTCATCATGATTCCCGCGCTCGATTCCGTGCAGGAGTTCCGTGTGCTGACCAACATCTACGACGCGCAGTATGGCCGTACCGGCGGCGGAATCATCACCACAACAACCAAATCCGGCACCAACGATTTTCATGGCTCGGTGTTCGATCGCTACTACGACGACCGCCTCAACGCAAACTCCTATTCGAATAATCTGCGGGGCGTTCGCCGCCCATCGATCACGCAGCACAACTACGGCTTTCAAACCAATGGCCCCATCTGGATCCCGAAACTCTTCGACGGCCGCAACAAGCTGTTCTACATGGTGAGCTACGATTCCTCGCCGTCGGCGAGCCTCTACACTTCGCAGTTCACTACGCCGCTGCCCGAAATGAAGACCGGCGATTTTTCGAACCTGCGCGCGGCCAATGGACAGCCCGTGCTGATCTACGATCCGGCCACCACGCGTCTCGGCGCCAACAACGTCTACACGCGGCAACCGTTCGCGGGCAATCGCATTCCGCAAAATCGTTTCGATCCCGTAGGCGCGAAACTCGTCAGCTATTACCCCGCGCCCACGCGCGATGGCGATACCGCCGCGCGCGTCAACAACTTCTTCCAGACGTCGAACAACTCCGGCCAGCTCTGGCAGTGGACCGGCCGCATGGACATTCGCGCCGGATCGAAGAACTCGTTCTTCGGCCGCTACGGCGAAACGAACATGACACGCTGCTGCGACATGCGCTACCCGGCAAACAATCCCGCCGAGACCAGCACGATTCTTCCGCGCGTCCGCCGCGGCCGCACGCTGACCTTGGATTGGGCGCGCATTCTGAATCCGTCGACGACATTCAATCTGCGCGCCGGCTTTTCGCGGCTGGAAAACCTCGCCTGGAATCCGGCCACTATCGCGTTCAATCCCACCGAACTCGGCCTGCCCGCGTCGCTTGTCTCGCAGTTCGCGCGCCCGCAGTATCCGCTCATCAACATGGGCCAGTACATGTCGCAAGGCTCGGGGCCATTCGCGCAGGCCGACGACACCTACACGCTCGGCGCATCGGGCGGCAAGGTCTTCGGCAATCACGTGACCAAGTTCGGCATAGAACTGCGCGAGTTTCGCGCCAACAATTTGAGCTACGGTTCTCCGAGCGGCAGCTTCGCATTCTCGCGGCTGTGGACGCAAGCCGATCCCAATCGCGCCGATGCGTTTTCAGGCAATGAAATCGCTACCGCGCTGCTTGGCCATCCAACCGGCGGATCGATCGAAATTCCGATCACGCCCGCGCATGTGAGCCGTTACTACTCGTTGTTTTTTCAAGACGACTGGAAGTTGAGCCGCAAGCTCACGCTGAATCTGGGCGTCCGCTGGGATTACGAATCGCCCGTCTGGGAACGCTACAACCGCCAGACTCGCGGCTTCGCGTTCGGCGCGCCCAGTCCGATCGCCGAACAGGTAAAGACGCGCCTTGGCATCGAGAATTGCCCCGCGTGCCGGAACCTCACCGGCGGTCTGCTCTACGCCAGCAAGAGTGGGGACGACCGCCTCGCTTTTGCGACCGACCGCAACAACTTCCAACCGCGCATCGGCGTGGCGTATCAGCTCTCGAACAGAACCGTCGTGCGCGGCGGTTTCGGAATCTACTCGCTTGGCCAGTGGG
>VFZW01000423.1 GCA_016871055.1 Acidobacteriota bacterium
TTACCGGCGCAAGCGTCCTCTCGCCGCTGGCTAAGCCGGAGGCGACTTTGACGGCCGAGGAACTCTTTGGCTAACGCCCCCTGCACGGATCGCCCACTACCGCATCTAGGGACGTCCTGTGTTGCAATCTTCTACACAGACCTGTAGGCTGAAGATGTCGGAAGGAAACTTGGCATGCAGCAAACACACACCAGAGAGACGGTCTCCATCAATATTCGGGCGAAGTCGCGGCAACGCGATCTGATCGATCAAGCAGCCGAGAAGCTGGGCCGAAGCCGGTCCGAATTCATGCTCGATGCCGCCTGCCGGCAGGCTGAGGACATTTTGCTGGACCAGGCGTTCTTTACCGTGGACGCCGGCGTCTTCGCCAAGTTCCAGGCGATGGTCGATCGTCCCTTGCCCCCGACGGACCGCTTGCGGAGATTGCTGAAAACCAAGGCGCCTTGGGATAAATGAGCGCGTTTGCGCCTTCCGCGCCCGTACCGCTGCATGCCGGTCACGTGCTGGAGGAGTTTGCGTGTGGCGAGCCGACGCTCGATGAATGGCTGAAGCGTCGAGCGCTTCGGAATCAGGCCTCCGGCGCGTCAAGGCCATTCGTCATTACAGAGGGGCAGGCGGTTATTGGCTACTATTGCCTCTCCGCTGGGGCGCTGAATCACTCTGCGGCGCCGAAAGCGATGCGCCGGAACATGCCGGACCCGCTGCCTGTCGTGCTGCTCGGTAGATTGGCCATCGACGAGAGATTTCACAACAAGGGACTCGGCCAAGCCCTGTTGCGAGACGCGATGCTGCGGACCCTCCATGTATCGAGCGAGACCGGGATTTTCGCCGTCCTGGTGCATGCGTTTTCGGAGGCGGCCAAACGTTTCTACCTTTCTCGCGGTTTTGTCGAATCGCCGCTGCAACCGATGACGCTCATGATGACTCTCGAGACCATGCGCGCGATACTCGCGGAAACCGGCGAGTAGAAACGATACAATAGCGCGAGTCCATGAGCGCCCCGACGCAGATCGCCCACTACCGCATCACCGGCAAGCTCGGTGAAGGCGGTATGGGTGCGGTGTATCGGGCGACGGACATGAAGTTGAACCGCGAAGTTGCGGTTAAGGTGCTGCCGGATAATCTCGGTTTCGATCCCGACCGCTATGCCCGTTTTGCGCGCGAGGCGCAGTTGCTTGCGTCGCTGAATCATCCGAACATCGCGACGATCTAGGGCGTGGAAGATCGCGCCATCATTATGGAGCTGGTCGAAGGGGCGCCTATAAAAGGTCCGCTGACGGACGACCAGGCGCTGCCGCTAATCGGGCAGCTGATCGACGCGCTGGAATACGCGCACGACAAGACTCTCATTCATCGCGACCTGAAGCCGGCGAACATTTTGCTCACTGCCGATGGCCGAATCAAAGTTTTGGATTTTGGCTTGGCGAAGGCGTTGTCGCCCGAGCAGGCGCCGGTGGCCAATCCGTCGTTGTCGCTGACGCTGACGATGGGCGGGACGGTGGTGGGCGTGATCATGGGCACGGCGTCGTATATGTCGCCGGAGCAGGCGCGGGGATCGAATGTCGACCGGCGTGCTGACATCTGGAGCTTTGGCGTTGTGCTCTACGAACTGCTCACCGGCAAGCAGTTGTTTGAGGGCGACAACATCTCCGACATCCTGGCGGCGGTACTGCGGCAGGAGATTGACTTCGCGCTTGTGCCTGCGCGGTTTCAGCGATTGCTGCGGATGTGTCTGACGCGCGATCCGAAGCTGCGGCTGCGGGATATTTCCGGGGCGCGGTTGTTGCTCGAGGACACCCCAGTGAAAACGGCAACGCGCCGCCCGTGGCTGCCTGGCAGCGCTGGCCTTCGCCGCCGGTGCGGCGGTGGTTGGATTGTGGCCGAAGCCGCAAATCCTGATGCCGGGCGTCGCGCGATTCGATATCCCCAACCCCGAAGGGACGGGTCGCCCGCTCGCCGCTGGCGCGCCACAGGCCGTGCCTTCTCCCGACGGCAAAAACATTGTGTTTGTAGTGGCGGAAACTGCGTCCGGTAAGAGTTCACTTTGGATCCGACCGCTGGGTGCAACGACGCCGCATCGTCTCGACCAGACCGAAGGCGCGAACTTTCCGTTCTGGTCGCCGGACAGCCAGTTCATCGCCTTCTTTGCCGGCGACAAATTGAAGCGGATCGCCGTTTCGGGCGGATCGATCCAGACCATCTGCGCCTTGGAGGACGCCACGCTCTTGGGCGATGGCGGCGCATGGAGCCCGGAAGGTGTCATTGTCTACGGTATCGGGCGTGGCCCGCTTCAGCGTGTACCCGCAATGGGCGGCGCCTCGAGTCCGGTGACGACGCTGGCTTCGGAGGAACTGCGCCACAGTTGGCCGCAGTTCCTGCCAGACGGACGTTTGCTTTACTTCGCCCTAAACAAGACTTCGTCGAAAAATGGAGTGTACGTTCAGGGCTTGGGTGCGACAGCGCGCACGCTGGTGACCGAGAGCGCTTCACCGGCTGCCTGGACGCAACCCGGCTACCTACTCTTTGTTCGCGAGGGCACTTTGCTGGCGCGACGCATGGACCCCAAGACCCTCCAGTTTCAAGGGGAGCCATTCACCGTAGCGGAAAATGTGATGGTCAACGTCTCCAACGGGCGGGCGGCATTTTCGGTTTCGCCGGGCGGTGTGTTGGCGTATCGCGGTGGCGCCGCTTCCGCATTGATTCGCCAACTCGCCTGGTATGATCGCTCCGGCCGGCGCATCGCTCCGCTCGGAAAACCGGCGGCATTGTTTCTTCCCGTCATTTCTCCGGACGGGAAGCGCCTCGCGCTTTACATCGACGGTTCGTCGGGCGTTAGGTCCAGCGGGGACGCCTGGGTCATGGACCTGTCCACCGAGGTGGTAACCCGTCTCACTCGCGCGGGAACGCTGTCTGGAAATTATGCCCCGGTTTGGTCGCCGGATTCGCAGCGCCTCGCGCCCACCGAAAGTAGCGGCGGGATCGTGGAAGTGATTGTCGATTCGGGGAAGTCCGCTGCATTGGCGCCGCAACCGCTGGCTGCGAGGGGTTGGATGCCGGAAGGGGCCACGCTGCTTGTGTCGGACATCTTGACTAGCCGGCATTCCTTGTTTAAACCAGGACCCAGCGCGAAACCGAGTCTACTTATGGAAACTCCCTTCTTCATGCGCCAGCTTCGATTGTCTTCCGATGGACGGCATTTGGCCTATGCTTCGGACGAGGCGGAAGGACCCGACGTCTATGTCGTGTCGTTTCCGTCGTTCGCCGAAAAACGAAAGGTCTCGGCCGGCGGAGGAACTGCTCCACTATGGAGCCGCAACAGTAAGGAACTCTTTTTCACGAACAACGCCGGTTCGATTTTCAGCGCGGAAATTCGAACATCGCCTAACCTGGCCGTGTCCGTTCCGAAGCGACTATTTTCAGTGCAGGCGGACATGGTCCCGTCAAGTTATAACGTATTCGCCGCGACGGCGGACGGGCAACGTTTTCTGATCGCCGAGGAAGTGGCGGCAGCCCGCGAACAAAGCGGCTACCGCGTGGTGGTGAACTGGGCGGCGGAGTTGAAGTAAGCCGCCACTTGTATCCTCCCCCCCCAATCGTGTATAGTAGAGGCTTGTGGCGGGACGTTCCTCCGGGACGGCAAGATTTTTTTCAGTTTGGTGCGCAGACCCCCACCCGCCCTGCGCGCCAAAACGGCCCGACGGAGTACCCGCCCAAACGCCCTCCGTCGGGCCACCCCCTTAATTTCCATGCCACCAATTTGCGGCTGGACTTCGGGTGTGTCATAATCGTAACCATCGGGCTTTGCGTGTTCGCGCAAGTCTATACTCACCAAAGCGGGACGAAGGCCGAAACGCCGTAAACCGCACCTTCCAGAAATCCGAAAGGTTCAAGGACCAACCAAGAATGGCTCGTTATATCGGCCCTGTGTGCCGCCTTTGCAGGCGCGAGGGCATGAAGCTCTTCCTAAAGGGCGAACGTTGCTACGGCCCCAAGTGCGCCGTCAGCGAAGAGAAGAAGCGGAACTTCCCCCCCGGCCAACACGGCCAGGCGCGTAAGCCGAAGATTGTCGGCTACGGACTCCAACTCCGCGAGAAGCAGAAAACCAAGCGCTACTTCGGCTTGGGCGAAGGGCAGTTCCGCAATCTGTTCGAGAAGGCCGCCACCACCAAGGGCATCACCGGCGAAGTCATGCTGCAGATGCTGGAGCGCCGCTTGGACAACGCGGTTTACCGTATCGGTTTCGCCACCAGCCGCGCCGGCGCGCGCCAGTTGGTGCGCCACGGCCACGTTCACGTGAACGGCCGCAAGGTCAACATCCCCTCGTTCCAGGTCAAAGCGGGCGACGAAGTGACGATTCGCGACAAGAGCAAGGAAAACCCGGCGGTTCTGTCGGCGCGCGAAGCGACGGCGCATCTGCCTTCGCCGAGCTGGCTCGAAATCGACCGCGAGAACTTGAAGGCCCGCGTCATCGGCAACCCCAAACGCGAAGAGCTTGTTCAGATCAACATGACTGAACAGCTTATCGTCGAACTGTACTCGAAATAACGCAGGCTCGCGCGGGGCTTTTCGAAGCCGCGCGCGGGTAACACCAAAAGTCAGAGCCCCCAAGGAGAGCTATGTTCAAGGGTTTTCAGAAACCGAAGCGGTTGGTCGCCAACACCGAGACGCTCAACGAGCGCTATGGCAGTTTCTCGGCCCAGCCCTTTGAGCGCGGTTTCGGCACCACCATCGGCAACAGCCTGCGGCGCGTGCTGTTGAGTTCGATCGAAGGCGCGGCGATCACCGCCGTGCGCATCGACGGCATCGCGCATGAGTTCAGCCCGATTCCGGGCGTGACCGAAGACGCCACCGACATCATCCTGAACCTGAAGCAGGTTCCGTTCAAGATGTCGACCGACGCGGTGCACACGGTGCGCCTGGTTGTCGACCGGCCGGGCGAAGTGTTGTCGGGCCAGATCGAAACGTCATCGGATATCGAAGTGCTCGACCGCAATGTTCATATCGCGACGGTCGGCGAAGGCGGCAAGCTTAACATCGAGATGCGCCTGAAGCAAGGCCGCGGCTATATCTCGGCCGACCGCAACTTCGACGAAGACCTGCCGATCGGCTACATCGCCATCGACTCGGTCCACTCGCCGGTCCGCAAGGTCAACTACAGCGTCGACAACGCCCGTCTGGGCCAGATGACCGACTATGACAAGCTCATGCTGGAAGTCTGGACCAACGGCGCGATCAGTCCGCAGGACGCCATCGGCCAGGCCTCGAAGCTGATCAAAGATCACATGAGCATCTTCATCAACTTCGAAGAGACCTCCGAGGTCAGCGAAGAGCCGGCAGAGCGCGTGATGAACCAGATGAACGAGGTTCTCAACCGCTCGGTCGACGAGATGGAGCTTTCGGTCCGCAGCTACAACTGCCTGAAGAACGCCAATATTTCCTCTATCGGC
>VFZW01000424.1 GCA_016871055.1 Acidobacteriota bacterium
ATTCGAAGGAACTCATGATTGGCCTGACGATCGCGTCGCTCTGCGGGCTTGGCTTGGCGACAGCGAACTACTGGGCGCTGACTCAAACGCTCATGCCTGGAGCGGTGCCCGTGGCGATTCAGAACACGGCGGCAAATTTGGCCGGCATCGTCGCGCCGTGGCTGACGGGCTGGTTAATCAAGAACACCGGAAGTTTCGACGCGCCGATCAAGGCTGTCGGGTTCTGGCTGGTGCTCGGAATATTCGCTTACGCAGTGATGGTGCGGAGAAGGGAAGCGGACTATGTCCGATAGCTCCCGTTGATCTTAATGTAGCCCTCGGTGAAATCGCACGTGTAGAACCGCGCACTGCCGTTGCCGCCGCCTTTTACGGCGAACGTCACGTGCGTGTCGGGCTCGTCCAACCGCGCTGTCAACTCCTCCTCGGAAAAGTCCACCGCGAGCCCGTTCTTACACACGAGCATGCCTTGCATCGTGATCGAAACGTTCCTCAACTCGAAGTCGACGCCTGCGTTCCCCGCCGCCATGATTACACGGCCCCAGTTCGGATCGCTTCCGGCGATCGCCGTCTTCACGAGCGGCGAATTGCCGATCTGCCGCGCGATTCGCATCGCCTCGTCGTCGGTCTTCGTGCCGGTCACGTCGATGGTGACCAACTTCTTCGCGCCCTCGCCGTCGCGGGCGATCTGCCGCGCGAGATCTTCGAGCAACACCGTCAGCGCCTGCTCGAAGATGCCTTTGTCCTTGGCGGTCATCTTCAAGCCCGACGCGCCGTTGGCGAGCAAAAACAGCGTGTCGTTGGTCGAAGTGTCGCCGTCGACGCTCATCGCGTTGTAGCTGCGTGCGCTTGCCCGCTTTAGCATTCCGCGCAGTTCCGATGGGGACAGTGCCGCGTCGGTCATTACGTAGCCCAGCGTCGTCGCCATCAACGGTTGGATCATGCCCGAACCCTTCGTCGTGCCCGCGATATGCACGGCGCCGCCCTTTACGCTGATCGCCGCATGCGCCTTCTTTGGCGCCAGATCCGTCGTCATGATCGCGCCGACGACGTCCTCGAATCGATCCGCGGCAAGGCCGTCCGCCAACGCCCGAGCCTTCGACGTAATCTTCGATCCGTCCAACTCGACGCCGATCACGCCCGTCGAACACACCAGCACCTTCGACGCGGGCACACGCAGCACTTTCGCCACAGCGCGGGTTGTCTCCAGCGCGACTTTCATTCCGGTGCGAGTCGCACAGTTCGCGTTGCCCGCGTTGGTGAGAATCGCCGAGGCCACGCCCTTCGTCGCCGCGAGGTTTTTCTTCGACAGAATCACCGGCGCCGCCATCGCTTTGTTCTGCGTGAAGACTCCCGCCGCCGAAGCCGGAACATCGGACACGATCAATGACAGGTCATCCTTCGCCGCCTTGCGAATGCCGGCATATAACGACGAGTAACGATAGCCAAGAGGTAGATTCACGATTTAGTTTCCTAGCAGTTCATTGTCCGACAATCGGGCGCCGTTCGAAAAGCTCTCGCCGCTTACGCGCTTGCGGCCGTCCGGCTGCACTTCGCGGAGTTCGAGCGATGTGCCCGCGCCGCAACCGACGATCAGCCTGCGATTGCGCAGGCGCATTGCGCCTGGCGCCAAGTCCGTATCGCTAGCCAACGCCGCCGTCAATACCTTCAAGCCCGCGCCACGAAACGACGTGAACGCGCCGGGCCACGGAGTAAATCCGCGCAAACGGGCGTAGATCGTCG
Organism: Acidobacteriota bacterium; assembly: GCA_016871055.1. Taxonomy (GTDB): domain Bacteria; phylum Acidobacteriota; class Terriglobia; order Bryobacterales; family Bryobacteraceae. Next base: position 1,741 of record VFZW01000424.1, read on the forward strand.
CCGCGGGCTTCGACCAATCGATTGCGCCATCTTCTTTCTTCAAGATCGGCGCCAACGTCGCTTCGGCTCCGTTCTGTTTTTCCGGCACAATCGTCCGGAGCCGACTCAACGTCTCAATCAACAATGTTGCGCCCACCGCCGCCAACCGCTCCGATAACTCCGGCGCCGTCTCGTCGTCGCCGATCGCGGTCTCGGTCTTCGAGAGCATATCGCCCGTATCAAGCCCCGCGTCGATGCGGATCGTCGTGACGCCCGTCACTCGTTCCCCGTTTGCGATCGCCCACTGTATCGGGGCCGCACCACGGTACTTCGGCAGCAGCGACGCATGCACGTTGATGATGCCGAGCGGCGCGAGGTCGATTATCGCCTGCGGCAGAATCTGTCCGTAGCCGACGACGATCATCGCCTCGGCCCCGAACGAAGCCAACTGCGCAATTACTTCCGGTCTTCGAATTCGCTCCGGTTGATATACCGGCAATCCGAGACCCAGCGCACATTCCTTCACCGGCGACATCGCCAACTCCTGCCCGCGTCCTTTCGGCCGGTCCGGTTGCGTGTAGACGGCTCGTACTTCGTGACCCGCGGCAACCAGCGCTTCCAACGTAGGCACGGCAAACCGCGGCGTGCCCATGAAGACGACTACCACTCGCCCGCCTTGACGAGCTTGGCAATCTTGCGCCGGATCAGGTCCCGCTTCAACGGCGACAGGTGCTTCAAGAACAAAATGCCGTGCAAATGGTCGATTTCGTGCTGCATTGCGCGTGCGAGCAATTCATCGCCTTCCACCTCGAACGCATTGCCGTCCAGATCCAATGCGCGCACACGAACTTTCATCGCGCGACGAACGTCCTCGCGGAAACCGGGAATCGACAGGCAGCCCTCTTCGCCCAATTGCTGGCCCTCGCGCGCGACGATCTCGGGGTTGATCAGCACGAGTTTCGCCGACGGATCCTCGCCCGCTGATACATCGATTACCGTAAGCTGTTTCGACACGCCGACCTGCGGCGCCGCGAGGCCCACGCCCTTGTTGCCGTACATCGTCTCGAACATGTTCGCGGCGAGTTGCCGCAGTTCGGCGCTTCCGAAATCGGCTACCTGTTCACACGGCGTCTCCAGTACCGGATCGCCGTACTTTCGAATGTTCAACAACATCAGAACTCCCGAACCTGTTCCAAATACCCATCATAGTTCCGGCGAGTTTCCATCAGCGAGTCGCCGCCGAATTTTTCGAGGAACGCCTGCGCCAACACGATCGCCACCATCGCTTCGCCGATCACGCCGGCGGCCGGAACCACCGCGACATCGGAGCGCTCATAGGCCGCTTTTTCGGCATTCCGCGTGACGACGTCGACCGATTCGAGCGGCCGGCGCAAAGTCGAGATCGGCTTCAGGAATCCGCGAACGAACAGATCCTGCCCGTTTGTGATGCCGCCTTCCAGTCCGCCCGCGCGATTCGCGCCGCGATAGAACGACCGCTTGTCCTTGTCGTAGTGAATCGTGTCCTGCACCTGCGATCCGAACGAATGCGCGCCCTCTTCGGCGAGGCCCACTTCGACGCCTTTCACCGCCTGCATCGACACAATCGCCTGCGCCAAACGGCCGTCTAGTCTCGTATCCCACGCAATGTGTGAGCCTAAGCCAACGGGCAATCCGTGCGCCACGACCTCGAACACGCCGCCGACCGTGTCGCCGGTCCGATACGCCTCATCAACAACAGCCTTCATGCGCTGCTCCGCTTCGGCGTCGACACAGCCGAGGAGAACTTCGTCTTTCTTCGACAGCGCGGCCAACTCTTCCCATTGCGCCCGGCGATCAAGCGTTGCCGTGCCGACCGCGATCACGTGGCTCAGCACCTCGATCCCAAATTGTCCGAGAAACTGCTTCGCGATCGCGCCCACCGCCACGCGGGCCGTCGTCTCACGTGCGCTGGCGCGTTCGAGAATGTAGCGGGCGTCGTGATAGTTGTACTTGATCATGCCGGCCAGGTCGGCATGGCCGGGCCGCGGGCGGAGCACTTTTTTCTTCTTCTCGTCGCTGCCCTCGAAGTCGGTGACCGACATCGGCTCGGTCCAATTCTTCCAGTCGGCGTTGCGAATGATAATTGCGATCGGCGAACCGATCGACTGCGAATGCCGCACACCCGCGACAAGTTCCGCGGTGTCGGTCTCGATTTTCATTCGGCCGCCGCGTCCGAAGCCCTGTTGCCGCCGCCATAATTCGCGGTTTACCGCGTCGAGAGAAATGGGAACACCGGATGGGATACCCGTGAGAGTCGCAACAAGGCACTCGCCGTGCGACTCGCCGGCGGTTTCGAAACGAAGCATGAACCTTCTATTGTCTCAGATGCGGTAAGCGCCTCGCGGCGGCCTGCCGCGGCCATCTCGCAATGGCCTGGTGAAGTGCGTCCTTGGATACGGGTTTCGATAAGTGATCGTCCATTCCCGCCTCGCGGCATCGCGCAAGATCCTCCGGAAACGCCGCAGCCGTCAACGCGATGATTGGGATATTGAACAACCCCGGTTGCTTCCGAATGTAGCGTGTCGTTTCGTAGCCGTCCATCTCCGGCATCTGGCAATCCATCAAGATCAGGTCGTAGTCCTGTTCGCGCAGCCGCTGGATACCATCCAGACCATGTTTCGCCATTCCGACGCTGCATCCAAAACTCTCAAGCATCTTTCGAGCGACACGCTGATTGACCTCGTTGTCTTCGACCAGCAGTATGCGCGTTCCATCAAATCGTTGCTCCTCGCTGGGGAACGGAACTTCCTGGACGCGTGATGGTAGTGTCGCTCCAGCCAGTGCCGCCATCAATTCGCGCGACTTGACCGGATACGTTAGAACCGTCGCACCCGCGAAGCTGGCGCGCCGGTCGCCCGCTAGCACAATCACCCTTCGCTCCGGCGTTCCGTTCGCAAGGAAGTAACTCGCTTCGTCGAAGATTACCGGATCCGCCGTCTCCGCAATCGTGACGCCCGCCAGCTTCAGCACAGTTTTAACTACCTGCTTCGCCGGTCCAGGTTGCATCCGGATCGCGCAGGGTGCGGGAAGGTCCGGCGAATCGCCGGCTTCCGCCGCAGCTATCGAAATCGTGAATCCGAACGCTGAACCCGCACCAAGTTCGCTCGACGCAAAAAGCCTCCCGCCCAGCCGTTGCGCGAGTTCGGCCGCGATCGCCAAACCCAGGCCCGTGCCGCCGAAACGCCGCGATGTCGATGAGTCCGCTTGCGTGAATCGTTCGAACAGCGCGCCGATCTGTGCCGGCTCGATGCCGATGCCGGTATCCCGCACGACGAAGCGAACCGCCGTTGGCCGGGGCAGGTCGACGCAAACGGTTACAAATCCGCTCGGAGTGAATTTGATGGCGTTACCCAGCAGGTTTAGGATCACTTGCCGTAACCGCCCCGGATCGCTCTGAATGACGCGCGGTACGGACGGAGACACGCTGATTCCGATCACCAGCCCCTTCTCCGCGGCGCGGGGTTCCAGCAAATCCGCGGTGTTTTCGACCAGTTGCGCGATCTGGAACTCGGCCGACGCCATCTCCAAGCGCCCGGCCTCGATTTTCGAAAAATCGAGGATGTCGTTGATGATGCCTAGTCTCCTGTCTTGGATAATTCGTTACAACGGCGCACCTTGTCGAGGATAACGTCTGCGGAGGCCTTCCATGTGAAGGGGGTCGGGGCTCCGTTCCA
>VFZW01000425.1 GCA_016871055.1 Acidobacteriota bacterium
GAGCCGCCGATAAACAACACCGGTTGCAAAATCTGGCGGCCGACCAGGAACGGGGTTTCCGACCAAAACGTGTCCTGTGCCCGATACCAATTCAAAGCTCCTCGAAACCCGGTGCGGGAGAACTCCGCGGCGAAGTAGTCTAGATCCTCCTGTTTCAGCCAAGATGGAAGTTTCTCAGGCTCCGAGCGGCCGTCTAACGCGGTTTCGTTCAGGCCGAACGTGTAACGCGCCCTATGTTGCGGATCCGCGCCGCCGGAGGACGAGTACAGCCACATCCGCAATGTGCGTTTCGGATCGGCGTCCAACACCTTTTCCGCCTCACCCGGCGCTTGGTAGTAAGTGATATAGAATTGCGATCCCACGGGCGCACGCCTTCGGTTCGCCTCGCTGGGCCGGGGTGCGTCTTTCACGCGAACGGAGTACGGTACGCTCAATTGCACAACGGCGCGGAACATGTCGGGGCGCAAAAGGGCTGAGATGGCGGCCGTTGACGCTCCTATATCGTGGCCGATGATAACAGCCTGTTTGTGACCCAACGCATGGACGAGGCCAACCATGTCGCCGGCGGCTTGCGTCTGGGAATACGCGACGATGTCAAGTGGCGCATCGCTTTGACCGTAGCCTCGCATGTCCGGTGCAACCGCGTGGTACCCGGCAGCGGCCAGGGTCGGCAGCAAATGACGCCAGTTGTACCAAAGTTCAGGGAATCCCTGCACCAGAATAACCAGCGGGCCTTGCCCCTGTTCGGCGACGTGCAGTTTGATTCCGTTGATCTGAACGAACCGGTGCTTGACCTCACTGGTCTGGGCGAGACCTGGCACAATCGATGCCAACGTCAACAATGCGGCGTACAAGTTCATCGGGCTACCGCCATCGAGTGTAGCGCGACAGCGCGCTTTTGGCGAGTTTCCTGTACAGATGCGCTCTACGTGCGAGTTTGCTTAAAAGAAGAGTTTGAGAGCAAACCGAATCTCCCGCTCCCCACTCGCACCCAACACCTCGGTATACCCGCCAAGCGACCGAATCGATCCATCCGCGTTCCGAATCAGACTCGACGCATTCGCGCCCGGGTTCCCAAATCGCGGCGTGTTAGTAATGCTGAACGACTCCGCCCGGAACTGCAACCGCAACTTCTCGGTGATCTGAAAATTCCGGAACAAGCTCGCGTCAAGTTGGATCGACCCCGGCCCGCGCATCGCGTTGCGCCCCGACGTGCCAAACCGCACCGTCGTAATCGGCGCGAACGCCTCCGGATCAAACCAGCTCTGCCCCGGCCCAACACGCTTGCCCTTCGTCACGTCCGCCTTCACCTGATCGGCCGTCTGCCCATTGGCCTGCGCATTCAACGACGTCCCCGCCGCCCCAACCGTAAACGGCGTGCCGCTCAGGATCGACATCAACCCATTCGTCTGCCAGCCGCCCAGTATCCATGCGGCCGCGCCGGAGGTCGCATACTTCTTGCCCTTGCCGAACGGCATCTCGTAGACGCCGTAGACCTGCAAGTTATGCGGCCGGTCGAACCCGGCGACTGCGCGGTTGCGCGCCCAGAACTCCGGCGAGTGCCACATCAAACCGCTGTCGTTGTTGTCGGCGAACGTAATCGCTTTCGACCACGTGTAGCTCACACCGAACATTCCATTTCCAGCCAACTGCTTGCGCAACTGCATCTGCAGCGAGTTGTAGTTCGACGTGTTGAACGGAGTGTACATCGTAATGTTGCCGAGCCTCCCCGGATGCCGCAAGTTGAGTGCCCGGCCCGGATTTCCAGTTCCTGGCAAGCTCGCGTTGATGTTGAGCAGCGCCGTCTGGCGAATCGCGCGCGTGCCGACATAACCAACTTGCAAGGTAAAGCCAAAACCCATGTCGCGTTGAACCGTCGCGTTAAACGATTGAATGTAGCCGCGATTGAATTTTGTCGGCACCGTGTTGGTGTTGACCGCCGACGGCAGCGCAATCACGCCGGATTCAAGCGACGGCACGACGATCGCCGGAATACCCGTACGCAGCGAGCCCGGCGATTCGAACGTCGACGGCGCGTTGAATGTCGTCGACACCGTCGCCGGATAGTTATCGCGCAACCGCCGGAACGAATCCGGATCGATCGAGATTCCGTAGCCCGCGCGCAGAACGGTCTTTTCGTTCGCCCGATACGCGATGCCCAGCCGTGGGGCCAGTTGGCCGATTCCGACGTCCACCCCTTGATCCTTCGGCGTGCTGCCAAGCCCACCGATCAACACACGGTCGAGGTCAACATCGTAACGCTCCGCGCCGCGGTGATCGCGGTACGCGTAGGGATAACGCTCCCAGCGTGTGCCGTAGTTGAGCGTCAGTTTTCGGTTCACCTGCCATTGATCGCGAATGTAGAAACCATAGGCGGGCATGCGCACCGCTGACGGATTGATGTACTGAACGTCTTTTCCAAATGCGTTCGGCGTGCCGAGCAAGAAGTCGGCGAACCCGTTGTATTGGTTTGGCGCTAAGCCGCCGCGCAGCGCCGTCAGGCCGCCCGTGAAATTGAAACCGCCGCGCGGACCAAACGCCGCTTGCGGCTGGAAGTGGTTGATCGTCTAGTAGGTGTACTCGCCGCCCATGCGGATCGAGTGCGCGCCCTTCATCCAACTCAGATTGCCGGTGACAACGTATTGATGATCGCGGAATAGAAACGGATTCGACACGTTCGGATTCCCAATCGCCGAGAAGCCCGAGATGTTGAACCGCGGATAACCGCCCTGCAGGCGATCCGCGCCATTGGTGCCGGGGATCTTTAACTCATCCAGCCCGTAGTTTTTGTCGATGTCGATGTTTTCCGCCGACAGCCGCTGCCGCGTAAAACCAATATTGCCGTCGAAAAGGATGCGCGGAGAAATCGTATAGGTGCCGCCGACCGACGCCGTCTGAATCAGTCCGGGCGCATTGCCAGGCTGCCCACCCGCGAGCGCATCGCCCAGCGCCGGCCCCAGCGATGGCGGATCGAAAATATCGCTCGGTGAGAAGCTGTACCGCGTGAACAGCGAGGTCTTCTCGTTCGGGTTGTAGTTGACCTTGAAATCTGAGTTATCGCGATTGAACGAATACGTGCCGAGCGCCAGATAGTTCGACGGAAACACAGGCTGATTCGGCGCCGGAATCAGCGACGTCATCGTCACCGAGGCCGGGTCGAAGCGGCTTGCCGGTATGCGATTGCCGGGAAAGATCACGCGATTCGCACCCGCCGTCGCGCCCGAGGTCATGCCCGTCAACGGATCGAAAATGTTGACCCCCGTCGCCGAAAAATCGCCCTGCCGCAACGCCGGCTGCGGCACCGTGCGGAAGGCCGATGCGAACCGCCGCCGCGTCGTGCGTTCCCAGTCGGCGAAGAAGAACAGCTTGTTCTTCACAATCGGTCCGCCGATCGTACCGCCAAACTGATTCAACAGGTTCTTCGGCAACTGCGGCGCGGTGAAGAAGAAGTTACGCGCCTGCACTTTCGAATTCGTGTGATACCAGTGGCCCGAACCATGAAACTCATTGGTGCCCGACTTGATCGACACGTTGATCGCGCTGCCCCCGGCCATGCCCTGTTCGGCATCGAACGAGTTCGACACCAGGTTCACGGTTTCGATTGCCTCGGCCGGCGGCACATAAGCCGTGATGTGCGGCAGCCACGGATAGCTGATCGTCGCGCCATCCAGCCGCGTGTTGTTGTTCGAATACGACGCGCCGTTCACGTTCGTGCCGAGCGAGCGCTGCGGATTGCCCGCGTCCGAGTGCAACTCCGCGGGCGGCGAGAACCCGGGAATCAGCTTGTAGAGGTTCTGAAAGTTGCGCCCCTGGTTGCCGGCGAAGGGAAGGTTCATCACCTGCGTTTTGGTGATTTGATTGTTGACGTCGGCGCGGTCGGATTGCAGCGAAATCGCGGGCGCGGTGACCGTGACGCTCTCACTCACCGAAGCCACTTGCAGCTTCACGTCGAGCCGCTGCATCGTGTTGATCGCGATCGCGACGTTTTCCTGATTCAACGTGCTGAACGACGGCGCCGATATGGTCACCTTGTACGGCCCAGCGCCCAGATCGTTGAACGAGAACGCACCGCGTTCATCGGTCGTAGTCTGCCGGCTCACGCCGTTCGACGTGTTCAAGGCTTCGACCCTGGCCTTCGGAACGGCGGCGCCGGAAGGATCGGAGACCGACCCGACAAGCGAACCATAAAGAACCTGCGCCACAATCGTGGCGGGGCAGAGAATCGTTGCGAGCGACAGAGCGAGCAAACGCATGACAAGAACCTCCCTGGTTTGTCTCATGGTAGCTCATCCCCACAGGCTCTTCGCGCGAAACTTCCGCGCCAGCCCGCGCGCGATCTGCTCCATGCCCGTTCCAAACGGCATGTCAACGGAGAGATACGTCCACGTCGCACCCCGGCGCATCGGAGCCGCCTCGGCCGCCACTTGCGACACCTCATCCCAAAACGCCTGACACAGCGCATGCACCTGCGGCAGGTACTCCGCGAACGGTTCGCGCCCGCCAAGATTCAAGAACGGAAAGCCGGTCTTGATGTGTTCGAGCTCTTCGAGAAACCGCGCCCAGCACTCGTCAATCGCCGCGCGCTCGATCTCACCCGCGGACTCGCGCCGCTGCAAAACATGATGCCGCTGGCCCTCCACAATCTGTTCGTATTTATTGAGGAACATCCTCGCGTCGAGATGCCGGCCTTCCGCCCGCCTCTGCAGCGAATCGCAATCGGCCGCCGATCCAATCTGCTCGCCAGGGTCGAGGTTCTTGCGAAACAGCTCATCGTCGAACGCCAGAAAGAACTGCGACGAACCGGGATCTCCCTGTCGCCCCGCGCGCCCGCGCAGTTGATGATCGATCCGCCGGCTGTCGTTGCGCGACGCGCCGATTACATGCAGCCCGCCCAGCGCCGCAACACCTTCGCCGAGCAGAATGTCGACGCCGCGTCCCGCCATATTCGTCGATATCGTCACCGCGCCGCGTTGGCCCGCGCGCGCAATGATAGCCGCTTCGGCATCTTCGTTCTTCGCGTTCAACACGTGGTGATCGATCGCGCCAAGGCGCGCACTAAGAGCCTCCGAAGCCGCCACGCTAGCCGTGCCCACAAGCACCGGCCTCCCCGTCCTGTGCACATCGTAAATCTCTTGCACAATGGCGTCAAGCTTCGCCTCGTGCGTGCGGAAGAACCGGTCGGGTCGGTCTTCGCGAATCATCGGCTTGTAAGTTGGTATCGTCTCGACGCCGAGTCCGTAGATCCGCGCGAACTCCTCGGCCTGCGAAACCGCGGTGCCGGTCATGCCGCAGAGATGGTCGTATTGCTGCACGAAGTTCTGCAGCGTAATCGACGCCAACACGCGGCCGGGTTCACGAACCGTTAAGCCTTCCTTGGCTTCCAAC
>VFZW01000426.1 GCA_016871055.1 Acidobacteriota bacterium
CGCCATCTACCACTGGCTGGCCGGTTGGAACGGAGCCCCGACCCCCTTCACATGGAAGGCCTCCGCAGACGTTATCCTCGATAAGGTGCGCCGTTGTAAAGAATTATCCAAGACAGGAGACTAGTGATTTTGGAAGCCGAGGGAGAAACGATCGGGCTGATCCTGGACAAGATTCGCGCAACCCGAGAGATCGTGGTCAAACCGCTGGGCCGGCAGCTAAAGACGATGCGCTGGTACGCCGGCGCGACAATTCTGGGAGACGGAACGGTGGCGCTGATTCTGGATGTGGCCGGACTGGCGCGGCGCGAAAACGTTTCGGGGCACAAAGCGGACAACGAAGCGGTCGAGGTTGAATCGGCAGCCGAACGCCGCCAGCAATTCCTGATCGTTTCGGCGGGCAGCTACAGCCGGGTGGCCGCGCCGCTGGGCCAAATCGACCGGTTGGAAAAACTGCCCGCCGAGCGTATCGAACGAATGGCCGATTGCCGCGCGGTGCAATACCGCGGCGAGCTGCTGCGGCTGGTTTCGCTAGCGCGCGTGCTGGGATCGGGCGGCGAAGAATGCCTGGACTCGCCGTTCGTCAACGTGATTGTGATTCGAGACGGCGACAAGGCGATTGGCGTCGCGGTGGACAAGATCGTCGACGTCCAGGAGAGCGTGATTGAGGCGCCGACCCCCACGGCGGCGGAGGGATTGCTGGCAACGTTTGTGCTGAATGGGCATGCGACGGAATTGCTCGATATACCGCGAGCGCTTGCCGCCGCCGACCCGGTGTGGAATCGAGGCAGCCGCTTCCGAAGGCCGGCGGGCGCGCCGGTGCTGGTCGGGGCCGACTCGCGTTTCGACGCCGCGTCGCTGGCCAGCTACATCGAATTGGGCGGCATGCCGGTTGAATCGTTCACCTCTCGGACGAAACTGCTGCAACGGGTTGAAAACGGCGGCTACCGCTCGGTGTTGATCGCCTGGCGCGCCGCCGATAGCGAAGGCGAATGGGCGGCGCTGCGCGCTCGCGCCAAGACGCCGGTTTTTTTCGCGGGAGAAAACGGCTCGGCGCCGGATTGGATCGCTGGCGCCGCGCCCTTCGATGAAGCCGAGCAGTTACGCCAGTTGGTCAGCGAAGGAGGCCGTTAGTGCAATACGTTACGTTTCAGGTAGGTGACCTCTTATGCGGCGCCGACGTGAGTTCGGTGCAGGAGGTTCTGCGGCATCAGACACTAACGCCGGTGCCATTGGCCGCGGCGGTAACGCCCGGGCTCATTCATCTGAGAGGGCAAATTCTGACCGCCATCGACTTGCGGGCCGTCTTCGACCTGCCGGAGAGGGAGACCGGACAAGCGCCGGTCTGTGTCATTGTGCAGGAAAACGACTCCGGGGGAAGCCTAGTGGTCGACCGGATCGGAGAAGTCCTCGATATCGCCGAGGAGAAGGTGCGGGAGACGCCGCCGCACTGGAAAGGCGCGACGCGGGCGTACGTGCGCGGGGTGGTGGATCACTCGAACGAACTCTTGTTACTACTGGACGCCGGAAAGCTACTGGCGATCCAAGGCGGGCCCGAGGACGGACCCGCGGACATCAACGGAATATAGGAAAACGGGGAAGGAAAGAAATGGACTGGATGAATTTTCAATTTACGAGCCTACGGAAGAAACTGTCCGTCAGCTTCGCGGTAGCGTCGGCGGCGGCGCTCGGCGCGGTGGCGTTTGTGTCGTACCAGCAGAGCCGCTCCGCGCTGATGCAGGACGCTCGCGCCAACTTGGGCGGGCAGGCGTTTTCGGTGGCCGACAAGATCGACCGCAATCTCTTTGAGCGCTACGGCGATGTGCAGGCGTTTGCCTTTCATCCCGGCGCGCGTGGAGGGCAGCAGGAGATCTCGCGCGCGGCGAACTTTTTCATGCAGGCTTACGGGCTCTACGACCTCGCCATCGTCGCCGACCGCAACGGCCGAATCGTCGGAGTGAACACGGTCGATTATGCGGGGAAACCGTTAGACACACGTAGACTGCTTGGCCGGAGCGTCAAGGGCGAAGACTGGTTTGAATCGTGCGTCAACGGGCGCGTGAAAGCGGGCGAGACGTTCCTCGGCGATGCGCGCGAAGACGCGATGGTGGCCGAAGTGTACAAGAACCGGGGCATCACGATGAACTTCGCGGCGCCCGTTTTCGACGGCGCGGGCCGCGTGGAGCGAGTGTGGTCCAACCGGGCATCGGTAGAGCGGATTGTGAGACAAATCTCGAAAGAGCACATGGCGGCAGTTAATCCGGACGGGAAGTTCAGCCTGCAGTTGCAGGTCATCGCCAAGAACGGAGTGTTAGTTGAAGACGCCGACGAAGCAGCTATCCTGAAAGCCACTCTCGCGCAAAAGGGCAGCGCTGCCGTTACCGCAGCGATGGCGGGCAAGGACGGCGTCGCCGAGGAGCCGGGCGGAAAAGGCGGCGACGAATTGGTGGCGTACTTCAGCGAGAAGGGCTACGGGCCTTATAAGGGACACGGTTGGGCTGTGATCGTTCGCCAGAACGCGTCCGAAGCCGCGGCCGCGGCTTCGCAGATTGGCTGGTATATTCTCGGGATCGGCGCGCTGGCAGCGCTGGCCTGTGTCGCCATCGCGGGCAAGCTGGCGAAATCGGTGGCGGATCCGCTCGAAGCGGCCGCGAAGGTGATGGAAGGCGCCGGGCTCGGCGATCTCACCAAGAAAGTGGAGATCACCAGCGAGGACGAAGTAGGCCGGTTGGGGACGGCGCTGAATCAAATGGTGGACCGCATTCGCGAGACCATCCGGTCGATCCGCGACCAAGGCGCCGGTGTTGGAACCTCGAGCGAGGAACTGGCCGAACTCAGTCGGCGGCTGAGCGGCGACGCGGTCGCGACATCGACACAAGCGGGCATCGTCAGCGCGGCGAGCGAGGAGATATCGACGACGATTTCGGTTCTGGCTAGCTCGTCCACGGAAATGATGTCGTCGATCCAGGAGATCTCACGAAATACGGCGCAGGCATCGCAAGTCTCGCAAGTCGCCGTCGAGGCGGCGCGCGACACCAACAGGATCATGGACAAGCTGCAATCGTCGTCGACGGAGGTCGGCAAGGTCGTGCAGTTGATCAACTCGATCGCGGAACAGACAAACCTGCTGGCGCTCAATGCGACGATCGAAGCGGCGCGCGCCGGCGACGCGGGCAAGGGGTTCGCGGTAGTCGCGCATGAGGTAAAGGCGCTGGCCGAGCAGACGGCCAAGGCGACCGAGGAGATCGAAACGCGCATCGGCGCGATCCGCAACGACTCCAAGGGCGCCGTCGACGCAATCGAGAAGGTAACGCAGATTATCGAGCAGATCAGCCAGATCTCAACGACGATCGCGGCGGCGGTCGAGGAACAAACGGCGACGACCAACCACATCAGCCGAAGCATGGAGGAAGTGGTTGTCGGCTCACGCGAGATCAACACCAACATCTGCTCGGTAGCCGAAGCCGCCAAGTCGACCACAGCCGCGGCAGGCGACGCGCTTCGGTCTTCAGGCACGCTCGATCAAACAGCCGCGAATCTGCGCGACCTGGTCTCGATGTTCAAAATTTAACGCTCTCACTCCTCGGGGCGTTCGCGTAGGTTGACGCGAGCGCCCTTTTTTGTTTGAACCGGAAGAAATCCGAATCCCGCGTATCAATCGTAGAGTCCAATCGATCGCACGATACAATGGAGCGAGACTTCCGGGATCAAAATGCACATATTGCAGAAACTTGGCGGCTGTTTGCTTGCCGCCGCAATCGGCTATGCGCAAAACTCGCGCGCCGAACAGATCGAAAACGCGCGTCAGGCGCGCGCGCCTCGCTGAAGCCAGAGGCCAATAAAGGCGCCGAGGAGTTCCTCCGGCTCTTCAAAGACCGCAAATACGCCGAACGATTCGCTGCCGGCTACAACGGGCTCCGCGTAAAACTCGGCGGGTTGGTGACCGGTGGCGGATTCGCGGTTGGCCCGGAATATCTGCGGGAGGATCTGTTTCATGGAAACTTGCGTGTCCGCTCGGCCGCGCAGATTTCCTTTTCGGGTTACCAGCGCCTGGACGGTGAGATCAACCTGCCCAACCTGGCCGGCGAGCACGCGTTCATCGACGTCTATGCGGTACACCACAACTATCCCGGCATTCAATACTATGGCCCCGGTCCAGACTCGGCCAAGACGGGCCGTTCGGTCTACCGGTTGGAAGACAGCGCACTCGACGGAACAGGCGGCTGGAAGTACAAGGACAAACTGAAGATCGGCGCTTCGATCGGCGGGCTCTGGATGAACGTCGGCCCAGGCTCGCACAACGATTTCATCAGCGCGGACAAAATCTATACCGAACGTCAGGCGCCCGGCATTACCAGTCAAACGAACTTCTTCCGTTTCGGCACGTTCGCGCAACTCGATTATCGCGACAACCCGCTCGGGCCGAAGTCGGGCGGCAACTATGTGATCCAGTACAGCCGATTCGAGGACATCGGCAAGTTACAGCACGACTTCAACCGTATCGAAGTCGAGCTGCAACAGCACATCGCGATGTTCAACAAAACGCGCCGCATCGCGTTGCGCGGCAAGACGGTTCTGACCGACACCCGCGCCGGGCAAGAGGTGCCGTTCTATTTGCGGCCCGTGCTCGGCGGCTCGGACGACCTCCGCGGCTTCCGGCCCTTTCGCTTCAACGACCGCAACAGCGTTGTCTACAACGCCGAGTATCGCTGGGAGATCTTCGCCGGTCTCGATGGCGCCGTGTTTGCCGATGCCGGCAAGGTCTTTCCGCGCCGGGGCCTACTGAACTTTCGCGACCTTGAGAGCAGCGCTGGATTCGGCCTGCGCTTCAACGCGCGCAATCAGACCTTCATGCGTATCGACGCCTCCTTCAGTCATGAAGGCTTCCAAGTCTTCTTCAAGTTCAACAACCTCTTCTCGCAACGGCCCTTCGGCACGTCGAGTTCACAACCCATTTTCTAGCCATGAAGCCACTTCTTCTCCTCCTCGCACTCACGGCTTCGATCGAGGCCCGTAAGTTCTTCGACGACGATCCGCTAATCGCCGAACCGAAGTCGAAAGCGATCGACAAGGCGGCGTCTCGTAAACTCTCCGACTACTACGACACGTTCTCGCATCTGCTGGCCACGCCCGGCGATCCGAAGGCGCTTCCGGCGCAGGGCGTCAACACGCTTGGCGAACCGATGGAAGGCGCCTGGTGGGTACGGCGGCACTACTACGAGCGCATGTCGATCGGCGATTTGCAGCGCGGGCCGTCGCGCGGACTGCCGCCTTCGAAAAATGGTCCGTGGACCGTCATCGGCGCCAAGAACGAAGGCATCACGCCGGGCTTCGTTATCCTCGACGCCAAC
>VFZW01000427.1 GCA_016871055.1 Acidobacteriota bacterium
AGTAGGAAGAACGCTGATAGGTGTTTGACTGTACGATAGTCCGCATCAAGTGCCGCAAATCGAACTTGTGCTGCCGGAAATCCTCCGCCAATGCGTTGAGCAGTTCCGGATGACTCGGCTGAATGGTCCATGGGGCTGGGGGCGGATTCGCGGGATCCTGCCGGTCGAGATCGAATGAGAACGGTGGATCAACGATTCCTTTCCCCATCAGTTCCGCCCAAAACAGATTGACCGTAGCGCGGGCAAACTGCGGATGCGCGGTCAACAGACGGGCGTACTGCTCCCGTTCCTTCTCTCCCGCCTTCGCGTCGAACTTTGTGCCGTCGATAACAAACGTCGGTGTGACATCGGCCGGGTATCGCGGCAATCGCACAACGCTTTTTGTCTTCAGGTTGTAACCCTTCTCGGTGTCGTTCACCCGAAATTCAGGGATGCGCCCGTACACCGGGCCGACGAAAGTTTTGCCGAAAAACGCCGCTTGCCGCCATACGTCGGCGCGCTTCTGCCGCGTGCTCCACAGGCTGACCTTCTCCAAGTGTCCTTTACCGTCGTGGCAAGAGAAACACTCCATGTCAACGCCGAGAAATAATCGTGTGCTCCAGATTGCCAGCTCGTCCGCGGTGTCTTCATGGTTGAGGTCGGAATAGCCGTCGCCTGACATCACACGGTGCCGGGCTACGAAATTCGCGGGGCCTGTTGTCCATGTCGATACCGCCGTCGACGTGATCATGTCGCGAACGAACTCATCATAGGGAACGTTCAACTCAAGAACTTTATAGATGTAGTCGTGGAACGTGTTGATCCCGGAACTGAGCTGTTCGTTGTTGCGGAACATGTCGCCGAAGAACGTACTCCAGCGGTCCAGGAATGGTCCGACGCGGGTCGGACGCCTGCCGATCCCCATCGTAGGTAATTTTGGAAAGAGCGAGTCGATGTACTTGTCGCGCTTGCCCGCGGCCTTATCCGCAACGAAAGCCGTAACCGTCTCTGGCGCCGGCAACCGTCCGGTCAGGTCGAGTGTCACGCGCCGCACAAACTCCTCGTCGGACGACAGCGGGGCGGCCGGCACTCCATCGCGCTCCATCTTGCCGAAGATGTGTTCATCGATGAGATTCCGTCGCTCAACCTTGGGGGCATCGGCGGCCCACAGAGAAGACAGGAACACGATAACGAATATCGGAATACGCATGGCTCTCCTTTAGAAGATCAGTTTAAGGGCCAACTGCACAACCCGGGCATCGCGCGAACGCGTGATTGTTCCGAAGGTGCCGCTCTGGTTTCGTCCATCGGGACCCGGAACGAACGCCGTATTCGGCGCAAGCAGGTTTCGTCTGTTGCCGACGTTGAAACTCTCGGCGCGGAACTGCAAGCCAACCAACTCGGTGATCGCCGTGTTCTTGATCACTGAGAAATCGACGTTTCGGATTCCCGGACCGCGGACGTCTGGCGACAGCCGGCTGACGTTTCCAAACGTGAAGTTCGGCGGATTGACGAATTGCGCCGTATCGAACCAGCGTGCGGCCGAACGTTCGGAAACGGGCAGCTTCGCGCTCGTTCCGGTGGAATTCGGGCGATTGGCGAGGAAGTTGTTGGCGCCGCGGATTGCCAGCGGCGTGCCGCTCTGCAACGTGTAGACGCCATCCAGTTGCCATCCGCCGATCAGGCGGTTCGATGCGCCGTTGGAAGCGCTGAAACGTTTGCCTTTGCCGAACGGCAGCTCATAGATGGAGCTGAACACGAACCGTCCGGCCGAGTCTGTGGCTTCGATGGATCGCTCCCGCCTGCGGTCGAACTTGCCGTTCTGATTGTCGTTCTGGTTCACCAACTCCGAACCGGCAAAGCCGAACCCATTGATGCCGTCGGAAATCAGCTTGCCGAACGAGTACGAGGCGAGCATGACGAACCCGTTCGCCATGCGGCGTTCGAAGTTCAGGAGGAACGAATGATAGTTGGAGTTCGCCATATGCGGGCTGGCGATGCCGATGCGGTTATAGTACGGGAACGGCCGCAGCGACTGTTGCCGCGTGATCGTCGCGCCGCCAAAGGCGCCGGTTACGCGGCCCGCGAACGGATTTGGTACGACCTCGTTCAGGCGCGTTCCGAGCGAAAGATTGACGGGGTCCAGTTGATTGAAGTCGTAGCTGCCGCCGCGAAGCTTGGTACCGCGGTTGCCCGAGTACGCTGTTTCCATCAGGATCTTGCCTGGCAATTCGTGCTGCAAGGTCAGCGTGAATTGCTGGGAGTATGGAGTCCGGCCGTTGCGCTGATCGACGGTCACGTTGCCGCTGAGGAACGCACTGGGTCCGAGTCTGCTTCCAATCGGCGCTACCACGGGCGTGGGGAAGCCATCCTTGAACAGGAACGCCGGACGGTCCAGATTTCCGCCCGGCGCCGCGTAAACGGTGGAGTTGCCGCGGAAGCCGAGGGCGCCGAAATCGGTGGCAAAATTGTGGGTAAGAGGGTAATAGAAGCCGTACCCACCGCGCACCACCGTTCGGCCGGTGCCGAAGACGTCATAGGCAAACCCAATGCGCGGTCCGAAGTCGTTGTAGTCCGGATCGATCACTGTACGTCCGAAATCGACGCCCGCGAACTCAAGTCGTCCGGGCAATCCGGTTCGCGGATCGGTCGCGCCGGGGTTGAAGTTCGACAGGCCGTTGTTGCGCTCGCCCGGCACCTGTTGATAGTCGTAGCGGAACCCGATGTTCAGATTCAGGCGGCGCGTAGCCTTCCAGTCATCCTGCACGAAGTAGGCCTGCGTGAAACTCGGATTGGTGGTGCCGACATTGGAATCGATGTTGGCGTCGGCGACGTTTCCCAGCAAGAAACTCGCAAAGCCGGAACCGGTCCCCGCGAGCGCCTGCGGGTTGCCGGTAAGCCGCGCGTTGAAGTTGAATACGCCGGAGCATTGGAAGCACGCGTTAATGCTGTACATGTTCTGGCGGAGTTCGCCGCCAATCTTTAGCGTGTGCTTGCCCTTGATCCACGTCATGCTATTGAAGAGCTGACGAACATCCATGGTGATGTAGCCCCGGATGGTACCAAAGCCAGATGGAAAGCCCTGGAGGTTAGGCGTGCCGGCCATGTTGACGCCGGGAAGCGTGACTTCTGGAACGCTGCCGGGCAGTCCAAGCTTGCTGGTCGGACTGGTGCCGACGCTCTCCGGGATGAACGGAAACGCGTTGCGCACCACGCCCACTCGAAATTCGTTGATCAACGAGGGGCTCAAGAAGTGCGAGTCGGTGAGATTGAAGTTCTTGTTCCCGTAATTGTCGTTGCGCACGCGGGCCAGCCGGTCCTGGAAGTAGCCGTTGCCGGTTCCCCCGTTGTCATCCTTGTGCGCCCATAGGGTGTAGCGAACCGACAGCTTGTTTTTCGAGCCGAAGTTGTGGTCGCCTTTGCCGTTGATCTGCACCGCGTCCTTATTCGCGCCGAGATTGGCAATGTGATTGTTCGCGTTGGAGAACGGATCGGTGGGCGGGCGGTTGGGCGCTGGATAAAACGCGAGGATCCGCTGCGAGACTGGGTCCAACCTATTTGCGGGAATCCGGTTGCCCGGGAACGGCTGCCGGGTGAATCCGCCGCCACCCGTGTTCGGAGCGGTCGTTTCGGGATCGAAGATAGCGATTCGATTGCCCCTGGTGTCCGCCAGTGTCGATAGATCCCCGGTGCGTTGCTCGGCTAAAGGCGTTGTTCCGATCGTCGTGTACTGCCGTCGGAACTTCCACTCCTCGTAGTTGAAAAAGAAGAACGTCTTGTCCTTCCGCACCGGCCCGCCCACGGCGCCGCCGTATTGGTTGTACCGGAACGGGGCCCTGACCGCTGCGAACGCGTTGCGCGCATCGAGCTTGTCGTTACGCAAAAACTCGTACAGCGAGCCGTGAAACTTGTTCGTGCCGGACTTTGTGACCATGTTGACCACGCCGCCCGCCGTATAGCCAAACTCGGCGGACATCACGCCGGACTGCACTTTGAATTCCTGAATCGAATCGACGGCCGGGTTGACGTTCACATCGCCGGCGCGCGGATTGACGTTTGAACTGCCATCCAACATCAGGTTGTTCGCGCCGCTGGGGCCGCCGTTGACACTGAATCCGGAAACCAGCACGCCCCGGTCTCCGAATCCATGCGGGGACTCCGCGTGGGAACGCACGTTGGGTGTCAGGACAACCAGCGACAACGCGCTGCGTCCGTTCAGCGGCAAACCCAACATCCGGGCGTTTTCAATTACCTTGCCGACCGTCGCCGAAGCCGTGTCGACCAGCGGCGCGGCGCCGGTCACTTCGACCGATTCGGTAACGGTTCCGATCTCCAGCCGGATGTCCACCCGCGCCTGATCGCCTACCAGGACGACGATTCCGGAGCGGACGCCGCGCTTGAATCCCTGGTGTTCGGCGGTAATGCTGTACTCGCCCACGGGCACGCCGGGCACGACATAGTAACCGGCTTCATTGGTAGTGGTTGTGAATGAGGTGTTCGTTTCCACCTGTGTCACCCGGACCGAGACTCCCGGTATTACAGTCTGCTGCGGATCGCTCACTGTGCCTTGAATGGTGGCTCTTCCGATCTGCGCCGATGCGGCTTGGGCCATAGTTATAGCGATACACAGCAGTGGTAGAAGTCGCGACATGGTTCTCCCTCGTAAACTAGAGTTTCGAAGCAGTTTACCGATTCCTTGGCGGAATTGAAAGTACCAAAGGGTTTGTTACGCCGCTGTTACGCTTTAGAATCAATCGCTTCTGCTACTTCTTCTCTAGCGCGCCCCTCTTGCGGGCCAAGGGTTGACCACTGAACTGCGCTATCGTCAGTTCCACTCGATTGCCCACCTTACAGCCGTTCTCCAGGTGCCCTCCAAAGGCTCCGCGTTTCGCATTCGTCAACATGACATGGATATGTGGCTCACCGTTGGCGATCACGCCACCCAGACTGTTGATTTCCATCGGTTCTGCAATAGTCTGTTTCCCGCCGCCAACGCCATGGTAGGTGCAAGTCGACATTGCTCCCACTGCGGTTAGCACCGCGCCGTCTTTAATCCCGTGTTTTTGGATGATTGACGTAATCGACTCTAACAAGCCGGCGTCCTTGTCCAGCCGAACTCGATACACCTGAGAGACCTTGGCCGGGAACACGGCCGGTTCTTGCGCGAAGACGTTGGTCATCAAGACCAGCGCTAGTGATATTTTCATGAGGACCAGTATCCACGACTTCGCGGATTTCTGGAGTTGTCCCCAAATCTGAGACACGAGTCTAGACACACAAAAATTCCCAAAGGAGAATTTGAGTCATGTCCGTGTCACGAAGAAAGTTCAACCGCGAGTTCAAGCTCGCGGCGGTCAAGCGTCTG
>VFZW01000428.1 GCA_016871055.1 Acidobacteriota bacterium
TCCGTCTCTTCGACTACTGCGATTCTGCTAAAACTAAAACTAGCTGTCCACTGCTTTTTTGCAGGGGCCGCCAACTGTCTCTAAACTTTTGTCTCACCGTAGGGGACAACCTCACCCACCGGCCAAGCACCCGGCGCCCCAGCAGCAACAAAATCGAATAGACTAACCCATAGGTCATGCCGCACTCGGTACGAATTGCGCTGCTATTCAGCGTCACACTCTGGAGCCAGAACGCCACCGAACTCTTCGAAAAGCGAGTTCGCCCCGTTCTCGCAACGCAGTGCCAGACCTGCCACAACGCCAAGGTGCAAACCGCTGGCGTCGACCTAACTTCGGAAGCCGGGTTCCGCAAAGTCTCCGCGCGCCTTCTCGACGTAACCAGTTATTCAGGCCGCGTAAAAATGCCGCCCTCGGGTAAGTTGCCGGCCTCCGACATCGCCGCGCTTGGCGATTGGATCCGCGCCGGCGCGCCTTGGCCCGCCACAACCGAAGCGCAGCCGAAGGCCGGCCACTGGGCTTTTCTACCGCTACAGAACGCCGCCCCGCCCTCCTCCACCGGCCATCCGATCGACGCTTTCCTCAACGCCAAACGTCCCGCCCCCACCGCCGCTCCCGCCGATCGCCGCACGCTGTTGCGACGCGCCGCTTTCGATCTCACCGGCCTGCCGCCATCCGAAGAATTACAGCGTCAATTCCTGTCCGGCGGCACCTTCGCCGAAGCCATCGACACGTTGCTCGCCTCGCCGCGGTACGGCGAGAAATGGGGCCGCCACTGGCTCGATGTCGCGCGCTACGCCGACTCCACCGGCGCCGACGAAGACCACCGCTACCCCTACGCCTGGAAATACCGCGATTGGGTCATCCACGCCTTCAATCGCGACTTGCCGTTTCGTGAATTTGTCCGCGATCAAATCGCCGGCGACTTGCAAACGCCGCCTCCAGGCCACGAAGTCAGCGCCCCCGGCATCATCGCCACCGGCTTTCTCGCCCTCGGCCCGAAACTGATCGCCGAACAAGACAAGGTCAAAATGTTCTATGACGCCGTCGACGAACAAATCGACGTCGCCGGCAAGGCCTTTCTCGGACTGACGATCAGTTGCGCCCGCTGCCACGATCACAAGTTCGATCCCATCTCGACCAAGGACTACTACGGGCTCGCCTCGATCTTCGCCTCCACGCGCCAGTTCGAACAGATCGAAGGCACGGTGTCCAAGCTCTTCTATGCCCCGCTATCGGGCCGCGCCGAAGCGGAACAATGGACCTCCCACCAACAGCGCCTCGAAAAGAAGCAAAAGGAAATCGACGCGGTGATCGCCGCGCAAGCCAGGAGCTTTCGAAACGCACTGGCCCCGCGCATCGCCGACTACATGCGCGCCGCGCGCCGCGTCATCGAAGGCGGCGCGGCCGACCCCGCGCTCGACGCCGCCGTGCTCGACCGGTGGGTGACGTACCTCAAGCCCAACAAAGAACGCCGCATTCATCTCGAAGCCTGGTACCGCGATGGCGACGCCGACGCGTATCAGAAGAACTACGTCGACGAGATCACGCGCCGCGAGAAAGCCCAGGCCGACTTCGCCGCCGGACTCACCAAGGAGGCGCCCAAATTTCCCGCCGGCGCCAATCGTTTTTTCACCGAGATCACCGCCGCGAAAGGACCGCTCGGGCTCCCGGAGAAAAATCCCGAACAGGGCTTTCCGGCCGACGCACAAAACAAGCTGGCCTCGCTCCGCGCCGAGTTGAAGGCGCTCAAGGACAACCCGCCCAAGGAGCCGCCATTCGCATGCGGCGTCGCCGAGGACAAGCCAGTCGATCAACATGTCTTCGTGCGCGGCAATCCCGAGGCCAAAGGCGATCTCGTTCCGAAGCGTTTCCCCGTCGTCCTCGCCGGTGATCGGCAGCCCGCGATCACCTCAATCAGCGGCCGCAAGGAACTCGCCGATTGGATGGCCGATCCCTCAAACCCGTTGCCGGTACGCGTCATGGTCAATCGAATCTGGCAGGGGCACTTCGGGCAAGGCATCGTGCGCACTCCGAACAACTTCGGCATCGCCGGCGAACGCCCATCACACCCCGAACTGCTGGAGTGGCTCGCCGCCGAGTTCCTCCGCCGCGGCGGGTCGATGAAACAAATGCACCGGCTCATCATGCTCTCCGACGCCTACCAGATGAGCGGCGAAGCCTCGCCCCTTCATCTGCGGAAGGACGCCGACAACCGCTTCCTTACCCGTTTCCCCATGCGCCGAAAAACGGTCGAAGAGATCCGCGACACGCTTCTGCTCTTGGACGGGTCGATCGACCTCACCCTCGGCGGCGCGCTCGCCGAAGGCACGGGGACCGACAACGAATTTTCCGACGCGCGTAAATCCATGCACCCCGACAACTCGAAACGGCGCACCGTCTACCTCCAACTGCGCCGCTCGAATCTGGCCACTCTGTTCTCG
The DNA here is from genome assembly GCA_016871055.1 of Acidobacteriota bacterium. Lineage (GTDB taxonomy): Bacteria > Acidobacteriota > Terriglobia > Bryobacterales > Bryobacteraceae. The sequence goes on from VFZW01000428.1 coordinate 2,442, forward strand.
CTCTTCGATTTCGGCGACGCCACCACCAGCACCGAAATCCGCGAGCAAACCAACGTCGCCCCGCAGGCGCTCTACATGATGAACAGCAAGTTCGTCGCCGAGCGCTCCAAGGCGCTGGCCGAAAAGATTGTCCAGTCGGAGTCCATCGACGACGCCCGCATGCAACGCCTCTGGCAAACCGTGCTCGGCCGCGCGCCCGATTCGAATGAGCAAGCCGCGGCCCGCGCCTACATCGCCAAATTCCCGGGCGACGCCTCGCTCGCCTGGGCCAGCCTCTGCCGCACATTGATCGCCTCGAACGAGTTCATCTACATCCAATGACAGCGCAGCCCATCTCCCGCCGCTATCTTCTCCGCCGATCCGCCTGCGGCTTCGGCATGCTCGGGCTATCCTCGCTGTTTGCCCAGCCGCGCGCGCCGCACTTCCGGGCCAAGGCCAAGCGCGTCATCTTCATGTTCATGCACGGCGGCCCGTCGCACATGGATACCTTCGACCCCAAGCCGCGTCTGACCAGGGACCAGGGCAAGCCGCTTCCCTTCAAGCGCCCGCTGACGTTTGCCGAAAACAATGTCGGAGGACTGCTCGGCTCGCCCTGGCAATTCCGCAAACACGGCCAGAGCGGACTCGAAATCAGCGAACTGTTTCCCCACGTCGCGCGTCACGCCGACGAGTTGTGCGTCGTCCGCTCGATGGTTGGCGACAGCGTCGCTCACGGCGGCGCCACCCTGCAACTCCACACCGGCTCGAACACATTCACACGCCCGTCGATGGGTTCATGGTTCATCTACGGCCTCGGCACGGAGAATCGAAACCTCCCCGCCTACATCACCATCAAGCCCGGGCTCTCCCACGGCGGCGCGAAAAAATGGAGCTCCGGTTTTTTGCCCGCGGCGTATCAAGGCACGCCGATTGGCCTCGGCGGACAAGCCATCGAGTCGCTCCTCGCCGAGCCGATCGAACACCTCAAGAACTTCGGCCTCACACCGGAGCAACAGCGTTATGAGTTGGACATGATCCAGAAACTCAACGCCGCCGGCGCCGCGCGCACCAAGCAGGACCCCGAACTGGAAGCCCGCATCCAAAGTTTCGAACTCGCCTTTCGCATGCAGACCGAAGCGCCGGAAGCCTTCGACATTTCAAAAGAAACGGAAGCGACGAAAAAACTCTACGGCATGGATGCGCCCGAGACCATGGACTTCGGCTGGCAATGCCTGATGGCTCGCCGGCTGGCCGAACGCAACGTGCGGTTCATTCAGATCAACCACGAATACGGCCCCGGCAACGAAGTCGGCTGGGACGCCCACAGCGAACTCGTTCGCCTCCACACGCGCACCGCGCTCGCCGTCGACAAGCCCATCGCCGGACTACTCGCTGACTTGAAATCGCGCGGACTTCTGGAAGACACACTGCTCGTCTGGGGCGGCGAATTCGGCCGCACACCCATCGCCGAAGCCGGCGACGGCCGCGACCACAATCCCTACGGCTACTCCATGTGGATGGCTGGCGCGGGCGTGAAGAAGGGCTTCGTCTACGGCGCCACCGACGAGTTCGGTTACTACGCCGTCGAAGACCGCATGCACATCAACGATCTCCACGCCACCATGCTGCACCTGCTCGGCCTCCACCACGACAAGTTGACCTTCCAATACGGCGGCCGCGCCTTTCGCCTCACCGACGTCGCCGGAACGGTCGCTACCAAACTGCTCGCGTAACCCATCAGCTTTCTTGCAGAGCGTTCAGATACCGGTCGACATCCCCGTCATCGTTATAGAGATGCACCGACGCGCGCACGCGCCCGTCCCCGCCCCACACAACCACGCCGCTCCGCCCCAACCGCGCCATCAACTCCTCCGGCGCGGCGTCGGCAAAAGATACAATGCCCGACGCATACTCCGCGCCCGGCGGCGTCAGCAGTTCCCTGCCCTGCGCCGCCAGCCCCGCGCGCAGTCGCTCCACCAACGGCTTCAACTGTGCGTCCAGCCGCTCCACGCCGACCTCCAACAAGAACCGCACGCTGGCGTTCAGTGCATAGATAGCCGGAAAATTCGGCATCCCGGCCTGCAAACTACCGGCGCTCGCCTTCGGTGTGTAAACGGAAAATCGTTCGGGATGAAAAACAGTTTTGGCCGAGTACCAACCCGCCGTCGCGGTCTGCAGCAACTCCCGCAGCGCCGGCGCGCAGTGCACAACACCCAGCCCGTGTGTCGCCAGCAGCCACTTGTAACTGCTCGCCACCAGAAAGTCCACGCCTTCGACGTGCACCGGCACGCGGCCCAGGGCCTGCGTTGCGTCCACGACAAATAACACCCCGGCGCGATGCGCTTCGGCCGAAAGCTCTCGCAAGAACGGCATCTGCGTGCCCGATTTGTAGCTCACCTGGCTGACCGACACAACGCGCGTCCGTTCGTTGATCCGCGAGGCCCAGTCTTCCAACCGCGTCTCGCCGTGCGAAGACGGAACGACAATCAGCCGGACACCGCGCTCGCGCAACCGCAGCCAGACGACGACATTCGACGGAAACTCCAAATCGCCGATCAACACCTCATCGCCCGGCCGCCAATCCAGGCCGCTTGCCACCAGGTTCAGCGCGTCCGACGTGTTGCTCAACAGCACGACATCGTCTTTCGCCGCGCCCAGCAGCGTCGCCACCGCGGCCTCGGCTTCGCCCTGCACTTCGTAGTGGCGTTGCCTTCCGATTGTGCCGCGGCTCTTCTCGCGCCAATACTCCTCCAGCGCATCGAACACGCAGCGGGCCGGCAGACCTTCCGCCGCGGAGTCAAGATAGGTCTGCGCTTGCGCGGTGGGAAACAGGGACTTGTACATTAGATTCTAGAATCGAAGATTCTAAATCAGAGTACTGCAACAAACGAAGTTACGCAGCGAGTAACTTGACGAT
>VFZW01000429.1 GCA_016871055.1 Acidobacteriota bacterium
ACCTCATCGACACTCTTATTGCGCGACTGCAGAAACTGCTGCAGAGCCATTTCGCCACCGACGCGTTGCGTTGGTATTGGGGAGAAGAGTCGTGGCAGACACGCGGAAAGCTCGCGATGACTAAGCTGCCAGAAAACCCGATGGAGATGTCGGCGCAGCGCGATCTGCCCGAGTGGATTATCCCGATCGGCAACTCGCGGCTCGTCGTGTCGACGACGGGCGCGGCGTTTTTGATGGACGCGGGTTATCCGCAAATTATCGAAAAGCTCGACGAACTGAAAGCGCAAGGGCGATTCCGTAATCTCGAAGGCATCTGGGTCACGCACTATCACGACGATCACACCGATCACGTCGCGAAGGTCGCCAAGCGCCACGATGCCAAGGTCTATTTCAACGATTCGATCAAAGACATCGTCGAGCGACCAGCCAACTACCGAATGCCGTGTCTGACGACGAATCCGATCTCGGGCGAATCGATGCGCAAAGAACAATCCTGGCAATGGCGCGAGTTCAAACTTACGAGCCTCTCCTTTCCGGGCCAAACGCTTTATCACGGCGGCCTTGCGCTCGACCGCGAAGATGGTTCGAAAATTCTCTTCGTCGGCGATAGCTTCACGCCTTCCGGCACCGATGACTACTGTCTCCAAAACCGCAACCTCGTTCACGCCAACCAAGGCTATCGATACTGCCTAGATGTGATCGAACAACTTGGCGGCAACTACTGGCTCATTAACCAACACGTGCTGCCGATGTTCAAATTCGACGAGGCGCGCATTGATCGTATGCGTTCAGAACTCACCATCCGCGAGCGTATTCTCGCGGACCTCACCATCCTCCCCGACGCCAACTACGCGGTCGACGAAGGTTGGGCGCGTTTTTACCCCTACAGCGTCAAGGCCGCCAAGTCGCAAACGGCCGCGATCGAACTGCGTCTGGAAAACCACACCGGCGAACGCCAGACTCTTCGCGTGAAGTGGAACGTGCCAAGGTGGTGGCGGCTGGAAAAATCGCAGTCGCTGGCCGATGTCGCGCCGCGCTCACAGGCCGTGTTGGCCGCAACATTGCGCGCGGTTGATCCCGACGAGGTTGCCGTGCTTACGGCCGATATCCAGATCGCGGGCTACGATCTACGTGCGTTCACCGAGGCGATACTCGAACGCGAATGATCGACGACACCGCGCTTGTTCAAATCGTCGATAGCGCGGTCGCGCGCGCCGACAAGCGCTGGATCAACTGCAAGCCCGGGTGTTCGCACTGCTGCATCGGCCCGTTCGTCGTCACGCAGCGCGACCTGGAACGACTACGTCGCGCCGGTCCGAACCCAGCGATCGAAGCTCGCGCCGAAGAAGCACGCGCACGAATGCGCGCACATTTCCCCGGCGACTGGACCACCGGCATCGTCAACGGACAACAAGACACCTTCGACGAAAGACACAAGTGGCTTCCCTGCCCCGTGCTCGATCTCGAAACCGGATCGTGTCTCCTTTACGAACACCGCCCATTGGCTTGCCGGATGCATGGTCCGGCGTTACGCGTCGACGGCGGTATCGTGAATCACTGCCGTCTTAACTACGCAGGCGCGACGCAAGCGGAAATCGAGACGGCGCGGATCGAGATCGAACTTCCGCCCTGCAACGAGCCTAATTCACTCACCTACATCGCTTGGGCGTTTACGCAACCGTAGCCGCGCGGGTCAGAGCCTCAAGATTCCACGCGGCCTGCTCCAATACTTCGATACCGCGTGTCTTCTCATACAGTTTTCTCACCTCGTCGACGGGCACGCGCCGGCCCGCGCCATCGAGCATGCCGGCGAGTATGACCTTCCGGGCACTCGCTCCGGCAGTGATCTCCGGCAGATCGGTGTGCTCCAAAATGCGCGGAACGAAGTTGGCGAACGAGTGTCCATAATTCTCGGTCTCGACGATACTTCGAAACGTGGACAGCCCGCCCGAAACGAACAAGCGCTGTACGCCCGTCGATAGCGCCGCCGCGCACTGCGCCACGGCGCCCATCTTGCCTTGCGCCGCCAGAACCAGAGGCCGCGACGCCGTCGCCGGATGCGCCTTCATCGCGCGTACCACCGCCAAAACATCAGTCGTTCGCTGCCCCAACATCGGTTTGCCCAACATTAATCCCGCCCAGGCGAACGCTTCTTCGTCATTGTGCGGCCTTGTGTAGCGCGGATTGCCCGGCGCAAACTCCGCCACCAAATCGCCGGTTCCGCGAACATCCGCCACGCAGACGGCGAAGCCGCGCAGCGCGAGCTCCTGATACAGTTCGCCCTCGTGCCAGTCCGTATTGCGTCCCGACGGATCGACCACCACAATCACGGGCCTTCCGGCGCGCGCGGGTCTCGGCAAGAACAACCACGCGGGAACGAAAACTTGCGACACCGACGGAATCTCAAGAGCTTCGATATCAACGCCTCGGCTCACTGTCTTGCGAAGTGTCGAATACGTCGCGGCGGGCGCACGGTCCAGCCGCAACAATCGTTCCAACGGCTGCGGGGTCACCCGGCCCAAGCGCTTCTTGTTTAATGCATAGGGCGTCGTCGATTGCAGCGACTTCACCGCGCTGCCCGACTCCGTGCACCACAGTTGCTCATCAGGCTCCGGCTGTGTCGATGGCTCTTCGCTCACGCCCTTCACGTCGTTGTGGAACCAACGCTGAAAGAACGAGTAGATCTGCAATCGCGTGTCGTAGGCCAAGGAGTGAGGAAGCGGCGTTGATCCCCACGCGACCTGATCGACTTTGTCGAGCACGCCATAGACGCGCTTCAACTTCTGAAACTCTTCCCAACCGTTGGCGATGTACTGCGGCGAATACGTGCCGAAGAAATCCTTGTCGCTGACGCAAATCAGAAGCGGCTTCGGCGCGAACGGATACAGCGTATCCCAACGATCGAATCCGAGCGGCCCCGCGCCAGGGAAATTCTGTTCGGCGTCGTCGGTCGATCCCGGCGCGCTGAACGCGCCGCACGCAAAATTTTCCGTGTTCCCGCTGCTGATAGCGGCCGCGTCGATCCGGTCGTCGACGGCGAGCAGGAACATGCTTGCCGTGCCGCCGCCGCTTTGGCCCGTTGTGCCGATTCGCGTGCGATCGACGAAAGGCAGCGAACTGAGATAGTCCACGGCACGCACCGCGTCCCAGGTGTGCATGCGGGTCGCCGAATCTCCGGTGAGCAGCATCTGCCGCCCGGCCATCGAATGTTCATCATCAACGGAGCCCAGTCGTGTGCGCCGACCGCTGGCGTCGGGATAGTAGATGCGCTCGCCTTGCCCCATCGGATCGAAGCCGAACGCGACGAATCCGAGCTTTACCAGCCCCTGACACAACCGCTGATACGAACCGTAGGCCTTGCCGTTCGGCGCATGCCCCATTTGCACCAGCACGGCCGGAAACGGCCCGCGCCCGCGGAGCGGTACATACAAGTTGCCGGTCACATGGAGGCCCGGCCGCGATTCGAAAACGACTTTATCGACGCGATACCCTGTCCGGTCCAACTTCCCGGTGACGCGTGCGTTCAACGGAGTACGCTCCGGCGCGCCGCCGATCAACGACCAGAAGGTCTGGCGGGCCCATTTCCTGCGCGCATCGACTAGTTCCGGCGTGGTGATTTTGGCGAGTTCGTCGTTGCGGCGTTTGTAAGCGGACAGCGCCAATTCGCGAAGGTACAGCGGCAGACACTTCGAGTACTGGCGATAAGCAACACCAGGGTATTCTTGGCCCGCGCACGAGGCGGCGCACATAACAAGCCATTCACGGCGATTCATCGGTCATGAACGAGTATGGCAAGAATAGAAAAGAAATGCCCGAGTCCCGGAAACTGACACCAAGCGACTTTCCCGCGTGCCTCGCGCTGTGCCGCTCCGCGGGATGGAATCAACTCGAAGCGGACTGGCGCGCGTTGCTCGCCTCCGAACCGCGCGGCTGCATCGGCATTGAAGTCGATGGCTGCGTCGTAGCGACCGCGACCGCCATCATCAACCCCGCGGGGATCGGCTGGATCGGCATGGTCTTAACGCTGCCTGAACATCGCGGCCGCGGCTACGCGTCGCAACTCCTGCAGGAGTCGATCGGCTTTCTCGAAGCGCGTGGCGTTGCCACCATCAAACTGGACGCCACCGCGCTCGGTGAACCGCTCTATCGCAAACTTGGCTTCGTCGACGAAGCGCCCATCGAACGATGGCGGCGCGAGCCGGGGCCTTGTGCGACAGCGCCCCTAAGTGGCCTGTACGCAGGCCCGCTCCATCACGCGGCGATTCCAATCGAGGCCGTCGTGCAATCGAGCGAAGCGTGGGCCGCATGCCGCGATGGCGCCAATGCCCGATACATTGGGCCATGTTACGCGAATTCGCCGGAGAGCGCCGAATCCGCCGTGCGAAGGCTGATCGCCCAGTATCCTGATCGGCCTTTTTTTTGGGATCTTTTTCCCACGCACGCCGCCTGCGACATTGCCGTACGCCTCGGCTTTCAGCCCGTGCGAAAACTCTTGCGCATGGTTCGCGGCCGCGTGACCGCCACGCCGCCCGAGACCTTCGCCATCGCGGGATTCGAATGGGGATGATAAGATTCACTCTCAGCCATGTCCAACAAACTTGATCGACGCACACTCGCCAAATCCGCCGCCGCGCTCTACACGACGAACCTCTTCACGGGCAACGTCTTCGGCGCTAATGAAAATCTGCAAGTCGGATTCATCGGCATGGGCCGCATGGGGATGGGAAATCTCGGCGCGGCGCTGAATCAGGATAAGTTAAAAGCCGTCGCCGTCTGCGACATCTACAAGCCCAATCTCGACAAGGCTGTCGAACGCAGCGCCAAGCAGGTGGGCGGCGCTGCGCGCGCGGTCAAGGATTTCCGCGAGGTGCTCGCCGACAAAACGATCGACGCCGTTTGCATTTCCACGCCCGATCACTGGCATCCGTACATGACCGTCGAAGCGTGCAAAGCCGGCAAGGACGTCTACGTCGAAAAGCCGATCAGTGTGACGATCGAAGAAGGCCAAAAGATGGTGCGAGCCGCGCGGAAGTATAACCGCGTTGTGCAGGCGGGCACGATGCAGCGGTCGGCCAAACACTTCATCAATGCGTGCGAACTCGTGCGCCAAGGCCGCATCGGCGAGGTGACCGCGGTGAAGACGTGGAACTACGGCAACGCAAAACCCGAAGGCATCGGCAATCCGCCGGACGGCGCGCCTCCGCCGGATCTCGATTGGGACATGTGGCTAGGGCCAGCGCCCAAACGCCCATTCAACGCCAACCGCTTCGGCGTCGATCCGAAAGCGTTTTCGCACTTCCGCTGGTTCTGGGACTACGCCGGCGGCATGATGACG
>VFZW01000430.1 GCA_016871055.1 Acidobacteriota bacterium
TCGTGGCCCCTGCCCCGCCTAGTTTGCCAAATTTAAATTGCCCTTTCTTGATCTTCTCCGCCAGCTCGATACCGCTGATCACAATGGTCGCCGACTCAAAGCTCTTGAGTCCCAGCATCGGCCGCAATCGCTGCTTGATCCTGCGATGATCTTGCTCGATCAAATTGTTCAAGTACTTGCTGCTGCGGACTACCAGTTGCTCCGGCAACTCGCCGGTTTCCTTCAGATCAGCTACCGCGTATGGCCCGAAAACTCGATCCATCTGAAACAGAGGGAGATAATCCCTGGCGTCGTCGATAATGTCACGACCCGATGTCAAAGTGCCTGGACCCGTTCCGCTTTCTGCTGATCTCCCTGGCGGGCCGCCCTGGCTGCCTGATCGGAGTCGGGTTCGATACGCGACCCGCGGGCTGAAACGGTATCAAACCAGTGTCAACCCAGATTTTGCACCAGAGCCTGTCCGACGTGGTCCCCTTTTGCTCCGCCCTGATGGGAAACTTTTGGTCCGCCTTGACAAGAATATTTTGTTCCAAACGAAAGGAAGGTAGGGTAAGATGTCCTTACACTGTGGTGGGCCGGGGAAACCCAAAATGGAAATCCCGGTCAAGGAGCCTAGGTATGAATCGCATCGTCTTTTTTTGTATGGTGGCAGGAGGCATGTTCGCCTACTGTCAGGTTGCTTCGTTAACGGGCCGGATTACGGACCAAACCGGCGCGATTGTACCGGGTGCGGAGGTGACCGCGCGGTCGCTGAGCACTTCGGTGGCCTCCGCGACGCTTTCCACGAGCGAGGGTTACTATACAATTCCTGCCCTCCAGCCCGGCCGTTATGAAGTAACGGTCTCGAAAACCGGTTTCGTACCGGTCAGGCAAACCGGACTGGAACTGGCAGTACAGCAGGTGGCGCGTTTGGACGTCTCGCTGAAGGTGGGCGCGGTGTCGGAATCGATTGAGGTGCAGGCGCAGACGCCGCTGCTGGAGAGCGAATCCAGCACGGTCGGGCAGGTGATCAGCAACAAGCAGGTTACTGAGCTGCCCCTGCTTGGACGGAACACCTATGCGCTGGCGATGCTCGTGCCAGGCGTGCGCAATTCCGCCGGCGTTAACAACGTCGTGATCGATCAGATCAGCACGGTCTCCTACGCCATCAACGGCCAGCGGGCGACTGCGAACGAGTTTCTGCTGGACGGCGCGCCAAACTCCGCGGCATCCAGCAATCAGCCGGTGATCAACGCCAATCCCGACATGGTGCAGGAGTTCAAGGTGGAAACGAATACGTTTGCCGCCGAGTATGGGCGCGCGGCGGGCGGCGTCTTCAACGTGGTCACCAGGAGTGGGACCAATGAGCTGCACTTTTCACTTTACGAGTTCCTGCGCAACGACAAACTCAACGCGAATGACTTTTTCGCCAACCGCTCCGGCGTCAAGCGCGCTCCGTTCCGGTTCAATCAATTCGGAGGTACCGTAGGCGGCCCCGTGGCGATCCCGGGACTGTACAACGGGCGCAACCGCACGTTTTTCTTCGCCAACACCGAGATTGTGCGGTTTATTCAAGGTATCACGTTCACTTCCAATCTCCCTGAACCGGCGCACCTGACGGGTGACTTCTCACAGGCGCGGCTTGCCGACGGCCGCGGCATCACCCTCTACGATCCGGAAACCACCGCGGCCAGTCCCGCGGGAGGATTCCTGAGGACTCCGTTCGCGGGGAACCGGATACCCGGGGCACGCATCGACCCGGTTGCCAGAAATGTCTCCCGCCTGTTCCCGGCCCCGACGGTGCTCAACGCTCCCCTCGGTGTGATCAACTATACGCGGACCGACGGAAACCGCGTGCCGAAGGATTCCTACAGCTTCCGGGGCGATCACAACATCGCCTCATCCAACCGCATCTTCGCCCGCTACTCCTACGACGACACCCCCTACATCCGCGCTCCTGCCTACGGGCAGGATTTGAAGAACATCGCGCCCACCGCCGGGCCGCAGGTCTTTACCAGGTGGAACTCCGTTCTGGAGGATTCCCATACTTTTTCCCCTACTCTCATCGGCGTTTTCCGATACTCCGCTTCCCGCCTTATCAACCGCCGGCGCCCCTATTCGGACAACTTCAACATCGAGTCGCTGGGATTGCCTGCCTACATGCGCTCCGGCATGGTGGATCCCATTTCTCTTCCTGCCATCCGGATTACGGGCTATTCCGTCACGGGATCGGTCCCCAACATTATTGTAGGCGGGCTGATTGGGGCAACCGATCTCATCACCTTCGGACATACGCTTCAAACCGCGCAGGGCAACTTCACAAAGAACATTACAGGGCACACCATCAAGTTCGGCGGTGAATTCCGCTCTGTACAGTTCAACACGCAGCAAACGGGAGATGCCGCGGCAAACTTCGACTTCAGTCCTCAATGGACGCAGGGGCCGAACCCGAATGTGTCCAGCGCCGTCGCTGGCTCAGGTCTGGCCAGCATGCTTCTCGGCATCCCCACCGGCGGCGTCAACCCCGCACCTGCTCTGGCGATGACCCAGAAGTACTACGCGCTCTTTCTCCAGGATTCCTGGAAGGTCACCCCCAAATTGACCGTGAACTGGGGGGTCCGTTACGACTACGATTCTCCGCGCACGGACCGCTTCAACATGCTGACGAACTTCGACTACAATGCCCCGGCGGCCATCACGGCGCCCGGGTTGAATCTGACCGGCGGGCTTACCTTCGTAGGCGTCAACGGCCAGTCGAGGTTCAATGCGAATCCGGACCGTAACAACATCGCGCCGCGGCTCGGCGTAGCTTACAGGGTGGCTTCGAAGACAATGTTGCGCGCCGGAGGCGGGCTGTTCTATTCAGGCAGCTCCGGAATCGGCGGGGCCGCGAATGCGTTTGGCGTCTCGGGATTCCAGACAGCAACCAGCATTGTCACCAGCATCGACGGCGTGCGGCCGGTGGTCCGGTGGAGTGACCCGTATCCGGGCGGCTTGTTCAATGTGCCCACGGGTTCGCGTTTGGGCACAGCTACTCTGTTGGGGCAGGGGATACAGTTTTTTGACCGTGGCAACGTGATGCCGTACAGCGCGCAGTGGAACTTCAATGTCCAACAGGAACTGGCCGGTAGCGTTGTTCTTGAAGCGGCCTATGCCGGAAGCCGCGGCAATTTCTTCCCGGAAAGCAGGCAGTGGAATCAGCTTGCTCCGGAACATCTGGCCCTCGGTGACGCGCTCCGCGCTCAGGTAGCCAATCCCTTTGCCGGCAGAATTCAGGTAGGGGCGCTTTCCCGTCCCACCGTCGCCCGAGCACAGTTGCTGCGCCCGTATCCCCACTATGAGGGGGTTGCTTCGCAGAACGCCTCCTGGGCCTCTTCCAGCTTCCATGCGTTCGAGGCGAAAGTGGAAAAGCGTTATGCCAGCGGCCTGAGCATCCTCGGGGCTTATACATTCTCCAAGATGCTGGACGTTGGCATCGGCGGATTCGCCGGCGAAACGCTGGGCGCGACCGGGTTCCAGAACAACTTTGACCTCGCCTCCGAATGGGCGTCTTCCCTGCTGGATCAGACGCACCGCTTCATTACGAACGCCGTGTATGAACTGCCCTTTTACCGGACATCCAATGGCGCGGCGGGCAAACTACTCGGTGGCTGGCAGGCGGGCTTCATATGGTCCGCATTTTCCGGAGGGCCTTTGGGCATCACCTCTGCGGTGAACAACACCTTTTCGCAGGGCGGCGGCCAGCGTCCAAACTGGAGTGGGGAGACGGCGTGCCTCAGCGATCCCACGCCGCAGCGCTGGATGGATGCCGCGGTGTTTTCCAATCCTGCGCCTTATCGGTTCGGAAACGCGCCGCGCACATTCAACGGCTGCCGCAGCGACGGAACGGCGCAGGTGGATGTGACCCTTACGAAGAACACGCGCTTCCTCGAAAGGTGGAATCTCCAGTTCCGGGCGGAGGTGTTCAACATCTCCAACTCCGCCAGGTTTGCTCCGCCCAACCAGAATTTCGGCAATCCTCAATTCGGCGTTGTCGCGGCGCAAGGCAATCTTCCGCGGATTGTACAGTTCGGCTTGAAACTCGTCTACTAGTCCGAAGTTCCCCCAAAGCGGCAACGCGGCCACCGGCGCTCACGATCACCACATCGCTTGGAGGCCGGCGGATAACACCGTCTTCTGCGGGAGTGATTCCCGGCCAGGTGGGCTTGGGGCAGGTGACCCTGCTCATTCCCCCGGACATGGCGGCCGGTGAACATGGCTTCTCAATCACCGCCGGCGGCACCAATAGCAACACCTGTCAGATTGCGGTGGCCCGGTAAACGTAACCGGAAGTTGCGTGTGTTCAACAGGTTCATTTTCGGATTGCTCCCGAAATACGCGCTAACCGGAAGTTAACCTCCGCCTGCGGCGACTACATCATGCCGATGGATCGCCTATCGGGCTTTTCGGGATGATGCTAGGAGAGCCGATGCCTCGAAGACAGCACTGCGCGGACTCCGTCCGTTTCAGGAAGGAGCACGGCTACCTGCCCATCCACCGCCCCGACCTCAAGTTTTGGTAATCAAAATCACTGCACTGTCCAGTCAAAGAACAGAACCCGCAGGATGCCAACCCGCCGCTGATTTCTCGCAGCGATTTGGCGTTCCCGATTTGGCAGAACATCATCGCGCAGAACTGGTCCCAGCACCGGAATCCGCGAGCGTGCCGCTCCGCTTTGCTCTTCTTGACCGCGTCGTCGAAGATCACGCACCGCACCATCCGCAAAATCTGACTGAAAATGCTCGATACTTGACTCATGGTGGAATGCTCCTGGGCTGGCGTCGTCCTTCCCGAAGTCGGACTTGCTCTTCCCTAGTGTAGTGTCCACGAAATAGCTGGGCAGCTATTTCTTCCGTTTTCGGCTCCGGGGGCTGGTGCGGCCGGGCTGGATCCTCTCCAATGTTTGCCGGCATCGGGCGAGTTTCGCCGTGATGGATTCCACTGTCGCCGTCCAAACGAAAGGCTTCGGATCCTTGTTCCAGGCGGCGAGGAATGCGTCGATGGACGCCTTCAGATCCTCAACGCTTCCGAACACGCCCCGCCGAATCGCTTTTTGATCCAAGTGGCCAAACCAACGTTCGACCAGGTTCAGCCAACTGGAACTCGTGGGGACAAAATGGAGCGCGAAACGAGGGTGACGCTTCAGCCAGTTCCGCACCTTCTCGTGCTTGTGGGTTCCATAGTTGTCCATGACGAGATGGAGCGGGACCTCGCCAGGGAACTCCTGGTTCAGGGTACGTAGGAACTTGAGAAACTCCTGATGGCGGTGGCGCTGGTGGCATTCGCCGATCACCTTCCCTTGTAAGACCTCC
>VFZW01000431.1 GCA_016871055.1 Acidobacteriota bacterium
CCGAGCTGATGCCGGAGGGCCAGAATCTCAAGCTGAAGCGCCGCTCGCTCGCGAAAGAAGGCCAAGAAAGCCGCCGCCAGCGCCAGCAACGGAGGCGAATAAGGGAATCGAAGGAAGAAAAGCAACCCCCACTTTATCAGCAACCTCGGAGTTTGCGAGAACCACAGACGGCCGCCAGCCGTGCTCGCGCCTCGGCGAAATCCGGCTGCAGGCGAATCGCTTCCCGAAAGGCTTGTAGCGCCTGCAACGGCTTCTCCATGGCCTGGTACGTCGCTCCCAAGTTGAACCACGTCAGTGCATGATCCGGACGCATCTTCCGGCATTGATCGAGAAGCGCAATCGCGCGCTCCAGATTGCCCGCCGTCGCTTCCGCGATAGCAAGAGTATTCAGCGCCCCAGGGTGAGAAGGTTCCAACGTCAGTGTCTTCTCCAACGTGTCCACGGCCTCTTGGCGACGGCCCAGGCGGAAAAGCGCATTGCCCAGCGCCGCCAACACAGACACATCTTTCGCATCGCGCTGCAGATACAGGCGATACAGCGCGACGGCCTCTTCATTAGGCGCCTGGACGTTTGCTATATCCAGTGACACCGAATCCGCTTCGGTGTAGAACGGCACTACCCTGCCGCGATAGGGTTCGTACCCCTCGCGTGCGGGATTCTCAAACTTCGGTTGACGCCGCACCCAGTGATCGGTCACCGTAACGTGAATCGCGTCCGAAGGCTTGCGTTTCGGCATGTGACAGCCGGCGCAGTCACTACCCATCTGTCGCGAATGCTTGGCCGATGCCTCCGCATGGCAACCCGTACAGGAAGCGGGCTTCGTTTTTGCGGAATGCGGGTCATGGCACGTGGTGCAAGTCATCTTACCGCCTGATTTCTGGAAGCACGCCGAATGCAGCATGCGATAGCCGGCATGGTTCACCTCGAAGCGCGGCTCGGGCGCATCGGCGCGATCGAAATAGAGCTTGTAGGCCGAAAGCGGCTCACCCGGCTGGTAGGAATAGACGTCGCGCTTCGGTTGGCGCATGGAGTCGAAGATACCCGTCGACACCGTCTCCAGGTGGCACTGGAAGCAGATCTCGCGCTGGCGGTCCGCGGTGAGGCGCACGGGGTTCACGATGTTCTCCTTGGACGGCTTTGCCAGGTGTGCACTCGCGGGTCCATGGCAGCGCGCACAGTCAATACTGCTCGGCAGGGCGGCGGCGTCGGTGGGATAGGCCGCGTGGCAGAACAGGCACGCGGGTGATATCTCGCGGCGCATATCGAAGTGATCGGGCTTGTCGTAGCCGGGCGACATGGCCAGGGCACTTCGTTCGCGATACCAACTCAGCGGCAACTCCAGCAGAATGCCCGCGGGCGTCCGGTTCGCGTACGTGATGGCATGATTGCCGGAGCCGATTCCGAAGTCGATGCTTTTGGCGATCTCATTGACGACGGCACCGTCTGCCCCCTTCTGATATCGCCGCATGACGCCGGCGTTGACGTCGTAGTGCCGGTTGGAAAGCTTGTGATAGAAAGTCGCCCGTAGTGACGAGGGCCGCTCCGTGATGGAGCGGCCCATGCCGGTTTGAAGGTACGTGTCTACGATGGCGGCGTGGCACGGCCGGCACGATTGGGTCTGTGCAGAAGCGATCTGCAGAATCCCACTTAGCGCCGCCAGCCAAGCCTTCATCGCATTAGAACTGCAGACGTCCGCCGACCATCATGCTGCGCGGATCGCGCGCCGAAGTGACGCGGCCGAAGGTGGCGGGCTGGGCGAAGTTCGTTCCAATGCCGTTAAACTGCGTGTGGTTGAGCAGGTTGTACGCCTCGGCTCTCAACTCAAAACGCATGCCTTCGCGGATCTGGAAGTACTTCATGAAGGTGGTATCCACCTGGTTCCAGCCCGGACCTGACAGGATGTTGCGGCCGACTGGAGAGAACGTGCCGAGAACGGGATCGGAATAAACAGCGCCATTGAAGAAGCGCGTCAAGGTCCGTTCGCCACGCGGCAGCACGGGACTGCCGGAAGCGAGCGGCCGCTGGCGCGTTGCCGTACCGACGCCGGCGTTATCGCGACCGAGTTCGGGGCTAATGGGCAGACCGGTACGGGCTGTGTAAATGCCCGAGATCTGCCATCCGCCGAACGCATAGCCGAGAACGCCTTTTCGGCCCTTGAGGAAGGGCAGGTCATACACCACGCTGCTGATGAAGTTGTGCCGGGCGTCAAAACTGGCGCGGGCCCGTTCGCCGCTGGCATCCCGCGTGTTGGGGTAGAAACCGTAGATGCCGGCAGTGTAATCGGCGTTGTCAATGGCCTTGGACCACGTGTAAGAAGTCTGGAACAGCAGCCCCTTGGAGAAGTTGCGGTTCAATGAGGTCTGCAGGCCGTGGTAGTTGGAGGCGTAGCTCTGTTCACGGTGATTGATGATCGCCCAGCCGCGATAGGGACGGACTTGATTGGCATTCTGCCGGCCTTGGGCGATGAGCGGATTAGGCAGCGGCTGGTTCAGATCCTGCGTACGCATGAAGTGAATGCCGCGGCTTCCGGAGTAGCCGACTTCCAGCACCATATTATTGGTCAGACCATGCTGGATGTTGATGTTCCACTGCTGGGTGTAGGGCGTGAGCTGATTGGTATCAATGGAGCCCAGCGTGATGGGCAGGGTAAAGTCGCGGGTACTGCCGCCGCCGGGGTTCGACAGCTGCGTGTTCTCGATGGTCTGCAGTTCCGAAAAGGGCGGGTTGCCCGACATCAGAATGAATGCACCGAGGATCTCGCGGCTGTAGAAGAGGCCGTAGCCGCCGCGGACCGCCGTCTTGCCGTTGCCGAAGACGTCGTAGGCGAAGCTGAAGCGCGGCGCAAAGTTGCGGCGGCTGGTTTTCCAGAATGCCGTCGGATCGACGAGGCCGTTGAAGCGGTTGCCGGCGCCACCCCGCGGGATGCGGCCGTTGGGGTCCACGGTGACGGCCTGCGACGGGTTGTACTGGCTAGGCACGAAGGCTCGCAGCCGCTGGCTTGGTTCGCTGGCAGGCGGGAAGTAGGAGTACCGCACGCCGAGGTTGAGGGTCAGCTTGCGTGTCGCCTTCCAGGAGTCGTCAATGAAAATCTCGAAGGAGTTACGGCGGTTGTCGTTGAAGGCAACGGTGCTGGTTTCATCGTAGACCGAAGCACGCCCGAGCAGCAGGTCGGCGAACGCATCGCCGCCGGTGGCGACACCCGGCTGGCGGGTAAAGCGGCCATCGAAGGCAAAAGCGCCGAACACGTTGGTGTTGGTCGGTTCGAACTTGATCTCGTAGGAGTAGAGGAATCCGGTCTTGATCGTATGCTTGTCCTTGATCCACGTAAACGTGTCGCGGAAGTCATAGATCGTCTGGTAATTGCTCCAGGGGGCGCCGGGCGCAACGGCGGCGTAGCCGGTGGGGCTGATGGTGGGAACGCGGTCGGGCACCTTCGACAGGTTCAAGCTGGCCAGCGGGTAGGTCTGCTCATTGTCCTGGAATAACTGCGGAATATTGATGCTCCAAGTGGCGCCGCTCAGATCGGGCGGAAACTGCTTGATGCGATTGTGGCTGCGCACCCAGTTGAAGTCCATGATCAACGTCGGGCTGAAGGTGGCGTTGTAGTTCACCGTCATGTTCCGCGCCGGCGTTTCATTCTGTTGCCGCAGGAACTCGAAACCGGAGGAGGTCCGGAAGTTGTTCAACCGGAATTCGGGCGTGTATCGCCACATCACGCGTTGCTTGTCGTTAAAGATATGGTCGACGCGGAAGTTCATCTCGTCGGTGTCGTCGCGGCGGCTCTGGAGGGTGAACCAGTTCTGCCCGGCGGCGTTGCGGAAGTTCGGGTCCGGGTACATGCGGGCATAGCCCTGCGCGTTACGATCGATGCGGTTGGCGGGGATGATATTGCCCCCCAAAGGCTGACCCGTTGTGGGATCGTACAACACACGATTTAAACCGCTGAAATTACCGGTCTTGAAGGCAGCCTCAGGAACCACGTTGAAGAAGCTCTGCTGGCTTCTTTCCTTGATGAAGCCGATCAGGGCGAAGAAGAACGTCTTGTTCTTGCCGTTGTAAAGCTTGGGGATGTAGACCGGCCCGCCCGCCGTGAAGCCATAGTCGTTGCCGCGGAACGGCGGCCGCGAGGGCACGAAGAAATTCCGGGCATTCAGCTTGTCATTGCGGTGGAAATAATACGCGGACCCGTGCAGTTCATTCGTCCCACCCTTAGTGATGACGTTGAACTGCGACCCGCCTCCGACGCCGAACTCCGCCGAGTAGTTGCCACGAATAGCGCGGAACTCGGCGACGCTCTCGATATTGGGGGCCAGAGGACTGCTCCAGTTGCCGCCGGTATCCACGTTGTAGCCGCCATCCAACAGCCACGCGTTGTGCGTCGGACGGATCCCGTTCACCGCCGAGTTGTTCGCCCGGCGATCATACGGCGTGGTGGAAACCACGCCCGGCATCAACAAGGCAAATGGGACCACGTTGCGGCCGCGCGACGGCAACTGGATCATGTCCTTACCGTCCAACAATTGCGATGTTGTGCCTGTAGCCACGTTCACCGAAACGGCCACGGCTTCCACCGTAACCTGCTCGGCCAATTGGCCCACTTCCATGCTAAAGACGATGCGGCGGTTATCGTTCACGCGGAGTTGCACATCGGAGACCAACGACTTCTTAAAGCCCGAGGCCTCCGCGGTCACTTCGTAGTTGCCGATCGGGATCAGGACGAACGAATATGCTCCTGATTCATCGGACTTGGTTTCGCGGGCAAAGCCGGTACCCACGTTGCGCGCACGAATCGTGGCGCCGGGAACAACGGCAGACGAGGAATCCTGAACGATGCCGAAAATACCGGCGGTGACTTCCTGTGAAACCGCAAAGGGGGAACAGGCAGCAAGGAGCAACGCACAGCGAAGCATGTGTTTCATTAACCAACCTCCAGGCGGGAACGGGTTTCATTATAGCAACGCCCATTTTGCACGTGTGAAAGGCCGGACGGGCATGCGCTGAATACCGCGAGAAGTCTTCGCAATGTTCGAACGGCTAAGCGGGGACGCCTGCGCGGCCCGGGATATTGGTCAGCCGCATTGTCGGCTGGCCGGTGCGCCGTGAACTCGAAGAGGTCATCGCCAGACGATTCAATTTCTCAACATCGCGCCTACCGCCCCAGCAGCTAAAATTAGAGAAGACGCAGATTGTGGTTCTCGCAAACTCCGAAGTTGCTGATAAATTGGGGGTTGCCTTTCTTCCTTCGATTCCCTTGTTCGCCTCCGTTGCTGGCGCTGGCGGCGGCTTTCTTGGCTTTCTTTCGCCAGCGAGCGGCGC
>VFZW01000432.1 GCA_016871055.1 Acidobacteriota bacterium
GGCGTGACCTACAACGATCTGCAATGGCAAGCCACCGGCGAGCGCCTCACCAAGGAGACGTTCGAAAAGTACCGCAAACAGGGCGGCATTTTGATCCTGCACTCGATGAAGCCCGAGTGGATCAAGCAGGTGCTGGCGTCGCCGTTCGTGATGATCGCGTCCGACACGATGCCCTACGCGGCGGGCGCGCACCCTCGCGGCGGCGGGACGTTTTCAAAGGTACTCGGCGAGTACGTTCGCGAGTTGAAAGTGGCGACGTTGATGGAGGCCATTCGACGAATGACCCTGATGCCCGCGCAACGGTTGGAGCCGCTCGCCCCGCGGATGAAAAACAAAGGCCGCATCAAAGTCGGCGCCGACGCGGACATCACCGTCTTCGACGCGGCCACGGTCAAAGACACCGGCGCCTATCAAACCGGACCGAAGTTCGCCGAGGGCATTCCGCATGTGATCGTCAACGGCGTGGTGGTTGTCGAAAACGGCAAAACTGTGCCCAACGTGTTCCCCGGAACGGCGGTGCGAGGCAACTACGGAGTGCGCGAGGCTGAAGGCATGACGACGCTGCCCATCACCGTGCCGCATGCTGAGATCGCCGAGATTTGCAAACAGTACCACGTCAAGCGGCTGTCGTTATTCGGTTCTGTGCTGACCGATCGCTTCCGGCCCGAAAGCGATATCGATATGCTTGTCGAGTTTGAGCCGGGAAGAGTGCCGAGCCTATTTGGACTTGTACGAATGGAACTCACCTTGACCGAAAAGCTCGGCAGGAAAGTGGACCTTCGAACGAAGGAAGACTTGAGCCGGTCCTTTCGCGATGAGGTAGTGAGGACCGCCGTTCCCGCATATGGATGAGTCGGATCGAGAACGCCTCACGCAAATGTTGGAGGCGCGATTGAGTTCTCCCAGACCCGCTCGCGCGCGAATTTTCTGGCCGTCGTGAAATCAATCGAAATCATTGGCGAGGCGGCGTCCAAGGTCTCGCCGGAGTTCCGGGCAGCGACAGCAGGGATTCCATGGCCAGAACTGATTGGCATCCGAAATCGGCTTGTCCATGCCTATTTCGACATGAACATCGAAGTGATCTGGAAAGCGGTCGACGAAGATCTTCCCTCGCTCATCCAGCGCCTCCGCGCCATCCTCAACGCCCCGCCCGCGCCCTAAAACTTCGGTCCAGCTTCGTCAACAGCCGCAACCCCTTCGCCGCCGACCCGGCCTCCGCCCGCGCCCGAAAGCGCGTCTCGGCGTCGTACTGCGCCAGCGCAATCGTAGCGAGTTCATCCATCAGCTTGTTCATACTGATGCCCTGGGACGCCGCCAACTGCCGCAGCCGCGCGTGCTTGGCCTCTTCCATTCGTAGCGTAACGGTGCTCATCGAAGTTCCTCCAGGGTTTGACGATTCGAATCTCCGGAAAGCGAAGCTCGGCATTCACAAGATCGCGGTAATTCAGCGCCTGGATCTCATACTGGCCGATACGTGTCGACGGGCTCAACGACATGGCAACTATCATATGACAGCGCCAA
Organism: Acidobacteriota bacterium; assembly: GCA_016871055.1. Classification (GTDB taxonomy): domain Bacteria; phylum Acidobacteriota; class Terriglobia; order Bryobacterales; family Bryobacteraceae. The sequence continues at coordinate 1,522 of VFZW01000432.1, forward strand.
CAGAATTACCGCCCGGCAGCGCCCGTGCTGTGCGCCACCGCGATCGCCCGCCGCAACCGCCCCCAATCCGTATCGCCGCCGACCGTACAATCCGCGCCCAGAATAAACTGCCGCGGCGCCGCCTGAATCACCCGCTTAATCTCCGCGTCCATCTCCGCCGCCGAGCCCTTCGCAATCAACCCGTGCCTGTCCATTCCCCCCATGAACGGCCGCTTAAACCGCGTCGAAATCTCCTGCGCCCGCAACTCCTTATCGATCAACTTCGCATTGCAATTGACGATCTGCGCCGGGTAGTCGTACACCGCGTCGTAGTTGGCGTGGGGCGCATGATAGTCGCACACGTGCAAAATGTTAAACCGGCACGCCGCGTGAATCTCCTTCATCGCCACCAGATCGAATGGTTTGATGTAGCTGGTGAAAATCGCCGGCGACGAAAACCGCTTCGTCTCCGATCCCTGCGTCGACATATAGAACCCGTCGATGCCTTCCTTGATGCAGGCCCGCACAAACAACATCTGGCTTTCGGTCAGGACCTCCAACCCCTTCTTCACCGCCTCCGGGTTCTCCTCCAGATGCCGCTTCAACAGCGGCGCCGTCGCACAATGCCCCGCGCACATGAACGGCGAGTACAGCGTCATCAAGATCAGCGAGTCTTTCTTCGACGCCTTCACCAACTCCCGCACCGTCACCAGCAACGGTTCGTAGAAGTCCAGCTTTCGCAGCGCCAACTTCCCCCAGTCGCCAGGCGTTTGCAAAAACTCCTGCCGCTCATAGGTCTGCTCGAACTGAATCTTTACGAAGTCCATATCCGTTTGCCGGAAGAACTCCAAGTGTTTTCGCGCCGCCGCCGATCCCGCTTTGAACTCCTTGTCGAAATGCAGGAAGAACGCCGCCGGCGTATAGTTCGCTTCGGGCCTACCGTCCAGCCAGCGCAGCATCCGCTCGCGTTTATTCGCCGAAGCCGCTGCCGTCGCCGCCGTCGCTACGGATAAGGAAAGAAAGGATCGCCGCTTCATATCCGTATCCTACACCCAAACGGCCGACAACGCCGAATGTTGACAACCGGACTCCAACGCCGTAGAGTGGTAGAGGAACAGAAAATGACAGTCAGTTGCAATAAGAGACTCGGTCAGGCACTCACCGCCGCGATGTTCTTGCTCCTGCCCGCTTGGGCCGAAAACGCCGTCGCTCGCCTCGATCTCCTTGTCCTCGATCCCGCCGGCTCGCCCGTTCCCGCCGCTAAACTACAGATTTCACAGGACGGCCTAACCAATCGCCTCTCTGTATCCACCGCCCCCGACGGCTGGATTTCCGTCCCGGTCGTCACCGGAACGCACCAGATCACCACCTCCGCCGACGGCTTTCGCATCGCCAAACAATGGATCGAAGTGCGGAACGCCGTAACAGCCGTTGAAATATATTTGCAAATAAGCGAAGCCCGCGAAACCCTCACCATCCTCGATTCGGCCGGCTATCAAGTCCCCACCGCGAGCGCCCTGAAAAGCCCAACGCAACTCCTCAACGTCCCGCAAGCCGTCAGCGTCGTCAGCCGCGGTCAGATTCAAGATCAGTCGATGCAAAACATGGCCGATGTCGTGCGCTTTGTGCCCGGCATCACGATGGCCCAAGGGGAGGGCCACCGCGACGCCCCGGTCATCCGCGGTAATGTCACCACCTCCGACTTCTACGTCAACGGCGTTCGCGACGACGTCCAATACTTCCGAGATCTCTACAACGTCGAACGCGTCGAAGCCGTCAAGGGCGCCAACGCACTCACGTTCGGCCGAGGCGGCGGTGGCGGCGTCATCAACCGCGTGACCAAACAAGCCGAGTTCGTCCCCTTCCGTGAAATCTCGCTCCAGGGCGGCAGCTTCGCCAATCGCCGCGTCGCCGGTGACGCCAATCACAACTTCACTGAATCGGTGGCCCTTCGCCTGAACGGCGTCTACGAAAACTCCGGCAGTTTCCGCGATAACGTCGACGTGGAACGCTACGGCTTCGCGCCCGCGTTGAGTTGGAAGCTCGGCGAGCGCACGCTCATCCGTTCGTCATACGAATACTTCAATGACGATCGCACCGTCGATCGCGGCATCCCCTCCTACGGTGGCGGCCCCGCTCAAACCGGCCGCTCGACCTTCTTCGGCTCCTCGAAAGAAAGCTTCGCCGAAGCTGGCGTTCACATTGGAACCACCTCGGTCGAACATCAGGCCGGTGTCTGGACCTTCCGCAACACCCTACTCGCCGCCGACTACGCCAAGTTCTACCAGAACATCCTGCCGGGCGCCGTCAATCCCGCGCGCACGTTGGTCAGCCTGTCGGGTTACTTCGACTCCACCGCCCGCCGCAATCTGTTCAACCAAACCGACCTGAGCGGCGTCTTTCGCACCGGACCGCTGCGCCACACCATCGTGGGCGGAGGAGAGTTCGGCCGGCAGCACACCGAAAACTTTCGAAAAACCGCGTTCTTCGGCGCGACCGCGACTACGTTGAACGTTCCCTTCGCCGCCCCGGACGTCGTGACCAACGCCGTCTATCGCCCCGCCGGAACCAACGCCGACAACAACGCCCGCAACTCGGTTGCAGCGGCGTTTGTGCAGGATCAGGTCGAACTGTCTCGCTTCGTCCAACTGGTCGCCGGCGTTCGCATCGACCGGTTCGCCATCGATGTTCTCGACCGCCGCGCGTCGAAACAACTCGACCGCTCCGACAACTTCGTCTCCCCCCGCCTCGGCGTCGTAGTGAAGCCCATCTCGAACGTCTCCGTCTACGGCAGCTACAGCGTAACCTATCTCCCCAGCGCCGGCGACCAGTTCTCTTCGCTTACCGTCACCACCCAAACCCTCCGCCCCGAACGCTTCAACAATTGGGAAACCGGCGCTAAGGTCGATCTCGCACGCGGCCTCAGCCTGACAACGGCCCTCTACCGCCTCGACCGCAACAACTCCACCGCGCGCGATCCCAACAACCCCGCCATCCTGGTCCAAACCGGCAGCCAGCGCACCAACGGTTTCGAGGCCGCTCTCAACGGCTCCATCTCCCGCCGCTGGCAAATCGCCGGTGGCTACGCGACGCAAGACGCTTTCGTCCGCCGCGCCACCGCCGCCGCGCCCTTCGGTGCGAAGATGGCCATCGTACCCGGCCATACGTTCTCGCTGTGGAACAACTATCAGCTCGTCTCGCGCCTCAGCCTCGGCCTTGGCATTATTCATCAATCGGCGATGTGGGCCGGCATCGACAACACCGTCCGCCTGCCTTCCTTCACACGTGGCGACGCGGCTTTGTTCTACACCATCAACGAACGCCTCCGCCTGCAAGCCAACATCGAAAACGTTCTGGACACGACCTACTTCCCAACCGCGCACAGCAACAACAACATCCTGCCCGGCTCCCCACGCGCCGCGCGTCTCGGTCTTATCGCAAGATTCTAGACCGCAACGGCGGGCCTGAAAGTCGCCACCTCCTCCCCAACCCCAAACGCCCCATTTACGCCGACAACCCTGCAGAGCCGCGACCGCAAGGAAGCGGACCTTCCCCAACCCCCAACACCCCACTCACCAGTCTGGTGCCACGTACAGCGCCATCACCTCGCCCTGCTCTTCGCACACATATTTCATCGCCTCCCGCACATCGCGATCATCCCACAGCCAGCGAGTGCTACCGTGCCGAGCCCATCGCTTCTGATCGTCGTTGCCTCCGACGCGTTTCAGTTCCCGCGTCGCGTACGATTTGAACTCATTCATCACTCGCTCCGGAGCGGTCTTAGCCTCGACGATCACATGAACATG
>VFZW01000433.1 GCA_016871055.1 Acidobacteriota bacterium
GGCGGCGCGCCAAGCTGCGGCTTGCGGGCCAACCGCTTTTCGCGGCGCTTCTGGCGCTTGGCAACGCGCTTCATGCGCTCGTCCATGCGGACCGTGATGAATTTCAACACGAGATCGGAGACGCGCAGGCGGCGTTCGAGTTCGCGCACGGTCTGGGAACCGCAGGAAAAACAGAGCAGAATGTAAGACCCTTCGGTCTGGCGATCGACGCGGTAGGCGAGCTTGCGCACGCCCCACTTGTCGGTTTTGTCAACGGTGCCGCCTGAGGATGTGATGATGCCCGTAAGTTGCTCGAGCAGCGCATCGACATCGGTATCGACAGCGGCGGTATTGACGATGAACAGTTGTTCGTAAGTTCTCATTGTTCCTCGTTTGCACCTTGGGCGCGACGATTGTATTTCGTCATGGCCTTTTCGACGCCTTCGGTGATGATGGTTTCGACAGCCTCGACCGCGAGGCCGAGAATCGAATCCAGGGTTTCCATTTGCGCCCGCCGGATGGGAGCGAGCACGTAGTCTTTCAGATCCCCCACCCGGTGCTCGGGGCGAATCCCGAGGCGCACGCGAATGAAGTTTTCGTTGCCCACGCTTCGAATCAGGGAACCGACACCGTTGTGTCCGCCCGCCGAGCCTTTCGGCCGGATTCGAATCGAGCCCCAGTCGATGGCCAGTTCGTCATAGATGACAATCAGCTTTTCGGCCGGGAGCGTGTATTTCTCAAGAAGCGGCCCGATCGAGCCGCCGCTCAAATTCATGTAAGTTTGCGGTTTGGCCACGAGCACCGGTTGGCGGGCGACAACACCCACGCCGGTGAGGGCCTTGGACTCCGGCCGCGTAACGCGAATGTTGTTCGCTTCGGCGAGCCGGTCGATAGCGAGGAAGCCCAGATTGTGGTAAGTCCGTTCGTACTCCGGACCCGGATTGCCGAGCCCGGCGATGAGCCAGGCCGGTCCGGAACTGGGTGCTCCCTCCGCCACCGGAAATTACTTCTTCTTCTTGTCGGCGGCCGGCGCTTCGGCGTCTTCCTTCTTGCCCTTGGCCTTGACGACTTCCGGTTCGGCGGGTTTATCGGCCTCGGCGGGCGCCGCTTCCTCGGCCTTGAGCGAAGTGACGTGCACCAGCACGGCATCGGCGGGCGAAATCAGCGTCATCGACTCGGCGAGCTGCAGATCGCCGGCGCGCACGGCCTGGTTGATTCCCAGACCGGTGACATCGACTTCGAAGAACTCCGGAATGTCGTTCGGCAGACATTCGATCTCGATTTCGCGCGAAACGACCTCGAGCAATCCGCCCTGCAGTTTGACGCCGCGCGCTTCACCCTTGACGTGAACCGGGACGGAAACCACGAGCGCCTTCTCCAGATCGATGCGTTGCAAGTCGATATGCAGCAAGTTGCCGCGCAGCGGGTGATTCTGCCAGTCGACGATCATGACTGGCTCTCCGGCGCCGCCATCGACGGTGACATCGAAGATCGTGTTGTGGCCCGTGCTGGAATGGAGGATATTGCTGACCTCCTTCGGGCTGACGGAGACCGCGACCGGGTCCTTTTTGGTCCCATAAATCACGGCCGGCATTTGGCCGCTAACGCGCAGACGGCGCGCTTCGTTCTTGCCCCGTGTGGAGCGTGGCGCGGCGGCGATGGTGATGTCTTTTCTCATACTGACCTCGAAGTCTAGACGAAGAGTCCGCTGACGGACGTCTCCTCGTGAATGGATTTGATGGCTTGGGCCAGAAGCGGCGCTACCGATATCGTATGGATACGATCGCAGGCGGCGGCCTCTTCCTTCAGCGGAATGGAGTTGCTGAAGACGACCCTGTTAAGCCGGGAATTTCGAATTCGTTCGATCGCGGGACCGGAAAGCACCGCGTGCGTCGCGCAAGCGGTAACGGCCGACGCGCCGTTGGCCAGCAGCGCATCGGCGCCTTTGACCAGAGTACCGGCGGTGTCGACCATGTCGTCCACCATCAGGCAATGATGTCCTTCGACGTCGCCGACGACGTGCATCACTTCGGCGACATTGGCCTCTTCGCGGCGTTTATCGATGATCGCCAGCGGCGCGTTCAGACGCTTGGCGAAAGCGCGCGCGCGCTCCACACCACCGGCATCCGGCGATACGACCATCAGGTTCTCCAGCGGATTGGCGCGGAAATATTCGACCAATACGGGCGCGGCGTAGAGGTGATCGACGGGGATGTCGAAAAAGCCTTGAATCGGCGCGGCGTGCAGATCGAGACAGAGCACGCGATCGGCGCCGGCGCGTTCGATGACGCTGGCGACCAGTTTGGCCGAGATCGGCACGCGGGGCTTGTCCTTGCGATCCTGCCGCGCGTAGCCGTAGTAGGGCAGCACGACGGTGATGCGCTCGGCCGAGGCGCGCTTCAGCGCGTCGGTCATCAGGAGGACTTCGAAGATATGGCGGTCAACGGGGCTGCACGTGGGCTGAATGACGAACACGTCGGCACCGCGCACATTCTCTTTGATCTGCAGGTAGATCTCGCCGTCGGCGAAGGTGCGCACGGGGGCGGTGCCGAGATCCATGCCGAGGCATTCGGCGATCTCGGTAGCCAGCGCCGGGTTGGCGTTACCGGTAAAGAGCTTGAGCTTATCGGATCTCATCGCTCTTTTCGGCGGCGCGACGCGTATCGGCTTTGTGGCGGCCATGACTTGGGGTCCGTCGAGTCCATGTGAGGTTGCAGTTGACGCCACCAGGCGGCTTTGTAGCGGGCGCGGCTAACAAACGTTGCCCGCGATCCCACGGCTTGCGGACACAACCGTTCAACGGCGGCCCGCGCTTCCAAAACCTGTTGCTGTGTGGTGAATACTCCGAAGAGAGCCGAGCCGCTGCCGGTCATTCTGGCTGGGTCAGCTCCTGATTTTTGTAGCGCTGTGAGGATGGATTTGAGTTGCCGGTGCTGGGGGAACACCACACGTTCGAAATCGTTGACTGCCTCGCTTCCAGCGCTGCCTTTGGACAGGGATTTCCCGAGCCCCCAGACGCGCGACTGGAAACTATCAATATACTGAATAACTTGCGCTTCCGTCAATTTTCCGTTCCCGGCCCGGTTGAAGGCGCGGTAGGCTTCCGGGGTCGAAACATGCACGCCCGGCGCGACGATGAGCAGCTTTTTATTGGGGATTTCGGGCAGCGGATAGAGTTCGGTTCCCCGCCCCAGCGCCACCGCGGCGCCGCCGAGCAGAAAAAAAGGAACGTCGGAACCGAGACCCGCGGCGAGACGGATCAATTCGTCGAGCGGAATCGACATTCCGGCGAGGACCGGGAGCGCAAGCAGCACCGCGGCCGCGTCGGACGACCCACCACCCATGCCGCTGCCCATCGGGATGCGCTTTGTGAGGCGAAATTCGATCCTGGCCGTCGTTCGCGTGTGATCGAGCAGCGCTCTCGCGGCGCGCTCGATCAGGTTGTTGGGAATTTGGGAAGTGCCGTCGATTTTCGTCTTCTTCGACGGTGCGTAGGCGATGTCGATGCGGTCGTGCAGCGAGATCGTCTGGAAGACACTTCTCAGATCATGGAAGCCGTTCGCGCCCTGGTTCAACACTCGTAGATCGAGATTGAGCTTGGCGAAGGCGCGGACGCTGACTTGGCGCATTAGTAGTGCAGGAGCGAGTGGATGCGGCGGCCGTTGAGTTTGTCGCGGCCGCTGAGGAAGTCGAGTTCGATTACGAACGCGAGCGCGACGACTTTGCCGCCGAGTTTTTCGACCAGTTGCGCGACGGCCGCGGCGGTGCCGCCGGTGGCAAGTACGTCATCGACGATGAGAATGCGCTGGCCAGGGTGAATCGCGTCCTTGTGGATTTCGAGTTTGTCCGTGCCGTATTCGAGCGCGTATTCAACCGACTCGGTGGCGGCAGGCAACTTCTTCGGCTTGCGCACGGGGATGAAGCCTTTGCCGAGCGAATGCGCGACGGTGGGCGCGAAGAAAAATCCGCGTGCTTCGATGCCGATGACAGCGTCGATTTCATCGGCGTTGACGCTGGATTTCAGACCGTCGATGACGGCGGCCAAGCCGGCCTGGTCTTTCATCAGCGTGGTGATGTCGTAGAAGAGAATGCCCGGTTTGGGCCAGTCGGGGATCTCCCGGATTAACTGCTTGAGGTTGGGCATGTCGGAACTTTCGATTTTAGCATTTGGCGTCGAAAACGCTACGCGCGGCTTCGCCGCGGCACTTCCGAGCCGCACACGGCGGCCCGAACTGAACCTATGGAAAGTGGCGGCGGCCTCATACAGAGGATCGGTCGCGCTTTGCGCTGCATGCCGGTGCGGCGAAAAGTCGGTGGTGGCGAAATAGTTCAAATATGGAACTATTTTGACAGTCTCCGCGTGGCAGTGTAAGCTGAGATTGTGCCGCGCACCCGCTTCGACGATCTGTTTGCGTTTGCCGAAGAACACGATGGATTGTTCACCGCCGAGCAGGCGCGGGGGTCTGGGTTCACGGACTCGGTATTGTCGCGGCTGGCGCAACGGGGACGGATCGAACGAACGGGGAGAGGCGTATATCGGATCCCGTACGTGCCGATCAACCACTTGTCACAGTACCGAGAGGCGGTACTTTGGGCGCGGGCGCACCGGGGGCCTGAGGTGGTTGCGCTATCGCACGAAACCGCTTTGGCCGTGTACGGCATCTCCGACGCAAATCCGGCCGCGATTCATCTGACGATTCCGAAGGCTGCACGGCTTCGGCGGACGTTGCCGAGGCCAGTCGTCCTTCATCGCGATGAACTTCTGGATGATGAAGTGACCGTGATCGAAGGGTTGCCGGTGACTTCGGTTGCGCGTACAGTCGCCGACTTGTTGCATGCCGGTGGGCGGCTTGATTTTGTCGGCCAAGCGATTACCGATGCCCGGCGCGAGGGATACATTTCGGCCGCCGAAGCACAGCGGCTGCGACGGGCCGTGAAACGTCACGCGGAGAGGCTGCGGGCCTCGTGACGCCGAGACCGCAACCGGTGGAGCGGCTCGAGAAGCGGCTTGCGCGGGTCGCACGGGAGCAAGAGTTGGACCAGGAGCGGCTGCGGAGGTGGGTTTCGTTCTTGGCGCTTTGCGGAGTGCTTGAACGTGCAGTGGAGGAGCGGATTGTCGGTTCATACTTCCTTAAGGGTGGAGTGGCGTTGGAACTGCGGTTTGCCACGCGAGCAAGGGCGACTAAGGATCTCGATCTAGCGGGAGTTTACTGCGAAGAGCGTTTACCTCGTGCGGGAGCGCGAGGTAAGCGGTTCATTGTGAATCACTTAGCGGGCATGCGCTCGGGCGATTTGTGTATTACCCTATATTTCTGATCTCCG
>VFZW01000434.1 GCA_016871055.1 Acidobacteriota bacterium
CTCCTCGGCGTCACACCCTAACACTTTGTTCCCAGCGCCGCACACCCTCCTCTTCGTCTAACTCGTTTGGAGTGTGTCGATTGCCCCGTTTTGCCAAGGGGAACTTCGGGCTAGTGCGAACATCGCCAACGGTTGTGTTTTCATCCGCCTGCTATCGTAACAACTTCAGGCGCGACCGGCGTTAGCGAATCCGCCCGCCTCCTCCGCCACGGCTTTCACCACGGCTGCCGCCACCGCTATCCCCACGACCGCCGCCGCCTCCATCACCACGGCCGCCGCCAGACGGCGCCGCAGAAGGCGCGGAGCGTTCTCCACCACCGCGGCTTTCCGAACGGCTCGCGCCGCCACCGCCGCCAAATCCGCCGAACCCGCCGAATCCGCCCCGGCCTTCGTTGCGAGATTCTCCCCGGCTGCCGCCGAAACTCGGCGCGGACCGCTCCCGGCTTTCTCCACGGCTGCCGCCGAATGTCGGCATAGACCGCTCCCGGCTTTCGCCCCGGCCTCCGCCAAAGCTCGGCTCGGACCGTTCGCGTACCACCGGCGGACTCATCCTCGGCGACTCTTCGCGCCGCGTCTCGCCGCGGCTCTCGTTCCGCGAACCGCCTCGGCCGAATCCCGAATCGCTGCTGCCACGGCCACTATCGATACGCGGCGATTCGCTCATCCGGCGCCAGCCGCTGTTATCGTTGTTGCCGCGCGAAGGTTCCGAACTCCGCGAGCCACGGCCAAACGAGTCGTTCGAACGGGTCTCAGAGTTCCCGGCCGAATCGCCGAAACGCCGCCAGCCGCCACGGCCTTCGCCAGTCGATTCCGCGCTGCCACGCGTGGGTTCGGAAGAACGCGCGCCACGGCCGCCCGCATCGGCGGAGTCGCCGAACCGGCGCCAGCCGCCACGGCCTTCGGTATTGGTGGTGTCGCCACCGCGCCCCACCGAATCGGCCGTCCGCGAACCACGGCCCTCGGACGCCGTCGCTTCCCCGCCCCTGCGTCCGAAGCCCTCCGAACCACGGCCAACGTCGCTCGCTCCACGGCCGCCTTCCGTCGCGCCGCCGCGTCCGGGAGTGACGTCTCCACCGCGCCCGCCTGCTGCTTCACCGCCGCGCCCGGCCGCCGCCTCGCCGAACGTCCGCCGGTTCGTCTCGGTCAACGCCGCGCGCTGCGTCTCAAACGGAACCCGGTCGGCTCGCGTCGCCTGCCGCGTCGCAAAGAAACGGTCGTCGGACCGCGTTGCCCCGCGCCCTTCGGCCACGCGAGACTCCCGATCGCTCAGCCGCGTTGACGACGCATCGGGAACCAGCGGCAACTGGCCTCGAACCTGGGACGCCGACTCAATATCGCTCCGGTTGTATCTCACATGATTCACCGAACCGCGCCCGAAGTCGCTTCCGTTAACCGCCGTGATCGCGTTATCCACCCGCGCGTTGCGGTAGATATTCGTAATATTCGTGTTATTGATGATCGTGACGTTATTCACGTTCCTGTTGCGGTAACCGCCATAGTAACCGCCGCCATACCACGGATAGTAAGTTTCATACGGCGCCAGCGGCACCCAGCCCCAATTACCGAAGCCGACACCAACGCTGAAACCGCCTCCCCATCCGCCCCAACCAAAGAACGCAACCTGCGCCGGGCTCCAATAATGGCGGCGGTTGATGTAACCGGGCCACCAGCACCAGCCCACATTAGCGCGGAACATCCAGCGCCCGTAGTGATACGGCGCCCAGCCCCACGGATCGTAACTGACCCAATTCCAGCCGTAGTAATCCACCCAACTCCACCGCCCGTTCCGATACGGCGCCCAACCGTCGCTCGAGTAAGGTACCCAGACACTCCCGTACTCCGGCGTACTTACCCAACGGCCGTGCCCGTCTAAGTCCTCCGCGCCATAAATGTCGCGGCTAACATAGGAGTAACTCTGCGACTTTTCTAACTGCCGGTCGCGGCTATCGCTCCAGCGGTCAAAATCGTCGTTCACCCGCGAATCGACAATCTGAAATTCCGGATCGTTCGAATTCCCGCGCGCCAACAGCGTTCGCCCCGAGCGCAACTTCTGCGTCCCGCGCGGCGAATAAATCTCCGCCTCGCCCGATCGCACAATCACTTCCGTCGTGCCATCCTCCAGCACGCTCACCCGGTACATGCCCTTCTTCAACGGCCGGATCGCGATCGACGGCGTGCTGATCTCCGCATCGGCTTCCTGATTCCGCAAAATCCGATATACCATCGTCCCGCGCGCCAGACGCACCAGGTACTTCCGGTTTTCCAAATCCGCCATGCGCAGTTCCGTATCCGCCGACAACCGCGCGAAGTTGGCGTAATCGAACTGCACCTCCGCCCGCGAGCCAACACCGGTCAACACCCGGTCATCGGCCAGCACCGGCGCATTCACCGCCGCGGCCACCCATTCGCCGGTGTCGCCCCGGCGCACGGAGACATCCCCGCCGATTAAGCTCAGCCGGGCGACGCCGCGTCCGGAATCTTCGGCACTCTGCGCGCTCAACGGGTTCGCGATCGCCAGAGCCAGTCCAACTGCTGCGAGGTAGGTGCGTTTCATGGTGGTTTGCTCCCACTCCAATCTTTGCAAGTGACGATCCAAATCATAAGCCAATCGGAATCAACGCTTTACAATGCAGGCCGACTGGTTGAAATCCACCACAACGCGTTATTCCAACTCCTCGGCCCACTTCGGACGGTAATACTCCGGCTCGATCATCCGCCACAGCAAATCGTCGATCGCCTTGCCATCGAGCAGCATGAAATACACCTTCGCGTGCTCCTGCGTCTTCGCCCATTCGGCGAATTCTGCCCGCGTCGCCGTCGTCAGACCCTTCGACACCGCCTCGGCGTACCGCACCTCGAACCGCTTCAAACGCCGGTCGAACTCCCCCCGCAATTCCTCCGCGCAACGCGCCACCCATTCGACAATCGCCACCGGCAACCCCTCCGTCGCCGCCTCCGGACTCTCCCCCGCCCGCAGCATCGCCCAAACCGTCTTCGACGACGTGCCATAGATCATTCGATGCATTCGCACGTACTCGTCCATCTTGACCTTCGCCCGTGTGCCATCGGACCACCGGAGCACGAACCCCTCGCCCTCAACCACCGGTATCTCCCCTGGCGGCAACACGCCATAGAACCGCGCCGAACGAAAATGCCCCTGTAACTCCGTCAGGGCATGATCCGCATCCGTGCCAGTCGACGCATCTATCGCCGCCAATAGCACTAACTCCGACAGCCCGCCATAATCCACCACAATTCGATTCGCCGGGTAAATCGCCTCCAGGCAGTAAGTCACGCCCGAAGGCGGCACTAACTCGCCATACTTTTCCGCGATAACTTCCGCGGCCCACTGCGACTGCGGGGAATCGAAGGCCCCGCGCGTCGATACAACGCGACGCCCCTCATAACTGAACAGAAGTATCAGACTCCCATCCGCTTTTTCATAAAATTCCGCGGGCCCGCTCGGCGGCGTAACAAGTTGGCTTAAGTTGAAAAACTTCTTCAATCCGCGCGCAACGATGTGCCCTTCTTCATCCAGCACCAAGCCCCGCGCATCCCGCAGCGCCTCCGGCCACGATTCGGCGCTAAACTCAAACTGTGCCCTCTGGCTGTAGTTGTAGATCCAAATCGGGTGCTCCGGATGCCGCCGGCACGTGCACATGCCTTCGCGGACGAAGTCGTGCAAGGTATCGAGGAGAGGGTATTTCACTGCTCTTTCACTGTAGCGTGGCCGTGCTTATTGCCGCCGCACAGTCTCCAACCGCCCTCACCGGGAAGGTTGTCGACTCGCCAACCAAAGCGCCGATCCCCCGCGCGCGCATCGTAGCCTATCGCCTCAACACCCAGACCCAATCCACCCATCTCGAAACCCGCACCAACGAGGAAGGCGTCTTCCACTTCCCCGCCCTCCCCGCCGGCCGCTACTCCGTCACCGCCGACCGCCCCGGCTACACCTCCGACCCCACCCGCAACGAAGTCCAAGACGTAAAACCCGGCGAAACCACCACAGGCAAAGACATCGTCCTCACCCCCCAAGCCGTCATCCGAGGCCGCGTCCTCGATGCCGACGGCGAACCCGTCGAACAAGCCCACGTCCAAGTCCTTGGCATGAAACGCGGCCGCCAAACCTTCGGCGGTCCCGGCGGCCAAACCGACGACCGCGGCGAGTTCCGCGTCGCCAAACTCCCCGCCGGCAACTATCGCATCCTCGTCATGGGCGGCCGCATGAGCGCCGCCACCCTCGATCCCTCATCCGGCCAGCGCCAGGTCTACTCGCCGACCTACTACCCCAGCGCGATCGAACCCTCGCAAGCCGCCGAAATCCGCGTCGGCCCCGGTGAGGATCGCGCCGGTGTCGACATCCGCCTCCAACGAACCACCGTCGTCCGTGTCAGCGGCGTCGTGTCGGGCGAGATCGCAAAGGACGAATACGTACAAGTCAACGTCCAACCCGTCGATCCCCGTGGCGACGCCAGCGCCGGCGCCCGCCATAGCTCCACCTCCGTCAATCCCCAAGCCGCCGGACGATTTGTCCTCGACTCCGTTCGCCCCGGCGAATACATCCTCACCGCCACCACCCAACACTCCGTCGCCACCAGCCGCCTCCGCGTCGGCCAAACCGATCTCGACGACATCGCCCTCTCCCTCCGGCCGTTCCTCAAAATCGAAGGCAAACTCCGCCGCGACCCCGATACCAAAGCCCCCAACGCGCAGGTCGGCTTCATCGCCGTCGGTGGCAACTTCGCCGCGGGCGGCGCCGGCCAGCCCGCGCCCTCCATGATCGTCGATCTCTCCGCCGGGCCCGTGCCCATCGAGATCACCCTCCACAACAAACCCGCGCGTATCGACGGCACGGTCGAATCGTCCGAAGACTCCGCCGCCAGACTCATGGCCGTCGCCATCGAAATGGACGACGAACCCCTCTCGCCCGTGCTCCTCGGCGTCCGCGCCAAATCCGCGCCCGTCCGCGACAACAAGTTTCAAATCCCCAACCTCCGCGCCGCGAAATACAAGGTCTTCGTCGTGCCCCAGGACCTCATGGAACTCACACTCGACCCCGAGAACGCCGCCAAACTCGCCGCCAAAGCGACCGAAGTCACTCTGAGCGAAGGCGTAACAGTTCCCGTTTCCTTACGTCCTATCACTGAGAAGGATGTCGATCAAAACTAGCCAAACACATTTGAAATGTTGAAACCATCGGTCGTCTGTCGGATGATCTTGTTGTCAAGACGAGAACAGGAGACTGGCGACCGATGGAAACGTTCACAAAGCTGTTTGGCAGCCTGCTTGTATTTGTATAC
>VFZW01000435.1 GCA_016871055.1 Acidobacteriota bacterium
CAACCAAGTGGAACGCTTCTTCGCACTGATCACCGAGCGCATGATCCGGCGTGGCACCTTCCACAGTGTCCACGAATTGGAAACCGCCATCTACCACTGGCTGGCCGGTTGGAACGGAGCCCCGACCCCCTTCACATGGAAGGCCTCCGCAGACGTTATCCTCGACAAGGTGCGCCGTTGTAAAGAATTATCCAAGACAGGAGACTAGTTCGTTCCTGTCAGCTCGCCCCGTGGAGCAGCGACCCAGAGGATCGCCCTAAGACCGCCGTGTCGTGCACTAAACCCGCCGCAGCCCCTTCCCCTCCAACTCCGCATAACAATCCGGTAAATCGAAATACCGCAACACGCCCGGCACGAAAGACGACAGCGGCCACGTGTACCGCTCCGACTCAGCAATAGACGCATACGACGCCGGCGCGCCAGAAAGCGTAACTTGCGTCACCGTATCCGAAAGAAGCGCCGCGAAGGTCGCGGGCAGCGTCCCCCATCCCGCAGCGGCCAAATGCACGCGCCGCGTGCCGGCGTTCAGCCGCAGCCACTCGATCACACGCAACACATCAAACGTCTTGCGGCCCACGTACGGCGCGTCGAGCATCAGCGAATGGCCTGCATAGAAGTAATCGCTCCCGTATGGCCGCGTAAAGTCGTCCGAGCTTCCCGTGCCAGGCCGAGACTCGCCAACGCCACGCACGTCGACGCTGCAGAAAGCCGTGCCGTCAACAACCAACCCCCGCGCGAAAGCATCGTCGCGCACCTCGCGATCGGCCGAGTGATGCGACACATACAACGTCACGTTTTCGAGATTGCGAGGCGGCCGCGAAAGATGCTGCTCCTTAGTCAACCAATAGACGATCGCGTGTATGCCTGGCTCGGTTTCGACAGTATACGTTGCGAAAGCGGGCGTCGGAAAGCCGCGCCGCGCGACCGGCCGCATGATACGCGCATCGGGCGGCGCGGCGGCCAAAGGCATCTTCAACGCCGCTCCCAAAACGCGTCGCAAATCGGCACCCTTCAACGTCGTCCGCGCGGTCGTCAACTCGCGCGACCGCTCCCGCGTGAACGCGACGATCGATTTTGACTTCGCCAGCGCCACCTGTCCATCCGGCGTCGCCCACAAGTCCTTCTCGTCCTCCAACTGCAATATGTCCTCGGCGCCGGAATGGGTGCTGCCAGTCGCCCTGTTGAACCACTTGTACATCGCCTCGCGGTTGTCCTGCGTGAAGCCGTGCGTGCCCGCGCCGAGAAACGATGAGATATTTTCGGGCTTGCCGAGCAGCGTGTACAGCCGCTTCAGCCGCGCGAAAGACTCCTCGAACCCCCGGGCGTCGAAGTAATCGCGCTCCTTGCCAAGCAGGATCACCGGCTTAGGCGCCATGCACGCGACGAAGTCGTCCATGTCGAGCGACTGCGCGATGGCGCGCCACGGATACTGCTCGCTGTCGGCGGCGAGTTCGTTCTCCAAATTGCGGCGAAACGTCGTGACGAAGCAGCTCGGCGCGGCCATCGACCAGCGGTCCTCGAGCGCGCAGAGCCATGTCGTCATCGTGCCGCCGCCGGAGTTGCCGGTGATACCGACCCGCGCCGGGTCGACTTCGGGCCGCGTCAGCAAATAGTCGAGCGCGCGGATTCCGTCCCATGCGCGCCAACCGGCGAAGCACTCGTCAATCAACACCTGTTGATTACCAGCAAGAAGATGCTCGCTAGTGCCAGGCCCGATGAACGACTTGCGCTTGTCATCGACATACTGCAACCGCTCCCCCTGCCCGATCGGATCGAAGATCAACACGACATAGCCCTGCCGCGCGAGCCCCTGCGCGAACGACTGATACGTGTCGCCAGCCTTGCCGGTATCGGAGTGCCCACAACTGCCGACTACGCCCGGCGCCGCTTTCGTCAGACCCTTCGGCACATACAGATTCGCGGTGACGAGAAAGCCGGGGCGGCTTTCGAAGATCACGTTTTCGACGTTGTAGGCCGAACGGTCGAGCGTTTTTGTCGTGCGCGCGTTGAGCGCCGTGCGCGCGGGCATTGGCCCAAAACACGCGCGTGCTTTCTGCCGCACAGCATAGACGTAATTCTCCGCGTCGGCGCGCGTGGTGAGATCCGCCTTAGCGCGCAACCCGCGCCGTTCGGCCTAGCGGACCTGCGTAACGAACCACTCCTGCACCATGCGAGGGAAGCGGTGTAACGGTTGCGTCTGCGCCAGGGCAGAGGCGGCGGGAAGCGTGAGCAAAGCGCGGCGAGTGTAGGGCACGAATCGATTATGTACATAATATTGCGATGGTCAAAAGTTGAGGCCCGATTGGGCCGGTCTTACTTCGTGCGCGTCGGAGGGATGTTCCTATTTTTCGGTCTTATCATCGCGAGCTTTGGGATTAGGCATCACAGTCCGCCTGCGGTTGCGTTTGCCGCGGTTATTAATCTGATCTGGGCCTGGCTATTCTGGCGTGAGTTCCGGCTCGGGCCGAGCGTGCTCGATCGCGATGGAGTCACCCGGCGCGACGGTGCTCGGTTCTTGTGGACAGAGTTGATCGCGATTGTCGATATCACGCACAAGACGATCACGTCGTATACCTCGATTCAATTCGCCGGTGGCGAAGCCCCGCTTGTCGCCGCTGACGCTCGCCAACGCCGGTGAAGTCGTGCGCTTCGTAGAGAGGATCCGAATGAAGAAGCAATGCTCGATTTGTACGAAGCTGCCGCACTACTGCCGTGCGATGCAAACACACGGTCGCGAGGAGCAGTACACCTTCCCGCCAGCCGAGGCGGGGAAACTCAAACGCATCAAGGATACCGAACCCGCCAAAACGCGGTCACCTGAACTCGACCAGTGCCCGGAGTGCGGCACTTACTACCTGTACGAAATCGAGTACGAGTACTTGGCCACCGGCAGCGAAGACGAACAGAAGCTGACGCGCTTGAGCGATGAGGAGGCCGCGAAGTACCTCTGACTGTGTTGCTGTCGTTCCTGAGATGCAGGAAAAGCAGGCCATGACTCTGGTCAATCTACAGGACGCCAAGACTCATCTATTGCGTTATCTGAGCGCCGCTGCAGCCTGGGAGGTTTCGATCAGATGGTCAGAGGAGTTCTTGCGCCGGCTTTAAACCGATTCGTTGGTCGAATCCCTGCCCAGCGACGAAGCCTCGGCGCTAACGATCCGTTCGACCGCGTACCGATCGCGCAGTCGAATGACGCGGCAGAACGCGGTCCGGACTTTGTGAGAATGAGCGCGGCCTACCCCGCCACGCTAGCCGTCGCCTGAAACTCCTCGTACGTTCCCTTAAAGTCGACAATCCGCCCGTCCTCGAACTGCCAAATCCGCGTTGCCACTTCGGCAATCAGATCCTCGTCGTGGGTGACGAGAATGACCGTACCCTCGAACTTGCGAATGGCCCAGTTCAGCGCGTTGATCGATTCCAGGTCGAGGTGATTGGTCGGCTCGTCCATGACGAGAAAATTCGGCTTCTCCAGCATCAAGCGACAGAAGATCAATCGTGCCGCCTCGCCGCCGCTCAACGCTTCGGTCGGTTTCATGCCCTCTTCGCCGCTAAATAACATCTGACCCAGTAGACCGCGGATTTCGTCGCGGCTGGCTTGCGGGTCAAACTGATGCAGCCACTCGAAGGCCGTCATGCCGCGCGCGATCGACTCGCGGTGATCCTGCGCGAAGTAGCCGATTTGCACTTCATGGCCCCAGGTCACATCGCCCGAACCCTGCGCGAGATCGGGCTCCTTATCGTACGGCCCGGTTCCGTTTGCCAACAGCGCCTTCACCAGCGTCGTCTTGCCGATACCGTTCTTGCCGAGCACCGCGATCTTCTCGCCCCGCTCGAACATCCCGCTGAAGCCTTTGAAAATCGATAGCTCGCCATAGGCGCGCGAAAAATCTTTCAACTCCAGCGGAATGCGGCCGCTGGGGCGCTTCAGATTGAACCGGATAAACGGGCGTTGAATGTTCGACCGCTGCAGGTCCGACGTCTGTAGCCGCTCGATTTCCTTCTTACGCGACTGCACCTGGCTTGCGCGCGTGCCGGCACTGAAGCGCGAAACGAAGTCCTGCAACTGGGCGATCTTCTTCTGCCGCTGCGCGATGTCGGCTTCCACTCGCGCGCGGACTTGCGTTTTGGCCAGCACCATGTCGTCGTAGCCGCCCGTGTAGATGATGATCGTTTCGTAGTCGATGTCGGCGATGTGGGTGCAGATGGTGTTGAGGAAGTGGCGGTCGTGCGAGATGACCACCAGCGTGCCTTTGTAGTTGTTGAGAAACGATTCGAGCCAGTGCACCGAGTCGAGATCGAGGTGGTTGGTCGGTTCGTCCAACAACAGCGCTTCCGGATTGCCGAACAGCGCCTGCGCCAGCAGCACGCGGACCTTCTGGCCGCCTTGCAATTCGCACATCTTGCGCTCGTGCAGCGCTTCGATAATGCCCAGGCCGTCAAGCAAAATCGCTGCGTCGGACTCGGCCGAGTACCCTTCTTCTTCGCCGACGATCCCTTCCAGTTCGCCGAGCCGGATGCCTTCTTCATCCGAGAGGTCGGCCTTGGCGTACAGCACCTCTCGCTCGGTCAATGCATTCCAGAGCCGGCGATTGCCCATGATGACCGAATCGATCGCCCGCATCTCGTCGTAAGCGTTCTGATTCTGGCTGATGACGCCAATTTTGGCGGGCTTGGTGACGACGCCTTTCTGTGGATCGGTCTCGCCGCTCAGCAGCTTCATAAACGTCGATTTGCCGGCGCCGTTGGGCCCGGTCAGGCCGAACCGCCGGCCGGGAGCGAAGGTCGTGCTGACCTCTTCAAACAAAATCTTTGCGCCAAAGCGCATGGACACATTACTGACGGATATCATTTGTACGGGGAGAAAGACGGGAACTGCGGAGGGCTACATTTCAGTATACCGTTCGCCGGCGCGCCGCTCGACTTGTGCGGTTTCGCCGGACGTGTTAACTACCAGAGCCAGTGGCAGCCGAATGCGCCTGGCTGAGCACGCCGTTGGACTGAGTCCAGATGTTTTCGACCGATTCGCCGGACAACATGACTATGCAGCAGGCCGCGAGGATGATGAAAGCCAGTAGCAACGCGTATTCGATGTTGTCTTGGGCGGAGTCGTCGCTAACGACATTGCGGCGTTTCGGGCGCACGATTTACGATAGCGCGACTCGGGGGGGGATCGGAAATGGGTCTCGCGATCACGCGGTGCTACGCCAACCATGATTACTTGCCCTTACCGTTCCCGTTCCCGTTACGGTTACCGTCGGAACCAGTCCCTGCCTGTGTCCCTCAGGCA